>DATJHY010000039.1:0-2526 GCA_035493635.1 Gemmatimonadaceae bacterium | reverse complement strand
CCCGTTCGCTACGCAGCCGATTCGCGCCGCCTACTTCCCCGCAATCAACGAGGGCGAACCGACGGCGTGCCGTACCAAGCTCGAGTTCTCGTGCACGTTCTCGAAAGGCACGCTCGACGCGTTCGAGTACAACTTCAATCGTGGCCAGTACGGCAAGCCCGATCTGAGTGACCGGCAGGCGTCGTTCGTCGATCAGATCGGAATGTGGTGGCTGTACTTCAAGTGGCAGTGGATCCGCGACGCGCACGACGACCACGTGTTCGCCCAAGCCCTGTTCGCCGCCGCGTTCCTCGTGCTCGGATTGATCGGTGGCTGGGTGCACTACCAACGAGACCGGCGGAGTTTCTGGTATTTCGGCTCGCTGATGTTCACGATGACGCTGCTGCTGATCTATTACCTGAATTTCAAGCTGGGAGCGTCGCAAGACCCGTCGTCGCCCGCGCCGCACGAGGTGCGCGACCGCGACTACTTCTTCATCTGGAGCTTCTCGGCGTGGGGCGTGTGGGCCGCGCTCGGGTTGCTCTATGTGTGGGAGTCGATCGCGGCGCTGTTCGGGACCGAGACCGTGAAAGTGGGGCGGGATTCGATCACGCTGCCGACGCAGCGCGGACTGCAGTTCAGCGCGCCGGTGCTCGCGCTCGCGATCGTTCCGCTGTTCGCGAACTGGCATTGGGCGTCGCGCGCCGGCCACCGCGACACGCGCGACTTTGCCGCCGATCTTCTGAACTCCGTCGAGCCGTATGGCGTGCTCGTGACCGTCGGCGACAACGATACGTTCCCGCTGTGGTACGCGCAGGAGGTCGAAGGCATTCGCAAGGACGTGGTGGTGGCGAACACCTCGCTCCTCAATACCGACTGGTACGTGCGGCAGCTCATTCGCCGCCCGATCTACGAGTACGATGCGGCGAAGGGCCCCGCGATCTACAGAAACCAGAGCTGGCCCAAGCCGACGCAGGCGCCGCTTCACATGACGATGAGCGACGCCGACTCGGTGCCGGCGTACTACGAGCTCAGCGCGCCGATGAATTTCAGCAGCGGCCAGCTGCGCGCGACCATCGATCCCAAGAATCTCGACCATGGCGTCCTGCAGCGCGCCGACCTGTTCGTGCTGCGCATGATCCAGGATTCGTGGCCGCAACGACCGATGTATTTCGCGCGAACATCCGGCGGCTACGCCCGGTCGCTCGGCCTCGGCGACAACGTGCTCACGCAGGGGCTCGCATCGAAGCTGTTCATGCCGCCGACAGCCGGCGCGCCCAAGGATACGGTCTATCTACAGGGCGACGGATGGCTCGACGTCGCGCGCAGCGATTCGCTCTGGCGGCGCGTGTTCGAGGGTCCACAGTCGGTGCTCAACACCGGCGACTGGATCGACCGCCCATCGGTGGGCATCCCGTATCTGTACGTCGCGACAGGACTCGAGCTCGCCGAAGCGCTCAAGTCGCAGGGCAAGCAGCCGGAGGCGGCCGACATTTTCAACCTGTCCAAGCGAATCGCGACGGCTGTTCGCCTGGAGGACCTGCTGCGCGGCGCCGAGGCGGAGTTCCAGCAGGCACCGGTAGGCGACACGGCGCGCGCGGCGCCGCTCCCCGGGCCCGCCAAGACTGATACGCTCAGCAAGCCGGGGGCAAAACCCGTCACACCGAAGAAGTAGCCCTAATTAGGGTCAGAGTCGATTTGCGGCAATTTGGTAGTCAGGGCAGAGTTTTGGGTAATTAGGGTCAGAGTCGAATTAGCCAAACACAACGGAATCAGGGTTAGAGTCCATTCGCCCGCAATTCGACTCTGACCCTAATTTCGTTTCTCTAATTCGACTCTGACCCTAATTTCGTTTTTGGTTGCCGCTACAACCGGATCCTCGCCCGCGCATCCAGCGCGACCACGTCGGCTGACCGCGCGAGCAGCGGATTGACGTCGATCTCGAGTATGTCCGGGTGATCCGCGGCAAGCTGGCCAACGCGGCAGATCACCGTGGCCAACGCCTCCCGGCTCACCGCCGGCATGCGGCGCATCCCGTCGAGCAGCCTGGTGCCCCGGATACTCCCGAGCATCTCGAGTGCCTGGTCGCGCGCGACCGGCGCGATCCGGAACACCACGTCGCGCGTCGCTTCGACGAAGATTCCGCCCAGCCCGAACATCACGAGCGGACCGAATGCCGGATCGCGGGCGATGCCGACGATGGTTTCCACCCCACCCGTCACGACCGGCTGCAGTAGTACGCCGCCGATGTGCACGGTCGGGATTGCCGCGACCGCGTTGGCGATGACCTCATCGTGCGCCGCGCGTACCTGCGCGTCCGTCGTGAGGCCGACGCGCACGCCGCCGACCTCGGTTTTGTGCACGACGTCGGGCGAAACGAGCTTCATCACGACCGGATACCCTAGGCGCTTCGCGATGCCCACGGCTTCGTCGGCGTTCGTCGCCACCTGAGCCGGCGCCGTCGGAATGCCGTATGCCTCGAGCAGCGCCAACGCCTCGATCTGCGTCAACTGCTCGCGTCGGTCGCGCCGTGCCCCTTCGAGCAAG
>DATJHY010000038.1:0-29998 GCA_035493635.1 Gemmatimonadaceae bacterium | reverse complement strand
GTTTCCTTGCCGGCGAGCGCCTCCTCGAGGGTGGCGCCACGACCGATCTCGAGGCCAATCGCTCGATTGCGGCTCAGTGTGCCGGTGCACGTGAGCACGAGATCGCCGATGCCGGCGAGTCCCGCGAAGGTCGACGAGCGCGCGCCGAGCGCGACGCCGAGGCGCGTCATCTCGTGCAAGCCGCGGGTGATGAGCGCGGCCCGCGAGTTGTAGCCCAGCCCCACACCTTCGACGATGCCGGTCGCGACTGCCATCACGTTCTTGAGCGAGCCGCCGAGCTCCACGCCCGCGACATCATCGCTCGTGTAAACGCGGAAACTCGAGTTGCTCAATGCGTCCTGCACGATCACCGCCGCGCCCTCATCGACCGATGCCGCCACGATCGCGGTCGGCTGGCGACGGACGACTTCCTCGGCAAAACTCGGCCCCGAGATCGCGACCACCGGCCGCTGCGCAAGCTCGGACGCGATCACATCGGTCATCAGCGACAACGTGCCACGCTCGATGCCTTTGGTGGCGACGGCCAGAATCGCGCCGGGTGACACGCACACGGCCCCTGCCCTGGCGACCGCACGGAGGTGCTGCGACGGCACGGCGTAGACGACGAGCTCCGCGTCACGGAGCGCCTGATCCTGCTCGTTGGTCGCATGGAGCGAGGGCGCCAGAACGAATCCGTGCAGAAACCGCTCGTTCTCATGACGCACGTTGATCGACGCCGCGACGTCAGGCTCGAGTGCCCAGATCGTCGTGTCGTGCCCGTTGCGCGCGAGCAGATCGGCGAGTGCCGTGCCCCACGCGCCGGCGCCGATCACGGCGCACCGCATCAGGCGAACCGCGCCGCGACGAGCACGGCGAGCACGATGACGAGACTGATCGCGAGCGTCGCGGCCGGCCGCCTGCCGGTCATGTCGCGCTTGCCGAACCGATGTTCCTCACCGCGGCGAAGCCGCGCGATGTTCGCGCGATGCGTCCAGAACACGAACAGCGCCACGGCCACGCTGATCGCGAACGGCCAGGTGCGGACACCAATCGTGACGGCGAGCAGCACGGGCAGGATCGTCGCGCTCGTCAGCGAGCCGAGCGACACGTAGCCGCTCGACAGCAATACCACCGCGAACACGAGGAGCGTGAGCAGCGTCTGGATGGGCGCCAGGGCCAGGAAGACACCGGCGGCCGTCGCCACTCCCTTCCCTCCCTTACCGAACTTGAGATAGATCGGTCGCGCGTGGCCCGCGATCGCCGCGATACCGCACAGGATCGCGAACACCGTCGGATCGCGCATGGGCATGGCGTCGAGCGGCACCCAGCGCGGAAAGAGCAGCGTCGGCACGGCGCCCTTGGCGACGTCGAACGCGAATACCAGCAAACCGATCTTGGTGCCGAGCACGCGAATGACGTTCGTCGCGCCCAGATTGCCCGACCCATGCTTGCGCAGGTCGATGCCGCGTGTCTTGCCGACGATGTAGGCGGCGGGAATGGAGCCGAGCAGGTACGAGGCGACGAGCGCGGCGACGAGCGGGATCATTCAGCCGGCTTTCCGGCGAAGGACGATGCGGAGTGGATTGCCCGTGAAGCCCCAGAACGATCGAAATCCGTTGTGCAGATACCGCACATAGTGTTCTTCGACGAGATCGGGCGCATTGCCGAACACGGCAATCGTCGGCGGCTCCGTCTCGACCTGTGTTGCATAGTTGAGCTTGACCTCGCGCCCCGCGGCCTGCGGCGGCTGACGGCGCGCGACCAGTTCGCCGAGCTTGTCGTTCACTTCCGACGTGGCGATGCGCTTCTGGCGCTCTTCCTCCACCTGCAGCAGGATGTCGAGCACCTTGTTCACGCGCTGCCCGGTGAGGGCGGAGGTGAACAGGAACGGCACGAATTTGAGAAACGGCGCCTTTTCGCCCGCCGCCTTCTGATACTTCGCCGATGCCTTGTCATCCTTCTCGGCGAGATCCCATTTGTTGACGACGACGATGAGGCCGCGGCCGGCGTCCCAGGCGAGCGTCGCGATCTTGAGATCCTGATTCTGGATCTCGCCTTCGGTGGCGTCGACGACCAGAATGCAGATGTCGGCCCGCTCGATCGCGCGACGGGTGCGAAGCGACGAATAGAACTCGATGCCGTCGTCGATCTTGCTCTGCCGCCGCAGGCCCGCGGTGTCGATGAACACGAACGGGCGCCCGTGATAGCGCATCGGCGTGTCGATCGCGTCGCGCGTCGTCCCGGCGATCTCGCTCACGACGAGGCGGTCATCGCCCAGCAGCCGGTTCACGAACGACGACTTGCCGACGTTCGGCTTGCCGATCACGGCGACGCGCAGCGCGTTCTCGAGGTCCGGCTCGGCGTGCGGCAGCCGCGCGACCACCGCGTCGAGCAGATCGCCCGAGCCCTTGCCGTTGATCGCCGACACGGGGAACACCTCGTCGACGCCGAGATTATAGAACTCGAAATAGTCGGCGGCGCGGGGATCGTCCACCTTGTTGGCGACGAGCATCCACGGCTTGTTGGCGTTGCGCAGAAGCTCGGCGACGTGGGCGTCGCTGGGGTGGAGGCCCACCCGCGCGTCGACGACGAACAGAATGAGATCTGCCTCGCCGATGGCCTCGTCCACCTGGCGGCGAATCTCGACGTCCATCGGTGCGCGGGGATCGTCGGCGATGCCGCCGGTGTCGACCAGCCAAAAGGGCCGCCCCGCCCAGTCCGTCTCGGCAAAGTGCCGGTCGCGCGTGGTGCCCGCCTCTTCCGACACGATGGCGCTTTCGTCGCCGACGATGCGGTTGAACAGCGCCGACTTGCCGACGTTTGGCCGGCCGATGAGTGCCACGACGGGAATGCTCACGCTGCCGCCTCGCCCGCGTGTGGCGCGCCCTCGAGAGTCAGCACGTCGATGAAGTCATAGGATGGATACACCGGCATTGGCAGTCGCTCGCGTACGGCCAGGAACGGCTCGTCGTCCAGAAAGACGCCGTTGTCATTGATGCACTCCGCAGGGATCAGGGCGACGTCGAGATCGTGCCGTTCCTGAAGCGCGCGCTGAATGTCCGCGCCAACGAGAAGCCCGGCCGTGGTCGTGCTCGGGCCGAACAGCGAATTCGTCGTCACGATCATCTCGAATCGTGCGCCGGTCGCTTCGGCCAGCGCTTCGAGCAGTTCGGGCATGATGCCCGCCATCGACACGCCCGTCACGACACCGATGCGCCGCCCCTCGAGCCGCGGCAGCGTCGCGAGCCCTTCGCGGACGCGCATCCGCAGCGATGCCACCGCCCCGACGCCATTCTCGATTTGCGGGAAGTCGCCGTAGTATTCGGCCGGCGGGAGCGGACGCTCGGCCAGGAGGTAGAGCTCGTCCGAACCGTAGACCCAGGACTCGCCACGTTCTGCTCGCGCGCGCTCGGCCCAGCGGTCGACGGAGCGCAGCAGTCCCTCGGCGTTGTCTCGGTCCATCGGCGTCCCAGTGTACAGATGCGAGAACTGGGTCAGTCCAACGGGCACGATCGCGACCGACAGAACCGCATCGCCGAAGGACCAGAGGTCGCGCATCGATTGCTCGAGCACCTCGCCATCGTTGAGGCCGGGCACGATGACCATTTGGCCGTGGAACTGGATCCCGCCCTCAGCCAGCCGCGTGAGCTGCTCGACGATATTGGGCACGCGCGGGTTGTTGAGGAGGATCTTCCTCGCCTCCCACGGTGTCGCGTGGACCGAGATGTAGAGTGGCGACAGCCGGTACTCGAGGATCCTCGCGATGTCGCGGTCCTTGAGGTTGGACAGCGTAGCGAAGTTGCCGTAGGCAAACGAGAGGCGGTAGTCGTCGTCGCGCACATAGAGCGACTTTCGCAGGCCTTTGGGCAATCCTTCGATGAAGCAGAACTCACAACGGTTCGCGCAACGACGAATCGTGGGCGGCTCGAGCTCGATGCCCATGGGCTCGCCCTCGGGCCGCTCGATCTCGTACACGACGAGCTCGCCGCCAGGCTCGCGCGCTTCGATCACGAGCTCATCGTCCGCGGACAGGAATTCCCAGTCGAGGAAATCGGCGAGCTCGCGCCCATTCACCGAGACGAGCTCGGTGCCGGCGGCGATGCCGATCTCCTGCGCGATGCTGCCCTCGATGACGCTCTTCACCCGAACCATTGGCCCACCATTGCAATGGGGGAAATCCGCGCGACGCGAATCTCCCCCGGAACCGCTCGATCGCCCGCGCCCAGGCTCGGCGACAGCTCACGCAATGTAGGAGATCAAAGGCCCGAAAACAAGCTGGATACGCAACTTGAGCAGCGTTGCGCAACGTCGATCATCAACGTGCGCGACACCTCAAAAAGAAATGCGCCCGCCACAAGGGCGGGCGCATTCTGACACTGCGGCTTCGGCGCTCAGCTGATCGGCGCGTACCGGAACGCCATGATGCCGGCACCGGTTCCCGTCGCGGTGAACGTCGCACTCTTGTGTGCCTCCACGGGACCGACGTTCACGTCCTGCGACGACACGACGTTGCCCGACTTGTCGAGGAACTCGATCTTGAGCGCGAATGGCCGCGCGGCGTCGGTGTTGTTCATGACGTTGCCGCCCAGCGTCGTCTTGTCCGCGCTTGGCGTGAATTCGGTGAACGTGACCTTGGCCGGAAGCGTCATCGTGTTGTACTTGATCGCCGAGTCCACCGCGGCCTTCGACGAATCGCCGTACGCTTTGATGATGGCGTTCATGCGACCGGCCGAGTCGATGGCTGCCTTCTGCACCGCGGCGCTCTTGGACGTGTTGGCACGCTGTCCGAGCGCCTTTGCGCGCGCTTCGGCGTCCTTCTGCTTGGCACTGTAGCCCTTGTTCATGCTCGCGTAGGCGATGGCGATGAGCTGGTAGTTGTCCGAGTTCGAGGGATCGACCTTGATCAGCTCGCGCGCCACCGGAATGCCCTTGGCGTAGGCGCTGTCGAGCAGATAGAGGCGCGCGAGGTTATAGAGCACGTCGCGATGATACGGGTTCATCGTGCGTGCCGCCTCGAACAGCTTGATCGCGTCCTTGGTCTGCTCGGCCTTGGCGGCACTCACCGCCGCCATCATGAGCGAGGTGTACGAGAACGCACTGGGGTTCGCCAGCTGATCGGCGTACGACGACTTGATCGCCGTCGTATCGCCACTCAGCGTCGCGACACGTGCCTGCCCGCTTCGCGCCGCGTCGGCGAACTTGGTCCCTGGATCCTTGGCCAGCGCCTCGAACGCCGCCTTGGCTTCCTTGATGAGGCTGTCCTTTGCAGCCGGCGAACCGGCGTCCTCAGCAAGCTCCGAGACATAGTTGCCGAGCGTGTACTGCAGTTGGCGACGTACGTCGACTTGCGAGGTATCCGTCGCCGCCGCGATGGCGAGCTTGTACTGCGAGATCGCTTCCGCCGGTTTGTTGGCCTTTGACGCGGCCTGCGCGAGCACCATGAACCCGTACGGCGCCTTGCGCGACAGTTGCAGCGAGCGCTTGGCGACAATGGTTGCCGAGTCGTAATTGCCCGCATTGCCAAGCTCGATGGCGTGGTTCACCATGTCGACCCACGACTTTTGCTGCCGGTACGCGGTGGTCTGCGCTTCGCACGTCGGGTTCGATTTCTCGACGATCGTGAACAGCGAGTCGATGTTGGCGATGATGTCGTACGGCGCAGTTGGCTCAGTGGTGAAGCCGAGCGCCCCGCGTGTCGTCATTCCACTCGCCATGCCAGGCTGGTTCAACCACCAGGCGAGCGTCTTCCCCAACACGAACGCGCGGCCGGTCGGGTTCTTTTTCAGATCGCCTTCACTGAGCAGCTTCACGGCGTCCTTCAGCTTGTTGGCGACGTCCTCCGGCTTGGTCGTGGACTGCGCGATCTGGATGTCGAGCACCGCGCGTGCGACTTGTGCCGGCGTCCCCTCGTCGACGTCACACGACGGCGACTGCGCTCGAGCGCCCACGGAAAGGCCGCCGATGAGAAGCGCGGGCAGAAGCGTTTTTGCCATACCGGGCATTGCATTCTCTCCTGAGTATTCTCTGCTTCAGGTGCCGGGCCCACGGCCCGTATTATCCGTACCCTGTCGATCGGAGTGCCGTTCCGCCTCGATGGCGGCCAACCTGAAAATATCCTGCAGGGCTCGCCCTGTCGCCAGGGCAACCCGTTCTACGTCAGCAAGCTCCGGCTTCGCGCGGCGAGAGCCATCGGGCAGCATCACGCGCTTGGCGCGCACGTCATGACCGAGCACGGTGACACAGATCACATCCCGCGGCAACGAGCGCCGTTGCACCGACCGGCGCCGCACGCCTATGGTCGTCGTCTCCGCGAACAGCAGATCCTCGAGCCGCGTCGCATCGACCGGCTTGCACAACACCTCTAGGCGAACCCCGGGCCGTCCACGCTTCATCGTCGAGGGAATCATCACGACGTCCAGCGCGCCGGCCTCGCGCAATCGATCGCCGGCCGCCGCGAGGTACTCCGCGCTCATGTCGTCGATATCGCACGCAAGCTCGACGAGCGAGGCAACCTCATCCCCCTCAGATGCCTCGACCGCGTCAGCAAGTACGATGCGCAACGCATTGGCGCGGCCGCGAAAGTCCTTGGTGCCGGCGCCAAATCCACTGCGGATCGGTACGTATTCGGCCGGAGGCGCGCCGTGCGACAGCACTCGGACGAGCGCTGCACCGGTCGGCGTTACGAGTTCTCCCGCGCCCTCCGGCCCGGGTCGGACGCGATGACCCTCGAGCAGCTTGAGCGTGGCCGGTGCCGGCACGGGCAAGATTCCGTGCGCGGCTTTGACGGTGCCATCGCCGAGCGCGATCGTCCCGCAGTGGATCCGGTCGACGCCGAGCTTCTCGAATCCCCAGATCGCGCCGACTACGTCGAGAATCGCATCGACCGCGCCGACTTCGTGCAGGTGCACTTGTTCGGGTGGCAGGCCGTGGATCTCGCCCTCCGCGCCGGCGATCGCGGTGAATGCGCGGTCGGCGCGGTCGCGAACGCCCGCCGGCGCCCCACTGCGTGCGACCAGCTCTCGAATCTCCGCGATATGTCGACCGTGCGGCTGCGGCGGGATCTCGAAGTCCACCTTGGCGCACACGATCTCGCCGCGCAGCACCTCGCGAATCTCCACGCCCACGTCGGCCAGGCCGAGCGTCGCCGGGAGCGCCCGCAACCAATCGGCGTCGAGCCCGACCTGCAGCAACGCACCCAGCGTCATGTCGCCGGAAATGCCGCTGAACGGGTCGAGGATGGCGATCGGCATTATCGAACGCTCATCAGAACCTGTACGACGCGCCGCTGCCGGTGTTGAACACGAGCACCTCGGCGTCGCCGCCGATTCGCCCCGCGGCGATCAACTCCTCGGTCACCGCCAGCGCGCAGCCGCCTTCCGGCGCGGCGTCGACACCGCTGGCGCGCGACAAACGCGTGGTGCCGGCGCGAATCGCGTCCTCGCTCACCGCATGCGCATCGCCCTGGCTCTCGCGCAGCGCCTTGAGGATCAACCGGTCGCCGAGTGGCCCCGGTACGCGCAGGCCGCTCGCGTGCGTCGTCGGATTCTCCCACGGCGTCGCTCGGTCCGCCCCGGCGTCGAACGCGCGAACCATCGGCGCGCATCCCGACGCCTGCGCGACGATCATGTGCGGCATGGCCGTGTCCTTCGGCAGCAAGCCGCCATGGCACATCTCGCCGAACACCTTCCACATGCCGATGAGGCCCGTCCCGCCGCCGGTCGGATAGACGATGTGCGTCGGCAGCCGCCAACCGAGTTGTTCGGCCAGCTCGATTCCCATCGTCTTTTTGCCTTCGATGCGGTACGGCTCGCGCAACGTCGACACATCGAAGTAGCCACTCTCCGCCGCGAAGGCACGCGCCTGCTTGCCGGCGTCGCCGATGTGGCCCGCAACGAGTTGCAGATCAGCGCCGAGGGCGCGGATCGTGTCGAGGATCGGTTTGGGCGTGGTCTCTGGAGCGTACACGCGCACAGGCACGCCCGCGGCCGCGCCGTAGGCGGTGAGCGCCGCGCCGGCATTGCCCGCCGTGGGCACGACGAGCCCTGGCACGCCGAGGGACCGCGCGCGCGTGACAGCCGCGCTCATACCGCGCGCCTTGAACGACGCAGTGGGATTGAGTCCTTCGTCCTTCACCCAGAGGCGGGCCACGCCCATTTCTTTCGCCAGCGCGGGCAGCTCGATCAACGGTGTCAGGCCTTCGCCGAGCGAGACGGGCGTCTCGCCAGGCTGGAGCGGCATGACGGGCGCGTATCGCCACATGTCCCAGCGCGCGGTGACGCTGTCGCGCCGTGGCATGAGAGAATCATAAATGACGAGAAATGGCTGGCCGCACGACGGACACACGGTAGCCAGCGCGATACCCGACTCACGGGTGCCGCACGCGGAACATTCGAGGTGCCAGGTGCTCACGATGATGTGGTTGAAGGGTCGGCTGCTGCGACTGCGGGCTGCTCGTTCGCTCCGGGTTCACTGCTCTCTACTGTCGACACCGGGATCGGCGCCGAACGGCGGAGCGCGTCGACGATCCGCTCGGCGGTCTTGTGGCCGAAGCCCGGGAGCGCGGCAATGTCGGCCACCGAGGCGTCGCGCACTCCTTGCAGGCTGCCGAACGCCTCGAGCAACTGCCGGCGTTTGGACTCTCCGATGCCGGGGACACGCAACAGCTCCGACGTCATCGTACGCATCGAGCGGCGCTTTCGCTGGAACGTGACGGCAAAGCGGTGCGCTTCGTCGCGCGCCTGCTGCAGCACGCGAAGCGCGGGCGATCGCCGCGACAAGCGCAATGGCTCACCGCGCCCGAGCAGGAACACTTCCTCTTCGCGCTTTGCCAGGCTCACGATGGGCATGGCGCCAAGTCCGAGCGCGTCGAGCGCCGCGTGCGCGGCGTTGAGCTGGCCCTTGCCTCCATCGATGACGACGAGATCGGGCAGCGGCTTGTCCTCCTCCCGACGGCGGGTGAAGTAGCGCGAGACGACTTCGTTCATCGACGCAAAATCGTCGATGCCTTCCACGCTCTTCACCTTGAACTTGCGATACTCGGCACGATACGGGCGTCCATTCTGAAACCAGACGCACGACGCCACCGTGTCGGTGCCCTGGGCATGCGAGATGTCGAAACAGACAAGCGAGCGTGGCACCTTCTGCAGGCCCAGCTGGCGCTGCAGCTCGTAGACGGGATCGCCGGCGCGCTCGTCTGCTTCCTCGCCAGTGAGCCGGAGCTCCTCGAGCAGGTGTCGCGCGTTCTGTGTCGCGAGGTCGACGAGCTCGCGCCGCGGACCTCGCTGCGGAACGTGGATCGACGTGCGCTCGAGCGACGACTCCACCAGCTCACGCTCGGAAGGCTCGAACGGGACCAGCAGGTCGGCGGCGCGATCGTCGAGCGGCAGGTAGCTCCCGGCGAGATACGCCTGCAGCACGGCGGCGTCGCTCTCGTCTTCCACGTTCTCGAGAAACTGATGCTCCCGCGCCAGGAGTTTGCCGCCACGAATGCGCATCAGCGCGATGGCCGCGTCGTCTCCGTCCCGCGCGTAGCCGATGACGTCACGATCGCCGCCTTCGATCGACAGCACGACCGTCGGCTCCGACATCTGCTCGAGATGACGCAGCGCGTCGCGCAATTCGGCAGCGCGCTCGAAGTCGAGCGACTCGGCGGCGAGATCCATTCGGTCGCGCACGCGCCGCGCGACTTCGTCGGTGCGCCCTTCGAGAAAGACCAGCACTTCGTCGATCATCGCGCGATACTCGGCCTGCGTTTGCGCGAGAATGCACGGCGCCTTGCACCGCTTGATGTAGTAGTCCAGGCACGGCCGCTCGGGCATTTGCCGCGGCATGTCGTAGTTGCACGACCGTACGGTGAACAGCCGCTTCACCACGTTGAGCGCGCGTCGCATCGCGCCAACGTCGGTGTAAGGTCCGAAGTACCGGCTGCCGTCGTCGACGAGGTGCCGCGTCACGTACACCCGCGGGAACGGCTCGGCGACCGTGACCTTGATGTACGGGTATGACTTGTCGTCGCGGAGCGCGATGTTGTACTTTGGCTTGTATTCCTTGATGAGGTTGGCTTCGAGAATGAGCGCGTGCGCCTCGCTCGGCACCACGATCGTCTCGAGTCCAACGGCCGCGAGCATGAGCGCCCGCGTCTTGACGCTCTCATCATGGTCGGCCGCCACGTAGCTGCGGACCCGCGAGCGCAGCCGTTTCGCCTTGCCGACGTACAGCACAGTCCCCTCCCGGTCGCGCCACAAATACACACCCGGCGACTCGGGCAAATGCGGAACTTTCTCCAGGATGGAGTCGGGGACAGCCATGGTGAATTATACCCTTCAGCGGTATTCGGGTGTCCGGCGGCTCGGCGGCTCGGCGGTTCAGCCGGGACGGCGGCGGCGTAGGCCAACTCGGGCTAGGGCGCTTCGCGCCTCGGGGACGCCAGCCGTGATACTCGCGGCGAGATACACCAGCCCGTACGTCGCGAGCACGAGGAGGCCGCCGAGCAGGTGGTTTCGGCCAACGGTGAGCGTGCGTACGCCCCACCCTGCCGCCACCGCGATCGCGGCGCAGAGCCAAAGCAGCGCCACGAAGCGCGCTGGGACGCCAGTGGTTCCGATTCGCGCGTTGAGGCGCGATCGCAGCAGTGAGAACTCGACCCAGCCGGCGATCCCGGCAGATGCCGTGAGTCCCGCCGCGCCCCAGTGTGGATCGATCCCGAGCAGGCGTGGCAGCAGCAGCGCGAACGCGAAGCCGAGCACGGTCGTGAGCGCCACCCGGATGATCGAGAAGCGAAGCGGCGTTCGCGTGTCGCGCAGCGCGTAATACGTCGACGAGTACAAGCGCCCCATCGTGCTGGCAAGCAGTCCCACGGCCGCGCCGGCCAGGATTCCCCACGCGTACAACGAATCCTGCGGCGTGAACTTGCGATACTGGAACAGCACGGCGGCGATCACGTCGCCGAACGCCAGAAACGCCGCCGCGGATGGCACCACGAAATAGGCGATGTGCCGGAGCCCGCGCGAGAGCCGCTGTCGCAGTGCCGCTGCGACTTCGCTGTCGCTGCCGAGCGTACGCGACATGTCCGGCAGCTCGGCCGCCGAGATGGACATGCCGAACAGGCTGACGGGCAGCAGCACCACCGCGCTCGCGTATCCGAACGTGGCGACTATGCCCGTCGGGAGAAACGTGGCGATGAAGTTGTCGATGTAGCTGCTGATCTGGACCACGCCGCGGCTGACGAATACCGGCCCGAAGTTCTTCGTGACACGCGCGACGTTCGGCTCGCGCACGCTGGGGGTGAATCGCAGACGTCCGGCGAGTTTGAGTGTCGTGGGCAGCTGCACGAGGAACTGCAGGCCCGCCCCCGCGACCGACGCCCAGGCGAGTACCACCGAAAGCTCCGTCTCGCCGACTCGCGGACCGCCGGCGAGCAACGCCGCGATCATGAGGACGTTCCACAGGACCGGTGCCATGTACGGAATGAAGAAGCGCCGATGGCTGTTCAAGATCCCCAAGCACCACGACGATATCACGAAGATGCCGGCGCCCGGGAACAGGATCCGCGTGAGACGGATCGTCAGCTCACGCGTCTCGCCCTTGAAACCCATGGCGATGAACGGAATGATCGCCGGCGTCGCAAGCACTCCGACGAGGACGAACACCGATACCGCGAGCACGAGGAGCGACGCGACGGCACCCGCTACGCGTCCCGCTTCCTCCTCGTCGCCGTGTGCGACCAAGGGCGCGTACACCGGAATGAACGAGGCCGAGAGCACGCCTTCGCCGAACAGGTTCTGCAGGATGTTCGAGATCTTGAATGCGGCGGTGAACGCGTCCGCGGCCATCGTGGTGCCGAGGTACGTCGCCATCAATGACTGCCGGACGATGCCGAACATCCGGGACGCGAGGATGCTGCCCGCGATGATCGCGGCCGCGCCGCCGGTGCCGCGGACTGGCTTGGATTCGGGGGACTGGCCGCTCATGTCGGGAGCGGCGGCCGTCATAGCGTCGCCGGCGTCGAGGCCGCTGGCGGCGACACACCGGGCGCGCCCAACACGAGCGCGCGCGCGTGCGCCCGCGCGGCGTCGAGCATACGCTCGATCAGCGCCGGCCCGTTCCGTGTCAGAAACGGAATGTACGAGAGCTTGCGCTCCTGTCGCGCGCCGTGTGGAAAGAGCGCGCCGCGCGCCGCGGCGACCGTACGCATGAGCTCCGTCTCGTGGCGCTTCACGCCGGCCAGCACACGACGCTCGAACCGCGCGATCCGGTGCTCCAATGAGCGCTCCAGACCGTCGACGACGGGACCGGAGACGACGCCCTCGCTCGCGCGACGCAGCGCGTCCATGTTCGATGCCAGATCGCCGCGCAACGAGCGGAGCGCGCCCTCCACGGCCGGTGAGACGTGTTCACGCGCCAACCGACCCTCGACCGCGTTCGGCGTGGCAAGCTCCTCGATCGTGATCTCCAGCTCCCGCAGGACGCGACTCACCCGCGATTCGATGATCGTCGTCGACCAGCGTGGAGCGACGCTCGGCCGTGCGGCGCCGAGCGCATCGGCTACGGCGCTCACCTGGGCGAAGTAGGCGATCTCTCCCGGCCCGCCGAAGTAGACCGCCGTCGGCACCAGCGCCCGCTCGACGACCGGTCGAAGGAGCACCGTCGCCGACAGGAACCGGTCCGGACCCGGATCGGCAAAGTCAATCGCCTCGCGGATCGGAAGCCGTCGCTTCAATCCGTTCTCATTCAAGAAGACGAGCGACAGCCCCGGGACTTCTTCGACTTGCGGCGTGAACCCGGCGCCGATGATCGCCGCGATTCGCTCACGGGCCGCCGCCGCGACCGACTCTGCATCGCGCGCGGCGCGGCGCAGCAACGGCGCCGCGGCTTGCGCCACGGCGGCGTGCGAGGCATCGAGCACCGCGATCTCGAGCGGCTCGAGCATCTCCCGAAGCAGCGCCACGTACGCGCTGCCGATCGTCGCGCCATTGTGGTATGACCGGAGCGCCGCCGCGAGGTAGTCCGGATGCGGGGCCGACCCGCACGCCTCGCGAAGAACATCGGCGAGCGCCGCCATCTCGCGGCCCAGCGGCTGACGGGCCATCGGCGTACCGCTGGCCGCGCGCGTTTCCAATCGCAGCTCGTGGGCGCCGTCGCTCCCCGTGACCGACACGACGGCGGCCTCATCGAAGTCGGCGTCGTCGGTGGCAGCCCAGAACAGCGGCGCGACTGGAACGTCGACGAGCTCGGCGAGGGTGTCGGCGAACGCGCGCGCGCTCAGCGCTTTCACCAGCGTCATCAGCGGTCCGCCAAAGAGGCCGGGCTGCTGGCCGGTCGTCACGACAATGCCGTTCCCATTGGCGCTGTTCTGCAATCGCGCGGCGGCCGCGCCGCGCGGCGCGATCGCCGGTTCGAGCTGCCGCAGCCAGTCGGGGTTGGCGGAATCGCGCACCTGGGTAACGTGCCGCGACCATCCCTGCTCGTCGCGCGGCAGTGTGGGATACCACTGCGGCAGCTGCCCCGCTCGCGCGGCACGCGACAGCGCCGATCCGCCCAGCGGCTCCGTGAGAACGATCGGCTCACCCACCGAGTCGGGCTCCGCCATCTGCTCCTTCGCGATCCGCTACTTGTGGTATGGCTCGCGCCTCACGATGGTCCCGGCACGATAGAGCTGCTCGGCGAGCACGAGCCGCGCGAGCTCGTGGGGCAACGTCCAGGGAGCGAGGGCAAGCGATGCCGACGCGCGTGCTGTCACCTCGCCGCCGAGCCCGAAGGCGCCGCCGATCACGAAGCCGACGTCGACAGCGCGCTCGCGCAGGTCCTGCAACCAGCGCGCGAACTGCTCCGACGCCATGGCTCGTCCGTTCACATCGCATGCGACGACCTGCGCGCCGGGCGGCAGCACGTGGAGGAGGCGTTCACCCTCCCGCTCGCGGACGAGGTCCGGCGAGCTGGACCTCGCCGGCTCCTCTCGAACTTCCTGCACTCGCAATGGCCAGTAGCGTGCGGCCCGAGTCTCATATTCGGCGATGGCTCCGGCGAGATTGGCGTCGCGAGGCTTGCCGACGGCCGCCACGAGAAAGTGCATCGGGCGACGGCTCGCACGTCAACAGCGTGCGATCGATTCGACGCGCATCGCGCCCGCCGTCTGGCTCGCCGCCCGCTGCACGCTACGCATAGATCCCGCGCAGGCGGTGAACGGTCGCCACGCGACTGATCGACAGCATGTACGCCGCCGTCCGCATGTTGACCTTGTGCTGCTTGGACAGCTGCAGCACGTCGGCGAAGCTGCGGCACATGATGTCGTGCAGACGTTCGTTAACGGTGTCCTCCGTCCAGAAGTAGCCGCCGCGATCCTGCACCCACTCGAAGTACGACACGGTGACGCCGCCGGCATTGGCCAGGATGTCCGGAATCACGAACACGCCCTTCTCGTCGAGAATGGAGTCGGCGGCAGCCGACGTCGGTCCGTTCGCCCCCTCGCAAATGATCTTGGCGCGAATCTTCGACGCGTTCTTGCTCGTGATGACGTTCTCGAGCGCCGCCGGCACCAGCACGTCGACGTCCGACAACAGCAGATCCTCGTTCGTGATCTGGTCGCCGCCCGCGAACCCCTCGAGCGAACGGACGCGGCGGACGTGCTTGATCGCCGCCTCGATGTCGATGCCGTTCGCGTTGTGGTAGCCGCCCGTCCGGTCGCTTATCGCCACGATCTTGCAGCCCTCGCGCTGCAGCAACTCCGCCGCAACCGAGCCGACGTTGCCGAAGCCCTGCACCGCGACCGTCGTGCCTTGGGTGCGCATTCCGAGGTGCTTGAGCGCCTCGCGGGTGACGAACATGCATCCGCGGCCGGTCGCTTCACGCCGCCCGAGCGAGCCGCCCATCTCGATCGGCTTGCCAGTGACAACGGCGGTGACCGTGTGGCGCATGTGCATGGAGTAGGTGTCCATCACCCACGCCATCACGCGCTCGTTCGTGTTCACGTCCGGGGCCGGCACGTCGGAATCGGGCCCGAGCGTGTTGATGATGCCAGCGGTGTATCGCCGCGTGAGACGCTCCAGCTCACCCGCGCTCATCTTGAGCGGGTCGCACACCACGCCGCCCTTCGAGCCGCCAAACGGCAGGTTCACGACCGCGCACTTCCACGTCATCCACGCGGCGAGCGCCTTCACTTCCTCGAGGCTCACGTTGAGGTCGAAGCGAATGCCGCCTTTGGCGGGTCCGCGGGAGGTGTTGTACAGCACCCGGTGGCCGATGAACACCTCGACCTCGCCGTTGTCCATCATGACCGGGACGGAAATCGTGATCTGCTTTTCAGGGTGACGCAGGACTTTGTAGAGACCGGGCTCGAGATCGAGCAGCTCCGCCGCGCGATCGAAGCGCGACATCATCGCTTCGAATGGATTTTCTTCGTCGAGAAAACGGTCTTTGTCGGGGCGGACGATTCTATCGGTAGGGAGTCGAAGATCGGTGGCCATGGGAAGCGAAACGGGCCGGCATCAGCCGGCGGTGGGGAGCGTCTTGAAGCGCGCGCGCACGAGGTCGTCGAGGACATGCTCGATCCCCCCGACGCCGCGCTCCACCTTCACCTGCTGAGAAACATACCACAATGGCGGCCCAAAACGAGGCCAGCGCGGCGCGAGCTTGACCGCGTCCTTGAGCGTGCACAGCACGCGGTCATCGGCGCCCAGCCCGTTCGTCACACGCCGCACGTCGGCGTTCGTAAAAGCGTGATGATCGCGAAACACGAACGGCTCGACGCGCGCGCCGAGCCGTTCGAGCTGCCGGATGAACGAGTCGGGATCGGCGATCGACAGGACCGCGCGCACCCGAGCGCCGGCAAGCGTGCCGAGTGCCTCTCGCGGCCGCTCGTCGGTTGCGGACACCAGGTCACACGGTTCGAGTCCGACGGAAACGCGACGGACGTGCGGCGCTACGGCGGCGAGCCGTTCGTTCACCGCATCTACCTCGGCATCGCTCGCCGTCTTTCGCGTGACGATGATGAGCGTCGCTCGCCGGATCGCCCGCAGCGGCTCGCGCCAAGGTCCGGCCGGCAGCAGGTGCATCGTTGCCGTCCACCGATCGGCGCTCACGAGCACGAAATCCGCGACCCGTCGCACGCGTCGATGCTGAAACGCGTCGTCCAGAACCACGATGTCAGCCCCCTGCGCGTGGGCTCGCGCGATCGCGGTCACGCGGTCGGCGCCTACGATCACGGGAACGTCCGGGTTCAGTGCGCGATGCACCAACGGCTCGTCGTCGCCGTACCCGCGGAGCACGATCGCCGGGTGCGTGCCGCGCGCGACAAGCTCGCGCGCGATCCACGCGGCGACCGGCGTCTTGCCCGTCCCACCCACGGTCAGGTTGCCCACGCTCACCGCCGGGATTTCGGGGTCGCGCACCGGAAGCCAGCCGGCGTCGTACAGGATGTCGCGCAGGCCGGCGACGCCGCCGAACACGCGCTCGGCCGGTGTGAGCAGCGCGCGACCCAGACCGGCTGCCGGCCCGCTCCCATACCAGATCCGCTCGATGAGCGTCCGCTCAGGCACCGGCCCGCTCTTCGGCGACCGCCATGATCTGCTGCATGCGCTCGGTCTCCGCCGCCGCCTCGCGCGCGTCGGCCGCGTCGATCGTCACCGCGTCGCTGTACGCGAAGTCCACGCGGGCGAACGGTCGTGGGATGAGAAACGAATCCCAGCTCTTGAGCCGCCACGCCGACCGCGCGTGCACGGCGGCGCCGATCACCGGCGCCCCGGTTCGCTGAGCCAGCACGGCGACGCCTGGCGCGAACGACTTTGCCGGACCGCGTGGGCCGTCGGGCGTGATCGCCAGATCGTGACCCTCCTGCACCACGCGCGCCGCCTCGAGCAGCGCCCGCGCCGCGCCGCGCGACGTCGATCCTCGCACCGTTCGGAAGCCGAGCCGCTCGGCAACGCGCGCGACGAACTCGCCGTCCGCGTGCTCGCTGATCATGACGACCACGCCCTCTCGGCGGTGCTGAAACAGGAGTGGCAGCAGCTGGCCGTGCCAGAGCGCGAAGATGATCGGCTTGCCCGCGGCTCGCAGGCGGCGGATCTCGTCTTCATGCCGCACGCGGATGCGCCAGGTGGAGCCGAGCACGCGAACGAGCCACGCGCCGGCACGCGCCAATCGCGCTATACGGCGCTCCGAGCGCTCGTCACCCGGCATGTGCGCGTCGCGCGCTCGCGTCGCTCGCTGCGGCCAGATCCGTGGCAATCGCGGCGACGCGCGCCGCCGCGCCCGGCTCGCCCAACGCCCTGCGCACCTGAGAGAGATCGGCGAGCATTGCCCGTCGCTCGTCACTCGCATGGTCGAGCAGCGGTACGAGCGCGTCGGCCACGGCCGCGGGCTCGAATGCGTCCTGCACGAACTCGGGAGCCACGCGGTGACCGGCAACGACGTTGACCAAACCAATATTGGGAATCTTGACCAGCCGTCGCGCGGCGGCATACGTGAGGCGGCTCGTGCGGTATGCGACGACGAGGGGACAGCCGGCGACCGCCGCCTCCAGGGTCGTCGTGCCGCTCTTGCACAGCGCGGCGTCGGCCGCACGCAAAACCGTGAACGACGCGGATCTGACCATCGGGAATGGACAACGCGCCGGGTCGAGCGAGACGTGCGGCGCGACGCTCACGACCACACGCAACCGCGGGTCGCGCCGCTGCAGCTCGCGCGCGGCTCCCACGAACGCGTCGAGGTGACGCTCGATCTCCTGGTCCCTGCTGCCCGGAAATAGCGCGAGCACACGGGCCGATGCATCGAGGCCGAGCGCCACGCGCGCCTCGGCACGGTCGGGGAGTCGCTCGAGGCGGTCGAGCAGCGGATGGCCAACGAACGTCGCGTCGATTCCGTGCTGTCGCAGCAGCTCCTCCTCGAACGGGAGAATGACCGCGGCCTTCGTCACCGTTCGTGCCAATCGCGCCAGTCGGTCCGATCCCCAGGCCCACACTTGCGGGGTGATGTAGTAGAGCACTGGCACGCCGGCGGCGGTCGCGAATTCGGCGACTTTCATGTTGAACGTCGGGTAGTCGATCAGCACCACGAGCGCCACGCGTCCGCTCGTGATGCGCCGCTTGAGCCCGCGCAGGAGCGCCCAATGCTTGGGCACGTGCTCGAGCACCTCGACGAATCCCATCACCGCCAGTCGTTCGACGTGCTCGATCAGCTCGACGCCGGCGGCGTGCATCTCGTCGCCGCCGATGCCGGTCAGGCGATAGGGAGCGCCGCGCGCGGCGAGCTGCGCGGCAACGCCGGCCGCGTGCAGGTCGCCGGAGACTTCGCCGGCGACGAACAGGATCTCACGCACGCCCGCGCGCCACCGTACCGGCGAGGCTGGGCATCGTGCGCTCGATATCGCGCACGATCGTCAGCGCCACGGCGAGTGCTTCGCGCCCATCGTCGCCGGACACCGGCACCGGGGCATCGCCGCTGACGGCGCGCACGAATGCCTCGAGCTCGAGACGGAGCGGCTCGCCCTCCGGTGCGTCGAGCACGATCCGCTCGACGAACGATTCCAGCGCTTGCGCGCCCTGGGCGCGCTGCACGAACATCGCGCGATCGACGTCGTCGCGGAGGTCCTGCCGCAATCGATAGAATTCGCCCGTCCCCGCGGCGAGATCGAGCGACAGGTATCCGCTCTGCTGAAAGATGCGCAGCTTCCGCATGCGCTCGCGCGACACGCGGCTGGCCGTGATGTTCGCGACGGCGCCGCCGTCGAACGTGAGACGGGCGTTCGCGATGTCGACGAACGGCGTCAGCACCGGCACGCCGACGGCCGCCACGGACGTCACCCCTCCGCCCACGAAGGTGCGCACCAGATCGATGTCGTGGATCATGAGGTCGAGCACGACGGCCACGTCCGACCCGCGGGCGTTGAACGGCGCCAATCGGTCGCTCTCGATGAACCGCGGCGCGTCGACGTACGGCAATGCGGCCCGCACCGCGCGATTGAAGCGCTCGACGTGGCCGGTCTGCACCATCGCGCCCGTTCGGCGCGCGATGGCCAGCAGGGCGTCGGCCTCGTCGAGCGTGGTCGCGATCGGCTTCTCGACCAGCACGTGGATGCCGCGCTCGAGCGCGGGCGCCGCGACGCGATAATGAAACGGCGTAGGCACGGCCACGCTCACCGCCTGGACTTCCTCGAGCAGCGACTCGAGCGTCGGGAACGCCGCGACGCCGAGCTCGGCGCTCACCACCGCCGCGCGCTCGGGGTTGATGTCGTGAAACCCGACGAGCATTGCGCCGGGCACGTCGCGGAGAATCCGCGTGTGATGGAACCCGAGCGCGCCCGCGCCGACGACGCCAATCCGAACTGTCATCACACCACCGAGCCGCGATCGCTGCGATCGAAGAATGCCAGGAATTCTTGAATTTCAGGATACTGATGGAGCTCGGCGGCCGCGCGCTCGCGAGCCTGCGACAGGTTGAGCTCCGACTTGAAGAACAACCGATAGGCGCGCTTCAGCTCCCGGCGCACGTCCTCCGGAAACCCGTTGCGCTCGAGACCGACGCTGTTCAGGCCGTAGAGCTTGATCGGATTGCCCACCGCCTTGACGTACGGTGGAACGTCCTTGGCCACGCGCGAGCAACCGCCGACGAAGCTGTAGCGGCCGATGGTCGCGAATTGGTGGACCGCGACGAGCCCGGAGAGGATCGCCTTCTCGTCGATCGTCACGTGTCCCGCCAGCTGCGTCCCGTTCGAGATGATGACGCCGTCGCCAATGTGGCAGTCGTGGGCAAGGTGAACGTACGACATGAGGAAGCAGCCCTTCCCTACGGTCGTCCGGAACGACTGCGTCGTGCCGCGATTGATCGTGCTGTACTCGCGGATCGTCGTTCCGTCGCCGACTTCGACTCTCGTCGGCTCGCCCTTGTACTTGAGGTCCTGCGGGTCGCCGCCAAGCACCGACCCGACTCCGACCTTGACGCCAGCGCCGAGCGTCACGTTGCGCTCGAGCGTGGCGCGCGCGGCGATGATGCAGCCGTCGCCCACGACGCAGCCTTCACCGACGATGGCGAACGCGCCGATCTCGACACCGCTGCCGATCTCCGCGCCCGCGTGGACGATGGCGGTCGAGTGAATGGATGCGCTCATCTGTCCCGCACCACGGCGCCCATCTCGGCCTCGCACACCACCTGGCCGTCGACCTTCGCGACGCCCGACATCTTGCACATCATCCCGCGCACCTGCAGCAGCTCGAGCTCGAATCGCAGCTGATCGCCCGGCCGCACCGGCCGCCGCCATTTCACGTTGTCGAGTGACGTGAAGTACACGACCTTGCTCTGCGGGTTCGGGATCGATCCCATGAGCAACATCCCGCCGACCTGCGCCATCGCCTCGATGATCAGCACGCCGGGCATGATTGGATGCCCGGGAAAATGCCCCTGAAAGAACGGCTCGTTGATAGTGACGTTCTTCAGTCCGACGACCCGCTTCTCGCTGATCTCGAGGATCCGGTCGACCAGCAGGAAGGGGTATCGGTGGGCCAACACCTTCATGATCTCGTCGATCTCGATCACTGTCGTCTCCTTCGCGTTTGCCTCTTTCATCGCACGCACCAGTCGCACGGTTCCGCGATGGCTCGGTTTCACCGCCGTGACACGGGCGCGGACCCGCGCGCCCGCCAACGCCAGGTCACCAACGCAATCCAGGGCCTTGTGCCGGACGAACTCATCGGGCCACCGCAGCTCGGTGCCGATCACGCCCTCGTCGTTCAGCACGACCGCGTTCTCGATGGACGCGCCGCGAATCAAGCCGCGCGAGCGGAGCGCTTCCACCTCGTGGACGAATCCGAAGGTGCGCGCCGGCGCGAGCTCCCGCGCGAACGACTCGCGCGTCACTTGGAAGCACGCCCGCTGATTCCCGATCAGGGCATGCTTGAAATCGATCGAGACATCGAGCTCCAGCTCGGGCGCGGGAACGACCTCGTACACGGAATCGCCGTCGCGCAGCGTGAGCGGCCGCCGGACGTTCAGGTACTTCACGTCGCCCGCCTGCTGGACGATGCCGGCCCGGGACAAGGCGTCGACGAACGGCGCGGCGCTGCCGTCCATGATCGGCGGCTCGGCCGCGTCGAGTTCGATCTCCAGATCGTCGATGCCAGAGCCCGCGACGGCCGCCAGCACGTGCTCCACCGTGTGCACGGAGACGGGGTCCTCTCCCAACTGCGTTCGGCGCTCGGTGAGCACCGCGTGCTCCGCGAGCGCGGGGATCGTCGGCCGATCGGCGAGATCGGTGCGGCGAAAAAAGATGCCCGCCCCGGACGGCGCCGGCCGGAAGGCGAGATGACACGCTGCGCCAAGGTGCAGCCCGATTCCATCGAGCGACACCGAGCGCGCGATCGTACGACGGTTCATTCTGAGTCGGTCTTGTGATCGAGCAATCGCTCGATGCGGCGGAGTAGGCTCGGAAGCTTGAACAGCGCGGCCTGGGCCCGAAGCGCCTCCTTGTGCGGGCGCGCCGGATAACCGGACCACGTTTCACCGGCTGGAATATCGCCAAACACGCCCGCTTGTGCAGCGACTCGGGCGCCTCGACCGATCGTATGGTGGCCCGAGACCCCGACCTGGCCGAGGAGCATGGCGCCGTCCTCGACCCGCACCGATCCCGCGATGCCCACCTGCGCCATGATGAGGCACGCCTTGCCGATGCGGACGTTGTGCCCGATCTGAACGAGGTTGTCGATCTTGGTCCCGGCGCCGACGACCGTGTCGTCGATGCTTCCGCGATCGATCGTCGTGTTGGCGCCGATCTCCACGTCGTCCTCGATGATGCAGCGTCCGACATGAGGAATCTTTAAATGCTGGCCGTCACGCTGGACATACCCGAACCCGTCGGATCCCAGGCGGACGCCGGAGTGAAGGATACAGCGCGCGCCGATCCGCGTGCCGGCGTAGATGGTGACCGACGGGTACAGCTGCGACCCGTCACCGATCGCGACACCCGGTCCGACCACCGCGTGCGCGGCGACCACCACCCCGTCCCCGAGCATTGCCCCCTCGCCAATCACGGCGTACGGCCCGATCGACACGCCGCGGCCGAGGGTGACGCCGGGACCGACGACCGCCGTCTCGTGCACGCCGGGCTGCGACGGTGCTGGCCGGTGGAACTTTGGCAGGAAGGCGAGGAGCGCTTCCTGCGGCCGCTCGACGATGACTCGCGCCGCGCACCGTCCGGGCGCATCCTCCAATTCCGGCGTGATCAGTACCACGCCCGCGTTCGAGCTCGCGAACAACGGCGCGTATTTCGGCGACGCCAGAAAGCTCAGATCACTGGGCGATGCGCGATCGAGCGGCGCTACGCCGGTCACCGCTGCGGTCGGGAGGCCGATCAGCCGTCCACCTGCCGCCTCCGCAATAGCCAAAGCGGTGAGGACGAAGTCGCCCTCACCGCCCTTGCTCCGCTCTGCCGACGATTCGATCACTGCGCCGGAGGCTTCGGCCGTGTCACTCCGGCCGGGCTGTTCGGTCCGGGCTTGGTCGCCGCGGCCGCCGGCGCCTTGGTCGCACGCAGGCGTGACACCGCACGGTCCGTGACGTCGAGGTTCTTGTCCGCCGACACGATGATCGACTGACCGGGGTCGTTCATCAGGATCATCGCGTAGCCCCCTTCTTCGCGAATGTCATCGAGCACCTTCTTCACCATGTCGGTGATTGGCGCCATGACTTCATTCTTCCGGGCGTCGAACTGCTGCTGGAACTGTTGATTCTTGCTTTGCAGCTCGGTCTCGAGCGCCTGAAGCGCCTTCTGGCGCGTGTCCTTGGCCGCGGCCGACAGCGTGGGCTCGGCCTTTTGGTAACTGGACAACATGTTGTTCAACGAGTCCTGCAGCTTCTGCAACTGGACCTGGTACGACTGGCCTTCCTTCGACAGCAGCGACTCGGCCTGCGCGCGCCCGGGCGCGGCCTCCATGAGCGCTTGCGTGTTGACGAACACGATCTTGCCCTGCCCAGGTTGCGGCGCCTGCGCGACTACGGCCGTGACGGGTAAGACGAGCGCGAACGCAGTCGCGCGGACGATGGAACGCATGAATACTCCGAAATTAGAAGATCTGACCGAACTTGAAGTGGACCTGCCATTTGGGGTCCTTGTGGCCGAACTGGTCGAGCCGGTCGAACCCGTACCCCAAATCGACCCCGAGTGGCCCCAGCGGGGTCACCAGCGCCGCGCCAACTCCCGCGCCCCGGAAAAGTCGCGTAGGATCGAAGTCACGCGGACGCTCGTAGAGGTTGCCCGCGTCGTAAAACCCATCGATGTACATCTGCTGGTTGAGACGCAGCCCCAGCTCGAGCGTGCTGCGATAGAACGCATTGCCGAACGATCCGCGCTGCGCGTTGAATTGATCGACGTTCGGGACGAAGCCGTGCGGCGTGATCGAGAACTCCTCGTATCCGCGGAGCTGCTCGCCGTACTGGACGCCGCCCAGTGAGAATGCCTGGGACACGAAGAATGGTCCCGGATCGCCGAACAGGGCGCCTGCCCTGGCGGTGAGTCCGAGCACGAGCGACATCGGCTCGGCACCAAGGCCCTTCCCGAACGTCGCCAGTGGCGTATACCCGCGCATTTCCGCGGTGAGCCGCGAGTACTTCGCGGTACCACCCAGCGGTCCGCCGTTCAGCTGCAGCGCGAGGTTTTCGTGCACGCCGGTGACCGGGAACGGCAGGCCGAACCGTGTGTCGTGATCGAGCGTGAAGCCAAGCGTTGACCGGAAGCACCCGTTGCAGTTGATCGTCGCCACCAATCCGTCGCCACCGTACTTCACGCGCTCGCCGCCGTAGCTCGTGTAGAAGCGCGTCGTCTGCGTTCCGTTGAGCGGAAAGCCAAGCTGAATCTGCCCACCGGTCGTCGTCGACTGGCCGATGTCGCGGATGATGAATCGCGACTGCTGGTGGTACGCCGACACCATTCCCGAAACGTTCGACTGTCTGATGCTCGGATCGGTGTAGCTCAGGCTGAAGTCCTTGATGTACCGCCCGAACTGCCACTGGAGCGAGCCGCGCTTACACTGCCCGAACAGGTTGGGCTGGTCGAACCCAATGAAGCCGCCTACGCCCGTGCCCTGCCCGACCGACGCGCCGAAGTTCACGTTGCCGGTCCGCTTCTCCTTCACATGGAAGATGAGATCGATGTCGCCCTTGTCGTTCGCCTGGCGCGTCTCCGGAGGCGGCATGTCCTGTTCGAAGAATCCCAGGTTCGCGATGTTCCGGTAGCTGTCGATCAGGCGCTGCTTGTTGAACACGTCTCCGGGGATCACGAACAGCTGCCGCCGAATGCAGGTCTCCGTCGTGACGTCGTTGCCGATGATGTCGACACGATTTACGATGGCCGGCGTGCGCTCCTCGATGTCCCAGCGCAGATCGACGGTAGGCGTGGAATCCTGGCCCGCGCGCCGGCGCTCGATCACCGGCTGAATACTGGCGTAGATGTACCCTTCGTTCTCGTACGCGTCGCGCACCTTGTCGGTCGCCGCGTCCCATGCCGATTCGTCGAATACGCCCTGCTCGTTGCCTCCGCGGCCGAGCAGGCCCTTCACCGCATCGCCGAGGCCTTTGGACTTCTCGCCGAACGGGTAGAATCGCGCGATATCTTCGTTCGAGAACCGTTTGGCCCCGTTCACCTCGAACGTGCCGATCTTGTACTTGGGTCCCTCGGAAACGGTGAGCCGAACGAGCGCCTTGCCGCGCATTCGATCGACGATGACCGTGTCGTGGACGACCTGCATGTCGATGTAGCCGTGCGAGGCGTACAGCGCCGGAATCGTCTTGGACAGATCCTCGGCGTACTTGTCGTTGTCGAAGGCGCCGTTCCGCCACCAGAAGAATCCTTCGGGCTTGGTCGAGATCGCGCCGACGATTTCCTTGGACGTCAACGCCTTGTTGCCCCGCACTTCGACGCCGGAGATCGCCAATCGGCGCCCTTCGTCGACGTTGAAGACGAGAGTCGTCGCTTCCTTGTCGATGACCGTGTCGACGGTGATCCTGGCGAGGTAGTAGCCCTGCGCCTGGTACAGCGAGTCGATGCGCGCGACGTCCTTCGCCACCTGCGCGGGGTCGATCGCTTTGCCGACGATGAGGTCGATCCGGTCTCTGACAGAGCTGGACGACACCCGGTCCGGCCCCGTGACCTTGATCTCACTCAGGACTCGGCGCTCGCGCAACGCGAAGACGAGGACGGCTTTTCCCTGGATCACATCGCAGGTCGCGTGGATGTCCGACTCGAACTGGTTGGTGGCGTACAGATCGCGAATCGCGCGCGTGACTACTCGCCCGTTGATGGTGCTCTTTGGCTGGATCCCGACGTCGGCACGCAGCTGGTCTTCGGGAATGCTGTCTCGCCGGGTATGAGCGACGCGGAAGGCGACGCTGTCCGGTTTGGCGCATGGACCGATCGTGGGCTCTTGGGCGCGCGCGGCTGAGCCGGCCACGGTAAGGGCCAGCCCCGCGAGGACAAAGCGCATCTGTCGCATAGTCCGGAAATATACACAAGAAACGGCCGGTCGGGTCCCGAAGGACCCTGACCGGCCGGCAGTCCCACGCTGGCGTTACGCCTGCGGTGTGCTCGTCAGGACTCGGAAGTCCAGCTTCTCGCCATCGGGCGAAACGTCCACCTCGATCTCCTCGCCCCGTGAGAAGTCTCCCATGAGGATCTTCTCGGACAGCGGGTCTTCGATGAACTTCTGGATCGCGCGCTTGAGCGGTCGCGCGCCGTACTGCTCGTCGTACCCGTGTTTCACCAGGAAGTCAGTCGCCGAATCGGTCAGCTTGAGCGCGAGCTCCTCTTCCGCCAACCGCTTCCGGACGTCCTTGAGCAGCACCGCCACGATCTGCGAGATGTGCTCCCGGCTGAGCGGGTGGAACACGATCACGTCGTCGAGCCGGTTGAGGAACTCTGGATTGAAAACGTTCTTGAGTTCGTCCCGGACCTTGTCGGCCCGACGCTCCCAATTCTGCTTCTCATCGCCGCTCGTGAAGCCGAGCGACTTGGTCTTGGTGAGATCGCGCGCCCCGACGTTCGAGGTCATGATCACGACGGTATTCTTGAAGTCGATCACACGACCGTAGTTGTCCGTCAGGTGGCCTTCGTCCAGCACCTGGAGCAGGATGTTGAAGACGTCAGGATGCGCCTTCTCGATCTCGTCGAGCAGGATGACGCTGTACGGCTTGCGACGTACCGCCTTGGTGAGCGTGCCGGAATCCTCGTAGCCGACGTAGCCCGGAGGCGCGCCGATGAGCCGCGACACGGAGAACTTCTCCATGTACTCGCTCATGTCGACGCGGATCAGCGCTGAGTCGTCCGCGAACAGGAACTTGGCCAGCGCGCGCGCGAGCTCCGTCTTGCCGACGCCCGTTGGCCCCGAGAAGACGAACGAGCCGATTGGACGGCGCGGATCCTTGAGTCCCGCGCGACTCCGCCGAATCGCCTTGGAGATCGCTTTGATTGCTTCGTCCTGGCCGATCACGGTCTGGTGCAGCTCGTCTTCCATCCGCAGCAGTCGCGAGGTCTCCGCTTCCTGGAGGCGCGTGACGGGAATGCCCGTCCACCGGCTCACGATGAAAGCGATTTCCTCTTCGCCGAGCACGGGACGGTGCGACTGTCGGCGCGCCTCCCACTCGGACTGCTTCTGCTTGATGTTGCCCTGGATCTCACGCTCCTTGTCGCGAAGCGATGCCGCACGCTCGAAGTTCTGGTCGCGAACCGCGGCTTCCTTCTCGCCGTTCACCTTCTCCAGATCCGACTTGAGCGCGGCCACTTCCGGCGGCGGCGCCTGGGCAGCGAGTCGCGCGCGCGCGCCCGCTTCGTCGATCACGTCGATCGCCTTGTCCGGCAGGAAGCGGTCGGTGATGTAGCGCTCCGACAACTTCGACGCCGACACCAGCGTGGGATCGGGAATCGTGACGCGGTGGTGATCCTCGTACTTCTTGCGCAGTCCCTTGAGGATTTCGACGGTCTCCTCGACCGAGGGCGGATCGACGATGACCGTCTGGAACCGCCGCTCGAGGGCGCCGTCCTTCTCGATGTACTTGCGGTACTCGTTGAGCGTGGACGCGCCGACGCACTGCAGCTCACCGCGCGCCAGCGCGGGCTTCAGCATGTTGGAGGCGTCGATCGCCCCTTCAGCCGCACCCGCACCGACGAGCGTGTGCAGCTCGTCGATGAACAGGATGATCTGCTTGTTCTGGGCGATCTCGTTCATGACCGCCTTGAGGCGCTCCTCGAACTGGCCGCGATACTTGGTGCCGGCGATCACCGCCGCCATGTCGAGCGACAGGACGCGGTGGTCGCGCAGCGACTCGGGGCACTCGCCGTTCGCGATGAGCTGGGCGAGCCCTTCGACGATCGCGGTCTTGCCCACGCCCGGCTCGCCGATCAGGACCGGGTTGTTCTTTTTGCGGCGCGTCAGCACTTCCATGACGCGCTGAATCTCCTTGCCACGGCCGATCGTGGGATCCAGCTGGCCTTCGGCCGCCAGTTGCGTCAGATCGCGGCAGAAGTGGTCGAGTGCCGGCGTCTTGGACTTCTTTTCGCCCTTGGGCTGCGCCGGTGCCGGCGTGCTGCCTGTCGGCTGCTGACCACCACCCTGCGGCATCTCCGTGCCCAGGATGCGCAGTGTCTCGGCGCGGGCGGCGTCTAGATTGACGCCCGCGTCGGTTAGAACCTGCGCCGCAATCCCTTTCTCTTCACGGAGAAGGCCAAGCAGGAGGTGTTCAGTGCCGACGTAGCTGTGATTGAGCTCGCGCGCCTCGCTCATAGCGAGCTCGAGCACTTTCTTGGCGCGCGAAGTATACGGGAGATCGGGGCCGCTCGCCTGGCCGGCTTTCCCCTTCTTGACCGTCTCCTCGATTTTCTGCTGGATGTCGTCCAGTTCGACGCTCAGGTTCTGGAGAACCGTCGCTGCGACGCCCTCACCCTCGCGGATCAACCCGAGCAGAATGTGCTCAGTCCCCACGTACTCATGGTGGAGACGTGCGGCCTCCTCGCGAGCCATCGCGAGAACTTTCCTCACCCGCTCGGTGAAGTTGTAGCCGTTCATGATTCCCTCACATCCGGGTGATCAAGCGTTCAGCCGACCGAACCCGCTTCCTCTTCCAACGCTTTACGCACATACCGTGCGCGCGCCAGGTTGGTTTCGCTTTCCGTGAGTGCCCGGCCTTCGGCATGTGCCAGGTGCGCGGCCTGCGAAAATATCAGGAGCTTGTTGAGGGTGTATACACTCAGGCTGGATATCAGTTTCAGCCCGACGGCCAGCCGAACGCCGCTGAGGTAATTCATCGCCTCTTCGAACGTGAGGCTGCGAGCGTATCGAAGCGTGCCGTAAGCGCGCCAAAGCTTGTCCTCGATAATATAACCTGCGTCGCGCAAGAGCACACGACGCGCCTCTGCCTCTCGCTCGACGACGTGACCGACGACGCGTAACAGCTGATCGAGGAGCTCTTCCTCGGATCGCCCCAACGTCGTCTGGTTGGAAATCTGGAAGAAGTTGCCAACTACTTCGCTGCCTTCGCCATACAGGCCGCGGTACGTGAGCCCCATCTGCTGCAGGCTGTTGAGGACCTTGCTGATCTCCTTCGTCAGCACCAACCCCGGCAGATGAATCAACACAGAGCCGCGCAAGCCCGTTCCCACATTCGTCGGGCAGGCAGTCAAGAAGCCAAATTCGTCGTGGAACGAGTACGGCAGCCTGGCGCCCAAGTCGCGATCCAGCTTATCGATGGCCGCAAATGCCTCCTGCAGCGCGAAGCCCGACCGCAGTGACTGGAGGCGCAGATGGTCCTCCTCGTTCACCATCAGGCCGAGGCCGTCCGCGAGGAACACCGCGGCGCCCGTCCGGAGCGGGTGCTGCGCGTTCAGGCCAGCGAGCTCCTTGCTCACCAAGTGGCGTTCGTGCAACAAAGCGCGGGATGTAGGCGGCAGTTCGTCCAACCGGTACATCACGGCTTCGCTCATCGCCGGCAGCGCCGTGACCGCGTCACGGACCTGTGCCAGAACCCGGAGCCGCTCCCCGTCGCGCGCACGGCCCGTGAACGCAAAGCCTTCGACGTTCCGCGCCAGGCGAATCCGCGTGGACAGCACGATGTCGGCGTAGCGGCCGGACGCATCCAGCCAGCCCACGCCGCCATCCGGCAACAAGGACAGATCGACGCTCATTCCATCACCTTGATCTTGTCCCGCAGATCGGCGGCAAGCTCGAATTGTTCGCTTTCGATGGCGCGGCGCAGCCGCTCCTTCAATTCGCCCAGCATCGTCGCCCGTTCCAGCGTTTCCGTCATTGGCGGATGGTACGCCCGCCCCGCGTGTCGGTGGCTTCCCTGCACGCGGCGCAGGAGCTCGCGAATCGGCCCCTCGAAGTTCGAGTAGCAGCGCGCGCAGCCCCACAGACCCGTGGCGCGGAAGTCCGCCATGCTCGTATTGCAGAAGCTGCAGCGGGCCGAATCTGTTCCCGCCAGCGCCACTTGCTGCTGGACGTCGTGAAGGAACTCCCCGAGCGGATGCTTGGGCGTCGCCACGGTCGTCTCGACGCCACGCTCCGCCGCGCACCGCTCGCACAGGTGCAGCTGGTGCACGGCGTTGTTCTCGATCGTGGTGAGATGCACGACGGCATCCCGTTCGTGGCAGCTATCGCACAACATCAGGGAACTTCCTCGCGTACGTCCGTCGGCGTGAGCCGACCATCCTCCAGCAACAGCGTGCGATCGGCCCGCCCGGCGAGCGCCCGGTTGTGGGTCGCGATCACCATGGCGATCTCGAGGTCCCGCGACAGTTCCACGAACAGGTCGTGCAGTCGCTCGCTGTTCATGTGGTCCAGATTGCCCGATGGTTCGTCGGCAAGCAAGACCGCAGGATCAATGGCCAGCGCGCGGGCCACGGCGGTCCGTTGCTGTTCCCCACCCGAGAGCTGCGCCGGCTTGTGGTCGGTTCGGCCGGCGAGCCCCACTCGAGTCAACAACTCGCGCGCTCGATCGCGGGCTCGCCGTTCGTCCCAACCGGCGATGCGGAGCGGCATCATCACGTTCTCGA
>DATJHY010000037.1:0-4932 GCA_035493635.1 Gemmatimonadaceae bacterium | reverse complement strand
GATAAAAGCCGGCGCGCGCCGGCAGCATTGCCGCGAGCACGACGGCCAGAATGATCGCCTCCTCGTAATCGAAGCCCTTGAGCAGCGACGCGACGATGCCAATTCCCAGCGTCGCGATCGTCAGATGCCAGGCGGCGTCGAGGCGGTGCCGAAGTCCACGCGCGAGAAAGACCAGCGCAATTCCCGCGATGCTGCCGGCGAAATGCGACAGCTCGAGCACGGGCAGCGGCACGACCTGGTGCAGCGATGTGACGCGGCTGTGAATGCTCGGCGTCGCGCCCGACACCAGCAGTACCAATCCCGCGGCGAACGTCGTGGCGCTCAGGACATACGGCGCGGCGCCCGGAACCCAGCGCCCGGCGAGCCGAAAGATTCGCGCGACGTGCTCGCGCCGCGCGAGAATCTCGTGGGCCGCGAACGCCACGACCGCGATCGCGAATGGGAGGAAGTAATAGACGGCGCGATAGACGATGAGCGCGCCGACGACGTCCGGCGTCCCATACCACGGTTTCAGCATGACGAGCATCAGCGACTCGAACACGCCAATGCCGCCTGGCACGTGGCTGACGACCGCGACGATCTGCGCGACGAGGAAGAATCCTACGAATGTTCCGGCGGACAAACCGGTCGCGCGCGGCAGCAGTACGAAGAGCGCGAGCGCGGCGAGGGCCCAGTCGACCGCGGAAGTCACGACTTGCGCGACGGCGAGCATCGGCCGCGGCGCGGCGAACGCCCAGCCCCGTACCGTCATCGTGCGTCGGAATGACGTAGTCCACAGCAGATAACCGGCGACGACGCCGAGCAGGAGGAAACCGACGATCCGCCACGCCACCGGCGACACCGGTCCGAGCACGCCAGCCGGCGTCGGCCCGAAGGCGAGCGCCGCCCCACCGAGCGTCAGAATGCCGAACCAGAACGTGATCGTGGTGAAAGCGATTCCCTGCGCGATCTCGGGCGCCGAGAGGCCCCAGCTCGACCAGAAACGATAGCGAATCGAAGCACCGGTGATCGCCGCGAAGCCGACGTTCATGCTCAGCGCGTATGCCACGAATGAGGCGAGCAGCGTACGACGCGGCGCCAGCCGGTGACCCACGTATTCGAGCGCGAGTGCATCGTAGCCGGCGAGCACGCCGTACCCAATCAACGTGCATAGGACGGCGCTCCACAAGCGGACGGCAGGCTGCCCGAACGCCGCGCGCATGATCTCGTGGTAGTGATAGGCGCGTAGCTCGTGGCGGAGTGTCAGCAGCGCGAGCGCTGCGATGCCGAGCGTGAAGACGGGTAACAGCCAACGGAGAGCACTGCGGCGCTCGCCCGGAGCGCCACGCGGGCTCGGACGAAGGATGGCGGCCATGTTTGGCGACGCCATCGCAACAGGCTGCTCCAACTGGTTAGCGGCGAGCGACATTCTCCGACTCCTGCCGAGGCTGTGGGTAGGGCGGACACTCAACATGCGGTGCCGCCCCCCCCCACACAGCTCGGCGTCGGGATTAAGACTTCTTTGTAGTATCGGTCGTGGCCTTTTTCGACTTGCTCTTCGCGGTGCGCTTGGCTGTCTTGTGCTTGGCTGGAGCCGTCTTCTGTTCCGCCTTGACGCTTGGCGAAGCGGCCGTGGCCGGCGTCGCCGGCTTCACGGTCGGGTTGGCTGGGGTAGCCGGCGTTGCCGGCGTGGCCGCATTCGTGGACTTGTGGGTCGTCACACGACGATGCTTGTGCACCGGCTTGTGCGTGGTGTCCGGTGACACGCTGGCGACGGTCTGCATCGGCTGCGGGGATTTCTGCTGCGCGAGCGCGGGGCTGGCCAACACGGCGCCAGCGGCGACGACTACCAGGATGTTGCGATACGACATGACGTCCTCCAATCATTGACATGCGTCGGCGTTCTCGACGGGTGATACGAGGATCGGCCGACTGGCTTGTCCTCCTGAACGCATGGCGGAGTCTAGAGGTCGCTACCTTAACGGCAGCTAACAGGTCGTCTCGGGCCGCTCGGAAGACAATGCGAATCCTGGTGGTGGAGGATGACGTCCGGATGGCGGACATGCTCGACCGGAGTCTCCGGGAGCAGGGTTATGCCGTGGACGTGGCGCGCGACGGAGAGCAGGCGCTCTACCAGGCAGCGGTGAACAGCTACGACGCCGTCGTGCTCGACGTCTCGCTGCCGCGGAAAAGCGGGTTGTCCGTGGCGCAGGAGCTACGCGCGAAAGGCTCGCGAGTGCCTGTCCTGATGCTCACCGCGCGAGATGCCGTGCGCGATCGCGTGGCCGGCCTCGATGCCGGCGCGGACGACTATCTCACGAAGCCGTTCGAGCTCGAGGAACTGTTCGCGCGACTCCGTGCGCTCATGCGTCGAATGCCGGAGCTCCTGCCGACGGAGATGCGGGTCAGCGACCTGGTGATCGATACCGGGAGTCAAACGGTGACGCGGGCGGGCGCTCCCATTGCCCTGACGTCGAAGGAGTATGCGATGCTGGAATTCCTGGCGCGCAACGCCGGCCGCGTCGTCGGCCGCGCCGAGCTCACGGATCACGTCTGGGACGAGCACCACGATCCGTTCTCGAACGCGATCGAAGTCTACGTCAACCGGCTCAGGAAAAAGATCGACAGCGCCGGCACCACGCCGCTCATTCACACCCACCGCGGCGTTGGGTATCGGTTGGGGACGGAGCCGTCGAGCACGGCGGAATCCCGGCGCGGCTCCTGATGCGAACGCCGTCGATTCGCGCGCGTATCGCGCTCTGGTTCGGCGCGGCCATGGCCCTGTCGCTCGCGCTGTTCGCGGCGGCTGGCTTCGCGTTCGTCGCGCGAAGCTCGCTCGCCAGCACGGACGAGTCGCTCGACGAAGCCGTGGACGCCCTCGAGAGCGCGCTCAACCTCGAGGACAGCGAGCAACACCCGCCCGACGCGTACCTCGCGAGAGTCGTCGAGCACTTTCGCTTCCGCGACATGAAGGTCGCGATTCTCGATCGCACCACCCAACGCGTCTACTCCAGCGTCGACACCACGGGACAAGGCTCGGCCGACGTCCGCGCCGCGTCGTCGGGGGCCGCGCTCGCTCGGGCGCACGTTCCGCTCGAGCCGCCGGATTTGCGACAGCTCATGCTCCGATCGCCACAATCCGACGAGGATCTGTCCACCGTCACGGCGGGCGGCGTCGACGTTCGAGTGTTGCTTCGTCCGTACCGGCTCGGCCGGCTGACGCTCGTCCTTGGCGCCGCGCACGGTTTGCGCGCGCGCGACCGCGTGCTGCACGAGCTCGCGCTGGCCATCATCGCCGGAATTCCGCTGCTCCTGCTCGCGGCGATCGCCGGTGGTTGGCTCCTGGCGCGTGAGAACCTTCACCCGGTGGCGGCCATGACGGAACGCGCCGCCCTGATCGGCGCGGCAACGCTTCACGAGCGCCTGCCGGTCAACAATCCGCGCGACGAGTTGGGGCGCCTCGCGACGGTGTTCAACGATCTGCTCGGCCGACTCGATCAGGCATTCGAGCAACAGCGCCAGTTCATGGCCGATGCGTCGCACGAGCTTCGCACGCCGGTGACGATCATGAGTGGTGAAGCCGAGCTGGCACTGTCGCGCGACGATCGTCCGTCGACCGAGCTGCGAACAGCGCTCGCCAACATTCGGCACGAGGCGCGGCGACTCAAGCGAATCGTCGACGATCTGTTCCTGCTGGCCCGCGCCAACGCCGGCGAGCAGCTGCTCGCGCCATCGGCATTGTACCTCGGCGACGTCGCGCGAGAATGCGTCCAGGCAGCACGCTCGCTGGCGGCGGCGAAGAGTGTCGAGCTGCGCTACGAGGGGAACGAGGAGCTTCCCTTCACCGGTGACGAAGGACTTCTCCGCCGGCTCCTCATGAACCTTCTGGACAATGCCATCAAGTACACGCCGTCTGGGGGCGCCGTCGAGTTGCGCGCGGCATCCGACGACGGGCGGTACGTGCTGGAAGTGAGCGACACCGGACCGGGAATTCCGCCCGCCGCGCAGGCACGTCTCTTCGATCGCTTCTTCCGCGCGGGGATCGATCGCGGCGAAGGGGACGGCGGCGCGGGACTCGGGCTGGCAATCGCGCGCTGGATCGCCGACTCACACGGCGGCAGCATTACGCTCGCCCGAAGTGATGCGACCGGGAGCACGTTTCGCGTCGTGCTTCCGATGCCTACCGACGCCTCCGCGGAGCGTTACGCGCCAACCCCGGCTTGACCGACGCTCCTGTTGGACCACTCTCGACGATCGCGACGCCGTCGGCCGCTCACTTCTTGAGCGGCCGCGCGAAGATGCTGTCGTAGGTGGCCAGTGCCGGCTTTGCCTTGAATGCCGTGTCCACCAGACCGATCGACGTGAACAACGCGAGCGCCGAGCCGGGCGGCTGCGGCGGATACGCTGTGATGTCGATGTCCGTGTAGTTCAACTCGAACACCGCGACGGCCTTCGCCGAGTCGAGCAGGCGTTCCTGTCGGCGGAGATACCTCGCCTGCACGATCGGCGATGATTGCACGGACCCCACGGCGGCCGACGTCCACCCGCCTTCGACAACCATGATCGGGAGCGGACGTCCCTTGGCGAGCCGAGTGTAATAGTCGAGCGGAATCTGATCTGGATCGGGATAGACGAAGTACGGATACGACGAGATGGCGAGCACCTGCACGAACGGGAAATCCGTGAAGTCCGTCTCGACGCCACGATAGGCCGCGGGTGGTGGACCCCACGCGACGTCCGCCTGCACGCTCGCGTAGAGCAACGGCAGTCTGCCGCCCATCCCGCGGACGTCCGCCGCCGCGGCGTTCGTCATTTGCACCAGCGCATTGTACACGGCGGCCGGCGCCTGCAGGCGGATAAGGTTCGTTTCAGCGGCGAGTCCCAGATACTCCGGGCGAATCAGCGATGCCAGCTCGTGCACGTATTGCCGATACACTGCCTGCACCGCCGGCT
>DATJHY010000036.1:0-9458 GCA_035493635.1 Gemmatimonadaceae bacterium | reverse complement strand
CCGTACGCGGTCGGAACCGTGAGCGGTGGCGAAAAAACAACGTTCCTCTGGTGGACGATCGAGGACGACAACGCTGCCGCCGGCGGCAATGCGATGGTGGACTTGATCCGCTGGGCGAGGACGAACTGGCCGTAGGAGTTCCGTCGCACTGAAGACGCTCCTAAGTGTTACGAGGGGTCGCGGCACGCAGTCGAAATGACATGCTTCCCCTCCTATATGTCGTTTTCGTGCTGTCCGGCGCCGCGGGCCTGATCTACGAATCGATCTGGACCCGCTACCTCGGCCTGTTCGTCGGCCACAGCGCGTACGCGCAAGTCATCGTGCTCGTGATCTTCCTCGGTGGCATGTCGCTCGGCGCGTTGCTCATCGGGCGGCGCACCGAGCGCGTGACCCGACCGCTCTTCTGGTACGCGATCGTCGAGCTCGCGACAGGTATGATCGGCCTCGTCTTCCACGACGTGTTCGTGGCCACGACAGACTTTACCTACCTATCCATCTTTCCGGCGATCGGACTGGGCGCCGCCCAGACGATCGTGAAGTGGGGAATCGCCGGTCTGCTCATCCTGCCGCAGTCGATCCTGCTCGGCATGACCTTCCCGCTCATGAGCGCCGGCGTCGTCCGACGCCTGCCACAACGAGTCGGCGATGCGCTAGCGACGCTCTATTTCGCGAACAGCTTCGGTGCTGCAGTCGGCGTGCTGATCGCCGGCTTCTGGCTCGTCGCCGCAGTCGGACTCCCCGGAACACTGCTCGCCGCCGCGATGCTCAACATCGTCGTCGCGGCCGCCGTCTTCATCGCGGTTCGCACGACAACTGGCGCCGAGACAACAGCGGCAGTCGAAGCAGCACAAGAGCAAACCTTCAACGGCCTCTCTAAGCCGCGGCTCTGGCGCCTGCTGCTCGCGGTGAGCTTCGGTACCGCGCTGTCCAGCTTCATCTACGAGATCGGCTGGATCCGCATGCTCGCCCTCGTGCTGGGCAGCGCGACGCATTCCTTCGAGCTGATGTTGTCGGCGTTCATTCTCGGCCTCGCACTCGGCGCGCTGTGGGTCCGCCGCCGCGCTGACGAACGCGCGACGTCGCTCCGCTTTCTCGGTCTTGTGCAGGTCGCGATGGGATCGCTCGCCATCGCCACGCTCCCCGTCTATCTGATGACGTTCGACTGGATGGTGTCGTTCATGGCGGCGTTCGCGAAGACGTCGCAGGGCTACGCCATGTTCAGCGTCTCGCGATACGTCATCTGCCTCGCCGTGATGCTGCCGGCGACGTTCTGCGCCGGCATGACGCTGCCGTTGATCACCCGTGTGCTCGTCGGCGCGAGCGTCGGTGAGCGAGCGATCGGACAGGTGTACGGCGTGAACACGCTCGGCTCGATCGTCGGCGCCGGCGTGGCGGGGCTGGTGTTGATGCCGCTCCTCGGCCTCAAGTGGCTTCTGGTCGCTGGCGCATCCGTCGACATCGCGCTGGGCGTGGCGCTCTTGGCGGGCGACGGGCGATCGGCGACGGACGACCGGCCTTCGCGATGGACGCCGAAACTGCTTCTCGCCGGCGGGCTGGCGGCCGCGGTCATCATCGCTTCGTTGCGCGCACAGCTCGATCACACGGTGTTGACGAGCGGCGTCTTCCGATACGGCACCGTTCAAGCTCCGGGCTCGCGGGAAGTTCTCTTCTACAAGGACGGCCGCACGGCGACGGTGAGCGTGCGCCGCATCCCGGACACGCACGGCCTGACGCTGGCCACCAATGGAAAGCCCGATGCCTCGCTCGGCCCGGAGTGGTTGAACGCGAAGGTCGAGCCGAAACCGGGCGCGTTCACGCATGACGCGCCAACCCAGCTGTTCGTGCCGCTCATTCCGCTCGCGTACGTGCCCAACGCGAAAACCGCGGCGGTGATCGGCTTCGGCTCCGGAATGACGTCGCACGCTCTCCTGGGAAGTCCCGTCCTCCAGAGCGTCGTCACGATCGAGATCGAACCCGAGATGATCAGGGCTTCGCGCAACTTCTATCCGGCCAACGCGCGGGCGTACGACGACAAGCGCTCGACGTTCGTCATCGATGACGCGCGCGCGTATTTCGCGGCAAGCGGCAAGCGGTTCGATCTGATCGTCTCCGAGCCGTCGAATCCGTGGGTGTCGGGAGTGTCGGGGCTGTTCACCGCCGAGTTCTACGAGCGGATCACACACTACCTGACGCCGAACGGCGTGTTCGCGCAGTGGCTTCACCTCTACGAGATCGACGACGCGCTGTTGCTCAGCGTGATGTCGGCGTTGTCGGAGCATTTCCCGACGTATTCGATCTACCAGATCTCGAATCGGGACATCATCCTCGTCGCGACAACGCGAGCCGCATTGCCGGCGCCCGACTGGAGCATCTTCCAGTCGCAGCAGCTCGCCAGCGACTTGAAGCGCGTCTGGCCGATCACACCGCACACGATGGAGACGCTTCGCGTGGCGGACAGCCGCTCGCTGATGCCCCTCGTCCGAATCGCGGGTAACCCGAACTCCGACTTCTACCCCACGCTCGACCTCAACGCCGAGCGGACACGGTACATGAAGATCGACGCGGAAGGTTTCGTCGGTTTGGCGTCGGGACGAGTCAACTTCGCGGCGATGATCGACGGCCACCGGAACGGACTGGGCGATCCGTATGCGCTCGTCGCGGGCATTCCGCGCCTCCAGGCGATGGCGACCGCGGCCGGCCTGCGAACCGGCGACTCGCGCGCCGGTCCGGACGTCGCGCTCATTGCCGCACGGATGCAGATGCTCGACGCCGAGATGTTGTCGGGTAAGGCGCCGGCGAGCTGGCCGGTGTGGGCACAGTCCGTGGCGTGGGTCGAAGCCGGTGTGCACGGCGGCATGGCCGGCACCGCCGATTCCTCGTTCTACGCCTCGCTCTACGCGTACCTCGATCGCGTGCACGCGCCGCCGACCGCGCGCGCGGCCGTCGATTTTCTCCACGGGCTGGCGACCTGGGACTATGCTCAGGCCGCGCGTGCGGCTGACCCGCTGATCGCGGAGGCGGGAAAGGGCGAACTCTGGCTCGACGGCGACGAGCTGCGCGATGGCGCCGTGATCGCCAAACTGGCCGTCGGCGACCGCGCGGGTGCGCGCGCGGCGTTCCGCGGTCTCATCTCACAGTCGGCGCGCAAGATCACGGATCTGCGAACACGGCTCCTCTTTTCGTACATCGCGGACACAGGCGGCACGAAAAGGATGGCCGTGAGATAGGCAGGATCCGACTCGTCAGTCCGCGCGCAACGCTTCCACCGGCTCGACTCGCGTGGCTCGTCGAGCCGGCAGGAGACACGCCACAGCGGCAACGAGCACGAGGGTGAGTGCCGACAACGTGAACGTCGGCACGTCGCGCGCGGTCACTCCGACCAGCAACGACGCGACATACTTGGACGCCACCGCGGCCGCGAGCAGGCCGACGGCCACGCCGACGACTGTCGTCGTCGCTCCCTGACGTAGCACGAGACCGACGATGCTCCACCGCTCGGCGCCGAGCGCGGCGCGGATGCCGAATTCGCGCGTTCGTCCGATCACCGAATACGCCATCACGCTGTAGACGCCGAGTGCGGCGAGCACCACGGCGAGAACGGCGAACGATGCCATGAGCATCATCGCCAGGTGTTGTCGCGCGATCGTCGCGTCGAGCACTTGGCGCATCGTGCGCGGGAAGATGAGGGGTAGCTCGGGATCGAGCTCGTGCAAGATCGACTTGATCCCGGGAATGAGCGCCGACGCGTCATCGGCCGCTCGCACGACGAACTCGCCGCCGCGCCCCGACCACTGGCGTTCCGAGACGTACACCGTCGGCACGATGTCGCCAAGAACCGTCTGACGAACATCGCCGACGACGCCAACCACCTCGAGTGGCACACCGTCATCGCCCGGGGCGCCGGTGCCGAGCCGAATGCGTGCGCCGACCATACCACCGTTCGGCCAGAAACGCCGCGCCACGCTCTCGCTGATGATCGCGACGCTCGGTGCGCCGACGCGATCGGCGGACGTGAAAGCGCGTCCCGCGCGCAGTGGGGTGCTGCTCGCGAGGAAGAGCTCGTCCGACGCCGTCGCGTATTGAACGTTCGGCACCGCGCTCGGGTCGACCTGCCGCCCCTCCACGCGGAATCCCACGCTCATCATGCCGCCGTTCCACGGCGCCACCGCCGTGTAGCCCACCGCGCGCACGCCGGGCAGTGAGCGAACGCGCCCGACCAACGCCGCGACCAGCGCGGCGCGCGAGGACGTGTCCGGATATCGCGCGGACGGAAGGTTGACGCGAAACGTCAACGTGCGCGTGTCGACCGCGTAGCCAAGTGGTGTGCGAGTGAGCGCGGTGAACGTGCGGAGGAGCAGCCCAGCGCCGACGAGAAGAACGACGGCGACGGCGAGCTGCGCGGCGACGAGCGCTCGCCGCCCTCGCACCCCGGCGACACCCGTCGACGCGCCGCGATTGCCGGTGTCGCCGAGCGCCTCGCGGAGATCGACACGCGTTGCGGCGACAGCCGGCGCGACGCCGACCGCCAGGCCACACAGGATCGCGATCGTCGCCGCGAACGCGAGGCTGAACCCGTCGAGTCGTATCTCGCCGAGCTGTGGCAATGTCGAGCCGGCGAGTCCGACGAACACGCGCGTCATCACGACGGCGAGCGCGATGCCCGCCGCTCCGCCGCCGAGTCCGTAGAGCGCGCTCTCGGTCAGCATCTGGCGGACGAGCCGCGAGCGCCCGGCGCCGAGCGCCGCGCGCACACCCAACTCGCGTCGTCGCGCCGCCCCACGAGAGAGAAACAGCCCGGCGATGTTGGCGCAGGTGATGACGAGAACGAGCAGCGCGCCGGCCATCACGAGGAGAAGCACCGTCTTTGCGTTTCCGACCATCGCCGCATGGAGCGACACCGGGCGGAAGACGCCGCCGTTCTTGATCTCGGGATACTGCGCGCGAACGCGTTGCCCGAGCGTGGCCAGCTCGGCGTTCAACGCCGCCTCGGATACTCCATCGCGCGTCCTGACGACCGCTCGCAAGACGCGGGCGCGAACATTCCGCGGTGACGAGCGCAGAATGTTCGCGAAGGGGAGCGGAAGGAGCGCGTCGGCCGTGAACGTCGGTCCGACGAATGACTCCGGCAGCACGCCGACGATCGTCAGGTCGCCGTTGTTGAGCTGAACCCGGCGGCCAACGACTCCCGGATCGCCGCCGAACACACGCTGCCACAGTTGGTGCGTGATGATGACGCCGCGCGCGCCATTCGGCCCGAAGTCTTCGTCGGTAAACTGACGCCCGAGCGCCGGACGGATGCCGAAGACCTCGAAGAAGTTGGGCCCGACCTGGACCGTGCCCCACGGCTCGGCGGTCCGACCATCGGTGAAGGTCATGCCGCCGTAGTTGCCGAACTCGGTGACGCCGGCGAGCGAACGCGCATCTGCCAACGCCATGATCTCGACGGCCGATAGCTTGTCGTTGTCGCCGTCGACCGACGACGGTGCGGTGTACATCCGATAGAGCCGATCGGGCGCGCGGAAGGGAAGGGGCGTGATGAGCACGCGCTTCACGACGGAAAACACCGTCGTGTTCGCGCCGATGCCGAGGGCGAGTGTCGTCCCAACGACCAACGCGAACGCCGGTGTCCGCCGCATCATGCGCCAGGTAATCGCGAGGTCGGCGCGAAGGTCGCTCAGGACGGTGGCGCGACTGATTTGCGCTTCGGATGCCATGTCTGTCTCCTCGCAGTAGCGGCGTGTTGCCTCGAGATCTCCAAACTCGGCGACGGCGCGCGCCTGCGCGGCGTCGTGTGGCACGCCCTGGCGCACCAGATCACTCGCGCGCATCTCGATGTCGAAGCGGAGCTCTTCGTCCACGTCGGCGCGAATGCGCGCCGCGGATCGCGGGAGGTGGAGGAAGCGTCGAATGCCTCGGGGACGCGCCACGACGGCTCCTACTTGGCGTCGAGGACCGCGAACAACGCCGCGACGTACGCGCGAAGCTCCGTGGACTGGTCCTTGAGCTGCTTTCGGCCCGCCGTCGTCAGTTCGTAGAACTTGGCGCGGCGATTGGTCTCCGAGACACCCCACCACGACCGAACGAGGCGCTTCTTCTCGAGGCGGTGCAGCGCCTGGTACAGCGCGGCGCTCTCCAGCCCGATCGCGCCGCCGGTCCGGCTGCGCACGAACTGGGAGATCGCGTAGCCGTGCATCGCTTCCCAGGCCAGCGTGCGCAGCACGAGGATGTCGACCGTGCCGGGCATGAGATCGAGTGCGGACGTCGCCATCAGATCGCTCCAGTAAGCGTCTTACATATCACTAAGTGACTAGTCTGCGCGGTCGGTGCGGGGCTGTCAAGTCTCCGAGTACCGTAGGCCGGCGACGTTGCCGATGCCGAGCGCTCCGGGGATGGAAACGACCGGCCACTTCTTGGCCCGGCGTTGCGGCGGCAGCGAGTAGTCTTCACCGCATACTCGCCTGGACGTACTCCGCATCTCGCGACAACTTCGCACTGCACGTCTCCCCCGCCAGGAGCATCCTTGCGCAAACCTGCTGCACGCGCCGCCCTCGCCATCGTTCTCGGATCCGCTGCGGCTCACTCACAAACGAAGCCGCGCGAGAACGACCTCAAGCTTCCGATCGGCGGGACGCCTGGTCCGCTCGACGCGATTACGGACGTCGCCGGCGTCGAGGTCGGGCACACCACACTGATCTCCGGCAGCGGCAAGCTCGTCGTCGGCCAAGGACCGGTGCGCACCGGGGTGACGGTAATCCACCCGCGCGGCAAAGCGAACTCCGATCCTGTGTTCGCGGCCTGGTTCACGCTCAATGGGAACGGCGAGATGACCGGCACGACCTGGATCCAGGAGAGCGGCTACCTCGAGGGCCCAATCGGCATCACCAACACGCACAGCGTCGGCGTCGTACGCGATGCGATCATCAAGTGGGAGGTCACACAGAAGAACGTCCTCCAGCCCTGGTGGCTGCCGGTCGTCGCTGAGACGTACGACGGAAATCTCAACGACATCAACGGCTTTCACGTCAAGGAGGAGCACGTCCTCAGTGCGCTCAACTCAGCGACGAGTGGTTTGCCGAAGGAAGGCGTTGTCGGTGGCGGCACTGGAATGACCTGTCTCGGGTTCAAGGGCGGAATCGGTACAGCGTCGCGAAAGCTGCCCGCGCAACAGGGCGGTTACACCGTCGGCGTTCTCGTGCAGTGCAATTTCGGCTCGCGTCGCGATCTGCGGATCGCCGGCGTCCCGGTCGGCGAGGAGATCACCGATCTCCAGCCGTGCATCGCCAACACCGAACCCGATGGCCCGAGTGCGCGGCGCCCGCACTGCGGGCAAGCCGGTGGATCGGGGGGCGCCGCCGACGCGTCGGAGCAGGGTTCGATCATCGTCGTCGTCGCGACCGACGCGCCGCTCCTCCCACATCAACTCAAGCGCATCGCCACGCGCGTGTCACTCGGCGTCGGAAGGCAGGGAGGATTCGGTGGCAATTCGTCGGGCGACATCTTCATCGCGTTCTCGACGGCGAACCAGAAGAGCTGGTCGTCGGACAGCGTGACGGCAGTGCGCATGATGACGAACGACCGCATCACACCGCTGTTTCAGGCGACGGCGCAGGCGACGGAGGCGGCGATCACGAACGCACTGCTGGCGGCAGAGACGACGACGGGGGCGAACGATCTGCGAATCTTCGCGATGCCGGTGGAACGAATGTTGGCCGCGATGAGGAAGTATGGGCGAATGAAATAGGAGAGCGGACTGAGGAGAGACGGGACTAACGAGGAGCGGGACTAACGAGGAGCGGGACTAACGAAGGTCGGGACTAACGAAGATCGGGACTGACAAAGATCGGAGAGAACGCGCACGGGCGAACTGCGAGTGCGACGGCGCGACGGTGTAAGCTGTGGGGCTGTCCGAAATTCTGTGTGTGAGGCCATACTCTGACCTGGGAGGGTCGGTATGGCTCACTCGAAGAAAGGGAAACAGACGCCGGGGGCGGAGCGGACCTTCGATCCCGCCGCGTTGGACGCGCTGATTGGTGATGCGACGTCGGCGGAGGACGTCGAAGCGCTCTTCCGCCAGATGAAGAAAGCGCTGATGGAGCGGATGCTCAGCGGCGAGCTCACGCACCATCTGGGCTACGCCCCGGGCGAGGCGAAGCCGCTCGCGCAGCCGAACCACCGGAACGGGACGACGCCGAAGACGGTGCTGACCGAGGACGGCGCGATTCCGCTGGCCATTCCGCGGGATCGGGCCGGCACCTTCGAGCCCAAGCTCGTGCCGAAGCACGTCCGCCGGTTGCCGCGGTTCGATCAGAACGTGCTGTCGCTCTACGCGCGCGGCATGACGGTGCGCGAGATCCAGGCGCACTTGGAGGAGTTGTATCAGGTCGCGGTCGCGCCGGACGTGATCAGCACCGTCACCGACGCGGTCCTCGAGGAAGTCACCAGCTGGCAGCAGCGGCCCTTAGAGGCCTGCTATCCCGTGGTTATCTTCGACGCGCTCCGCGTCAAGATTCGCGACGAGGGCACGGTGCGGACCAAGGCGGTCTACCTCGCGCTCGGCGTGCGCACCACGGGGCACCGCGAAATCCTCGGCCTCTGGATCGAGCAGACCGAGGGCGCCGCGTTTTGGCACCGCGTCATGACGGAGCTCCAGAACCGCGGCGTGGAGGATATCCTGATCGCGTTGATCGACGGGCTCGTCGGCTTCCCCGACGCCATCACGGCGGTGTTCCCGCAGACCCAGATCCACCACTGTGTCGTGCACTTGGTCCGGCGCAGCCTCGCGTATGTGGCCTGGGCCGACCGGAAGGCGGTCGCGAAGGCGCTGCGCGAGATCTACCGCGCGCCGACGGTCGACGCGGCCCGCGACGCGCTCACCGCGTTCGAGGCGAGTGCCTGGCACGCGAAGTACCCGACGATCGCGCCGATCTGGCGCCGGCACTGGGAGTACGTCACGCCGGCGTTTCGCTATCCGCTCCCGGTCCGCCGCCTCCTCTCGACCACGAACGCGATCGAGAGCGTGCACATGCAGCTGCGCAAGATCATCAAGACCCGCGGCCACTTTCCGACCGATGAGGCGGCGGCGAAGTTGCTCTATCTCGCGCTCCGGAACATCACGAAGAAATGGCGGAACGTCTCACGCGAATGGCTCGCCGCGCTGCCCCATTTTGTCGTCCTCTTCGGAGACCGCATGCTGGTCGAACCGCGATGATCCCGTTATCCGGCCTCACACACAGAAAACCGGACACCCTCCTTGCTGTGGCACGACAACTCCTATCGTCACGAGCCCGGACGAACTTTTTTTGGGGACAACCGCTCGGGACGCCACAAGAAGCTGCCCGAGCGGTTGTCACCAAGAAAATCCCGGCGCGTTGAGCGCGGAGTTCTCTCGCCACGAGGATCGATCCGGAAGATCCGCTCCATCCGTAGCATCCGTATCCCAACTCGTAGATGCGTCCCCG
>DATJHY010000035.1:0-12211 GCA_035493635.1 Gemmatimonadaceae bacterium | reverse complement strand
AGCCGGTAATCACCGCCGCGGGATCGCCGATCTCGAGCCGCAGCGGCCAACCGCGCGCGTACCGGCTCAGCTCGTGGCGCTGCCGCTGGACTTTCCGCAGCAGCGTGATCGCCGGCCCGCGCTCCCCGCGCTCACACTGGTCGATGCCGCGACGCGCGGTCGATGCCGGCACGGGGACTCGCGGCCGATACACCGTCTCCATCTGCACCGTCGCGCCCGTTCGCTCGGCGAGCGCACGCGCGGCCTTGATCGCCGACGCCGACGACGACGTGCCGTCGATACCGACAAGAATTCGCCGCGGCCACGCCGTGCGCGGCGTCGCCTCGAACTTCGGAAGAGTCCGGGCTCCCGTCTCGGATCGCGGCAGCGAGTGAATCGGCGCTGCCCGTGCAATTCCATCTCGCGTCATCATACGTTCACCTCCCCCCGCGCTCCCGCCCGGCGTCATTGTTCGTCGAATTCGGGATCGGGATTGAACACATAGGTGCGCGTGTGGAACTTGTGGTCCGCCGCGGCCCGCGCGATGTCGAGCGAGCTCACCACGCCGACCAGCCGATCACCCTCGGTGACGAGCACACGGTGAATCGAGTTGCGGCGCATGAGATCCGCCGCCGTCTCCGCCTCGTCATCCGGCGACAGTGTGCTCAGGGGCGTGTGCGTCATCACCTCGCTCACGTCGTGCTCCTCGAGCGCGTTCCACTCGGGCGATGCGATGTCGGCGAAGCGTTCGGCCACGTCCGCTCCCGCGTCCTCCCACAGGTCGGAGAAGTACGCGCCCGACGGCACGGCTTCGGCCTCGACCTCGTCGGCCACCGACGGCTGCGCCCACTCGATCCACTCATCGCGTGTCTCGCGTTCCGTCGGGACGCCGGGGATGGCGGCTGTGAATGCCATGAGATCGTTCGCCGTCACGATGCCGACGAGCTCTTCGCCGCTCACGACGGGCGCGCCGCTCATGTGGCGTTTCGCCAGCACTTCCATGGCTTCGCGAATCGTCGTCTCGGGCGTCACGGTCACGACGTCCGTGCTCATGATCTCTCGAAGTCGTAGCATATGCGCTCCAGGGAGCAGCTGATTGCGTGTGCCGTTGGCAGCGGCGGGCGGCATTCGCCGTCCGCCGCGTGATGCTACTGCTTTGCCCCGTTGTGCTTGGTCTCGGCGGCGCCGGCGCGCGCCGTCGGATGCGCCTCGATGAGCAATGTGTAATTGCTCGCCAGCGCGGCGATCGCGCCCACCGCGACCAGCGCCGGCGCCATCACGGTGCCGACGATTCCCGCCGTGAGCGGGATCTCGAGCAGCGTCGTGCCGTCGTCGCCGATCACGATGATCCGCCGCGTATTCCCTTCGTGGATGAGCTCTCGCACCTTGCCAAGCAGCTCTTCACCGCGAACACGGACGCGATGCATGCGATCCGCGCGAGGTGACTTCGTGACCTCCATCGTCGATGCCGACATGGTCTGGTTCCTCGATGTAAGTGTGTTCACGCCGTTCGACGCCGACGGCGCAGCATCAAGCCGGCGACCACGCCGCTGATGCTCCCGACGGCGAACGCGATCGCGAGCGCGGTGCCGGGATTGCGGCGCACTCGCAGCGCGGCCGCGTCGATTTGATTCTCCACGGCGAACTGGCTTTTGCGGGCAAGCCGTTTCACATCGCGCACCTTACGCTCCGCGGCGTCGCTCAAATGCTCACGCATGCGGCTCACACGTTCAGCGATCGGACCATCGGCCGGCGCTTTCCCGCCATTTCCGCGACGCTCCGTTCGCTCCTCGACGTACTCCTCGACCGTTGGCATGTGTCTCTTCTCTTCGTTCAAGGTGAACCATCGTCCGCACCACTGCCTACTGTCGCAGGGCAACGACTCGGCTCGTGCCTTTCGGGAACTTCCCGACGATCGTTTCCGCGGCCTTGACGAGACGCTGCAGGTTCTCGTCTGCGCTCCCCTCGAGCCCGGCTTTTCCCACGCCGCGCCACAGCAGCTCACCGGTGCGCGGCTTCACGACGTCGATGATCACGCTGCCTTCGGTGTATTGCGTAACGGTCTGCATCGGCGGGCCGTATCTGCCCCATCGCGGGTCGAAGGGATAGCCGTAGTCCCACGTCGTCACGTCCAGCTTCTCTCGCGCAGTGGCGTAGAAGGCCACGGCGAAGTCGGGGTTCCGTTCGTCGAGCGTGTAGCCCCGAGCCTGGAACCCGCGCGAGATGCGCTCGCGCAGCGATTGGTTCGCGATCGAGTTGCTGAGCATCGGGTCGTCTTCGCCCGAGGGCACTCGGCCGTCACGCCGCGCGGGCCCGGGGAGCATGCGGAAGGCGTGCAGCGACGCAAAGCCGGCGTCCGGCGCCGCCATCGTCTGGACCTCTATCGAATGGCCGCAGCCGGCGGCCAGCACAGCCATGGTGGCGTACGCCGCCACTCGGGAAATTCGGAACATGGGACCCTCCAAAGAGCCGGTGCGCCGGCACCTCTCGCTGGCGCTACCGAACTAGATGGTAAGGGCCCCCGTCCCTGCCGAGAGTCGGCGAATGCACGCGACGGGCTAGGGTTTTTCCCGCTCTGCCACCGTGGCTTTCGATTCGCCATTCGATGAGCGCAACGCCGTGGCGATCATCACGAATTCAGCGATGTTCTCACTCGTCAGCACCCCCGCGAGCTGTCCATCACGCATCACCGGCATCGACGAACAGTGGCACTCGCGCAGGCGCGCCACGGCATGCTCCACCGGTTCGCTCGGCGACGCCGTTCGGAAAGATGAATCCATCGATGCCGAGACCGGCGAGGCCGGACCGCCGCGGCCGAGCCCGGCGAGCATTCCCGAACGCGTGAGCACGCCAACGACTCGCCCGTTCTCGAGGACTGGAAAGTCCTGTTGGAAGCCTTCGAGTACGTGCCGCATCGCGGTCTCGAGCGTGTCATCGGGCGCGAGCGTCCGAAGCTCGCGAATCATCACGCGGTCGACCGTGACCCCGCCGAGCAGCTCGTGCTCCTGCGTGGCACTCGATTCCGCCGCCGCTCCCAGCCATACGAAGAGCGCGATGAGCACCAGGAACGGATTGTAGAAGAGCCCGACGATACCGAACAGCAGGGCGAACGCGCGCCCCACGCGCGCGGCAATCGCGGTCGCGCGCAGATATCCGCTGCGCAGCGCCAGCCCGGCGCGGAGAACGCGGCCGCCATCCATCGGAAACGCCGGCAGGAGGTTGAACACGAGCAGGTACACGTTCACCCACATCAACTGCGCGAGGATGCCGGAACTGCCGCCGGTCACGACCGCGTCGCCGGCGATGAGGATCGGCGCGCCGAGCACTACCAGCACGATCGTCAACAGCGCGATGATGACAACGGTCACCGCCGGCCCGGCGAGCGCGATCTGGAGCTCGTGCCACGGATTCTTCGGGATGTACTCGAGCCGCGCCACTCCTCCGATCGGCAGGAGCGTGATGTCGCGTGTCGGCACGCCGACGCGCCGGCCGGCCCACGCGTGCCCGAATTCGTGCAGCACCACGGACGCGAACAGCGCGATCGTGAACAGCACGCCACGCGCGGCGCCAATCGCCGTGCCGCTCGATCGGTAGTAGTTGAGCGCCAGCCAGGCGAGCAGGAAGAAGAAGGTCGCGTGAACGCGAAGATCGATCCCGCCGATGCGTCCGATCTTCCACGACCATTTCATCTACGCAGACGTCCCGCTGTCGGAGTCGTCACCGTCGAGCGTGCCTGAGCGCGCACCAGCGTTCACGAGCGCAGCTGCCGGCTCCGACGCCGCTTCGGCGAGAATCGCCTGCACGTCGGCGTCCGTGAGCTGCGGGAAGTGATCGTACCAGTACCCGATCGCGTAGAGATCGCCCGGCATGCTGACACAGACGATCTCGTCCACCTCGCGCCGCAGCTCGTCGACCACGGATTGCTGCGCCACGGGCGCCGCCAGCACGAGCTTTGCCGGATGCTGCGATCGAATCACGCTGATGGCCGCGCGCACCGTCGCCCCCGTGGCGATGCCGTCGTCGACGAGGACGACGGTTCGCCCGCGCAAAGCCGGCGCCGGCTTGCCGTGTCGATAGATCTGCTCGCGCCGATTGAGCTCCAGGTGCTGGAACGCAGTCGTCTCCTCGATCATCTCCTTCCTGACTCCGAGTGCCATGATGATCTCAGAGTTGAGCACGCGAACACCGCCCGTCGCGATGGCTCCCATCGCGAGCTCCTCGCGCCACGGGACGCCGAGCTTGCGCACGTTCAGTGCGTCGAGCGGCGCGTGCAACGCGCGCGCGACTTCGAGGCCTACGGCGAGGCCGCCGCGTGGCAGCGCGAGTACGATCACGTCCTGGCCGCGCAGGTGTGCCAGTCTGGCACCGAGTTGACGGCCCGCATCCATTCGATCAATGAATCGTTCTGACATATCTGATCCTCCGCATTCAATGTTGCGGAGCCGACGTTCCGGCACATCGGGAGAAGCCTGAACGGTGAACGACATTCCCCCGACGCCAGCGGCGTCGTGCCGGCCTATCATTCGACTTGAATGGCGGTACGCGCCGGAGTGCAATCGCCGCGTCGTCGCGAACGCTCCGCACGCGACCCTGCTCTCCGTGGAGGCGACTCATCATGCTGAACCAGGCCCAACTCGCGACACTCCTGCGCTCTCTGCGCAACGACCGAGTGCTTACGGTCTATCTCGATGGCACCGCGGCCGACCCGGCCATTCAACGCTCCTGGCGCCTGCAACTCGAGCACAGCATCGCCGATCTCAGAACCTGGCTCGCGGATTCGGCCAAGAGCGACCGCGAGCAGTTCGAGCAATGTGTGAATCGGCTCGAGGCGCAGCTCGCCGAGCTCAAAGCCGGCGTGGGCTCGCCGGGCTGGGCGGCGTTCATCACCGCCGGTCGTGTGCATGAGGCGCACCACCTGCCCGTCCCGACACCGACACTGGCCGTGTGGAGCACCGGACCCTGTCTCGCGCCATACGTGCGCGCGCTCAAGGAAGCTCGCGCTGTGGTGGTCGCGGTCGTCGATGCACGGAAGGCGGAGCTGCATCGCTATCGCGCCGGCATCGCCGATCGTGTCGAGACCATTCGCGCTCACCACGTCGTTCAGGAAACCGCCCACATGGGGACGGCGCCCCGACAAGGCTTCCACGTGGGCACGCGCGGTTCGGCGGGTCGCGATGCCGCGCAGCGTTCGCTCCTCGCCGGCCGCGATCGCATGATCTCCGAAGCCGCGTCGCGGATCATGGAGCTCGCCGGTGGGCAAGGCTGGATCGTGATCGGCGGCATTCGCCGTGTCGTCTCGTCGTTGTCGCAGGAGCTCGATGCATCGGCGCCGGGCCGCGTCCTCGCGCTTCCCTGGCTCGACATTCACGCCGAGACCAGCGAGATCGCCGGAGCGGCGCGAGCTGGCGCGTCGACGCTGCGAAACTCGTACGACGCCGACCGCGTGGCGGACATCGGCAACCTGGCTGCCGCACACGGACTGGGCGTGATCGGTCCGGCGGAGACCAAGGCCGCGCTCGACCAGGCGAGCGTGCGCGAGCTGTTCCTCACCCACGGCTATCTCGAGAACCATGCGGCTGACGCCGAGGATGCGGTTCGCGCCGCGATCGAGCAGGACGCCAGTGTCGAGGAGGTTTCCGGGGATGCCGCCAGAGAGCTCGACGCTCTGGGCGGCATTGCGGCCGGACTCCGGTTCCGTCCGGCCATGAGCGCTATGTTTGCAGGGTGATCCTGCCCGGGAACGCACTCGAGGTCGAACACCTCTCGGTTCGGTTGGGAGATGTAGAGGTCCTTCGGGATCTCTCATTCTCCGTTCCGGAAGGCTCGTCGCTCGCCGTGATCGGACCCAACGGGTCCGGCAAGACGATTCTGTTTCGCGCGCTGATCGACGCCGTCTCTCACGACGGAACGGTCCGCTGGGCGCCGGGCGCGCGGATCGGCTACGTGCCGCAGCGACTCGACCTCGAGCGCAACCTGCCGGTGACCGGCGACGATCTCCTGCGCGCACGCGCGCGGCTGGCGGCCGCGCCGCCGTCCGACATCGAGCGCGTGTTGTCACGCGTCGGGCTCACGCGCGAGATCCTGCGCAAGGCGATTGGCACGCTCTCCGGCGGCCAGTTTCAACGTTTGCTCATGGGATTGGCGCTGCTCGGCGACCCGACGGTCCTGCTACTCGACGAACCAACGGCTGGCATCGACGAGCCGGGGCAGGAGCGGGTGACAGAGACTGTTCGCAGGCTACAGAACGACGGGGTGACCGTGCTGATGATCTCGCACGATCTGAGCGTGGTCGTCCGGTTCGCCACCAACGTGCTCTGTCTCACGCGCGACCACACCTGCTTCGGCGTCCCGCGACAGGTGCTCACGCCGGAACTCCTCGAGCAGGTCTACGGCGAGCCCGTCGCCCTCTACGTCCATGATGATCCAGGTTCCACCCGTTAGCGTCCTCGCGCTCTCCGGCTCGATGGCCGTTGCGGCCGGATTGGTCGGTGCGTTCGCGCTGATGCGCCGGATGACGCTCGCCGGGGACGCGCTGTCGCACGTCGCGCTGCCGGGAATCGGTGTCGCGATCCTCATCGGGATCAATCCCCTCGCCGGCGCGCTGGTCGCGCTCCTCGGTGGGGCACTGCTGATCTGGGCGCTGGAGCGCCGCACGCGCGTGGCTACGGAGGCGATCATCGGCGTCGTGTTCTCCGCGGCGCTCGCCGTTGGCGCGCTGCTCGCGACCGGTGAGCAGCTCATCGACGCGCTCTTCGGCGCGCCGGGCACACTGTCGCCATGGGAGCTCGGCGCGGGACTCGTGGGCGCCGCGACGGTGATCGCGTTCATGATCCTGGCGCGCGATCGGCTCGTGCTGCTCTTTCTGTCGTCGGACGTTGCGCGCACGGCCGGCATCGACGTGCAGCGACTCTCACTGTTCTACCTGCTCGCGTTCGCACTCACGGTCGCGCTCGGGTTGCGTTATCTGGGCGCGCTGCTCATGGGATCGTTGATCATCATCCCCGCCGCTACGGCGCGGCAGCTCGCGCGCAACATGAGCCAGATGCTCGGCTGGTCGGTGGGGCTCGCGGTGTTCGCGACCGTCCTTGGCGCTTGGATCGCCGAGTCGACAGGCCACGAGACGGGACCACTCATCGTCATCGTCGCGGCATCGTGCTTCGTGGTGGTGACGGCGGTGCGGCGGCGGTGATGAGAGGCCTTTCAATTCTCGCGAAGATGCGCACCGACATACGGTTCGCGCACGTTTCGAGCCCCGCGCGCGGGAAGCGTGCGCACGATTGAGGAAGGGTTCCGCCCGTCGTACGCGCCGGGGTACTCATTGTCGGATGCACACGCTAAGTTCGCAATGCGAATGTCCTCACGACGCATTCGTTCACTACGCGCATCCTGCGACAGCCAACCATCGCATGACAGCACATGCATCGCCTCGCCTCGCGCGGGTCCACCAGATCATCACGTGCAGCGCCGTTGTCGTCCTGCTGGCGGGATGCCGATCGGACGTCGCCTGCGTCCTCGAGCCGTTCACGCCGATCCTGCTCGACGTCCTCGACTCTACGACCAGCCGTCCGATCAGCGCCGCCCTGACGGTCGATTGGAGGATCGAGGCAGGCCCGGCAGGAAGCACCGGGAAGGATAGCTCCTCGTCCTCCCTCGGCATCCCGATCGGTGTTGGATCCGGGACGTACGATCTGACGGTGCACGCGCTTGGATACGCTGACTGGACGAAGATAGGCATCGCTGCCGCGCATGCTCCGTGCGATCCCAATCCAGCCTCGGTCCGGGTAACGGCTCGCCTTCAGCCGAAGACTTGATGGCTTGCAGGATCGCTCCCGCTGCCATCCCAACAGGGCTAGCCGGCCTGTCATTTCAAGATCACTATCGACCCGACACATTCGCGAGCCCGCGCGCTAACGCCTGTCCATCCCTCCGATGGCGCGCAGCATCGCGGTAACTCGCGCCAGGCCGTTTACGCCGCACCGCGACGAGCCGATAACCATATATTAACATTATCTCGCGCGCGAGCATCATCACCCGCACTATGTGGTACGCGCGACAGGCACCGTAGCCGGAGAGCCACCGCGCATGTGACACGGTCGGGCTGCGCCCCGGCCGTGAGCCGCGGGCCGCGCTGTCAGCGGTCAGCCCAAGCTGTCAGCCATCAGCCGTCAGCTCGAGCCGCCAGCTATCAGCCGTGAGCCAAGCCGAGCGCCGTTAGCCGCAAGCCGAGCCAATCGCTACTCCGCCCCAGGCCCCCGCCGCGCTCGTTCCAACAGCAGCCGCTCCTCCGCGCTCGCGACGTTTCGCCGCGTACGCTCGATCGCATCGACGTTGACCGAGATCGAGTCGATCCCCCACTCCACGAGCCGCTCCGCGTACTCCGGGTGTACCGACGGCGCCTGCCCGCAGATCGAGCAGGTGATGCCGAGCCGCCGGCATTCCATGATGATCGACTTGATCGCATCGAGCACCGCGGGATCGCGCTCGTCGTACGCGGAGCCGAACAACTCGCTGTCCCGGTCTACGCCGAGCATGAGCTGCGTCAGGTCGTTCGAGCCAATCGACACGCCGGTGATCCCCATCTCGACGTACTTGGCCAGCCAGTACACGACTGACGGCACCTCGGCCATGATCCACCGCTCGAGATGCGGGTCGCCGCCAAGCGGGCTCTCGTCCAGGAGTTTCAGGCATGTCTCGAGCTCGTGGCCCGTTCGAACGAACGGGATCATGAGGTGCAGATTCTCGAAATCGCGCCGTACCTCGGCGAGCGCGCGTAGCTCGAGCACGAAGAGATCCGGTTCGCGCGTGTAGCGGAAGCAGCCACGATAGCCGATCATTGGGTTCGCTTCCTCGGGCTCGAACGGCTTGCCGCCGTTCAGGTTGCGGAACTCGTTCGACCGGAAGTCCATCGTCCGGTAGATCACTGGCCGCGGGTTGAAGGCTTGCGCGAACACTCGCAGGCTCTCGGCCATCCGCTTCACGAACTCGTCGCCGCTCTGGGTCTTCAGGAATGCGCGCGGATGGGTGTGCTCGAGCGCCGCGAGCATCATGAACTCGGCGCGCAACAGCCCGACGCCATCCACGTCCTTTCGCGCTACATGGGTCGCGAGGTCCGGCTCGCCGAGATTCACGTACACACGCGTTGCCGTCACGAGCTTGGCTTCGGCGCGCTGTCTCGCGGGCCAGTTGTCGGTAGCGGCCAGCGCCGCGGCGGCTCCCTCCCGCGCGCTCGCGCCTGCGGTCACCGTGCCGGCGCTGCCGTCCACCGTGACGAGCATTCCCGTCGTGAGCACGCGCGTGGCATCGTGCGTTCCGACGACGCACGGCAATCCAAGCTCACGCGCGACGATCGCCGCATGCGATGTCATTCCGCCGGCGTCGGTCACGATGGCCGCCGCTCTGCGCATGATCGGCACCCAGTCGGGTGACGTCATGCGAGTCACGAGCACGTCACCCTTCTCCATCGACGCTTCGTCGGCTGGCGACTCGATGACTCGCACCGTACCGGCGGCGACTCCCGGGCTGGCGCCGAGTCCATGCACGAGCGGCGCTTTCCCCGCCTTCTCCTGTGGTCGCCGCGCGGCCGGCTCCAGCGTGGTGATCGGGCGACTCTGCGTGAGGTAGATCTCGCTGCCCTCGATCGCGAACTCGAGGTCCTGCGGCTTGCCGTAGTGCTCCTCGGCGCGGCGCGCAAGCGTGCCGAGCGTCTGGAGCTCGCTCGCCGTGAGCACGGGCGCTTTGGCGCGCGGATCACCTGTCAGCTCGACCCGCTTGTTCGATTTCGAGCTCTCGTCCCACGTCAGCAGGAACTCCTTCTCGGCGATCGTCGTCGACAGCGCGGCGAGCGAATTCTTGTCGAGCACGTGCCGGTCGGGCGTTACCGCGCCCTGCACCACGGATTCGCCGAGCCCCCACGCCGCCTCGATGACCATCTTCGACGAATCGCGCGTCGACGGGTCGGTCGTGAACATCACACCCGACTTTTCCGAGTCGACCATGCGCTGCACGATCACCGCGACCGGCATCTCGCCGGGCATGCCCTGGCTGATTCTATAGTAGAGCACCCGCGCGCCGAACGTCGACGCCCAACACTTCTTCACCGCCTCCACGAGCGCGTCGGCGCCCGCGACGTTAAGAAAACTCTCGAACATTCCGGCGAAGGAGAACTGCGCGGTGTCTTCGGCCGTGGCCGACGAGCGTACTGCCACCCGTGGCCGGGCGACATCCTGCTTGACCAGCGATGCATATGCCTCCTCGATCGCGGCGCGAAGGCCATCGGGTAGGACGCCGCCGAGGATGATCTCGCGGAGCTTCGCGGATGTCTTGTCGAGGGCCGCCGGGTCGTCAGGCGTGATCCCTTTCAACGCCACGGCGATGCGCGGCCCGAGCTCGTTCGCGTTGCAGAAAGCCTCGTATGCGTCGATCGCCACGACGAAGCCCGTGGGGACCGGTAGCCCGGCCGCAATCATCTCACCCAGGTTGGCGCCCTTGCCACCAACCGTGGGCACGTCGGTTCGACGAATGCTGGCAAATGGACGAACCATGTCGCGGTACGCCTGCGACGACGCGGGCGTGTCGGTTCCGGCGTGGACATCGGTGCTCATGGTGCGCTCCGCTGAAACAGATCCGATTTCCTCAAATTGTATGCTCGCGTGATGGAGCATACGAATCTGTCGGGGAGAATGTGCGCTCGCGTCGGGCGGTGTCCCACCGCTGACGGATACGGCCACGGTAGATTGCGTGAGCTTCCCGAGGACCGCATGGTGACCACCCTGCCGCCCGACGGCGTACAGTCCCTCTCCATGATGGAGGCTCGCCGCCGGCTCGTGCAATATGGGCCGAACGAGCTCGTGCGCCCGCGACGCGTCGGCGCCATCCGTGAGCTCGTGCGCGGGCTGGCGAGTCCCCTGATGGTCATCCTGCTCGGCGCGAGCGTGCTCGCGGCGTCCGTCGGCGAAGTGACGGACGCCGCGATCATCATCGTGACCGTGTTGCTCGGCGCCGCCCTCGACGCGTACCAGACCACGCGCTCGAGCGCCGCCGTGGAACGGCTTCGCGAAAGCGTAATCCCAACCGCCACGGCATATCGCGACGGCGCGTGGCTCGAGATCTCGCGTCGTGAGCTGGTGCCGGGCGATGTCATTCACGTGGCCGCGGGCGACGTCGTTCCAGCCGACGTGCGGCTTGTCTCGAGCCGCGATCTGCACGTGCAGCAGGCAGCTCTCACCGGCGAGTCGCTGCCCGCCGAGAAGCGTGCGCCGGCCGAGCCGAAGAGGCAGGTCGAGCCCACGAGTGACCCGAACGAGGCCGATGCCCTGTTTCTTGGGACATCCATCGTGAGCGGCGTCGGCGTTGCTGTGGTGACGGCCACCGCCGGCCGGACGACGTTCGGCGAGATCGCCGCGCGTCTCCGCGAGGCCCCGCCGCCCACTGAGCTCGAGCGCGGTCTTCGGCGATTCGGCGCGCTCCTCGCCGAAACGGTGATCTTCCTCGTGTTGTTCCTGGTCCTCGTGAGCGTGGCGTTGCGGCGCGACCCGCTCGAATCCCTGCTGTTCGCGGTGGCACTCGCCGTCGGCATCGTCCCCGAGTTCATGCCGATGGTCACCTCGATCACCCTCGCGACCGGCGCAACGCGCATGGCGCGCTCGCGGGTGATCGTGAAGCATCTGGCCGCGATCCAGAATTTTGGCAGCATCGACGTGCTATGCAGCGACAAGACAGGCACGCTCACGCGGGGCGAGATGCAGTTGGCGGATGCCACCGACGCCCGCGACGCCAAGGACCCGCGGGTTCTCACGCTAGCGTCCGTCGCCGCGCGGCTCCAGAGCGGCATTCGCAACCCGCTCGACGACGCGATCATCTCGGCCGGACCCGAGACGCCGGGGTGGGAGAAGCTCGACGAAATTCCGTTCGACTTCGAGCGTCGGCGCATGGGCGTCGTCGTGCGACACAACGGCCAGCGGCTGCTCGTCGTGAAAGGCGCGCCGGAGAGCATCCTGTCGGCGTGCATCGCCGTTCAGGCTGGAAGCCAGACGCAACCGCTCGACGCGGCTTTACGCGAAGCGGCGCTCGGCGTGGTTCGCGGTCACGGCGCCGGCGGACTGCGGACGATTGCCGTCGCGACTCGCGAGCTTGCTCCGAACGAGCCAGCAGGCGCCTCGGCTATACGCGACCTCGTGCTCGCCGGTTGGCTCACGTTTGCCGATCCTCCGCTCTCCGACGCCGACGAGATGAT
>DATJHY010000034.1:0-29190 GCA_035493635.1 Gemmatimonadaceae bacterium | reverse complement strand
CGGCGCGGTGTCGACGGGCGCCCCGCCGGTCGGGACGACCTTCTTGATCCGCGCCGGGCTGGCACCATCGTCCCACTCGACCCTGTCGATCGCGACGGAGCGGCGAAAGTGTCCACCATTCTTCGCGTCGGCCGTGTGGTACGTGATGTACCACTCTCCCTTGTACTCGACGATCCCGGGATGCGACGTCGTCGACGAAACCGGATCGAGGATCACCCCGCGATAGGTCCAAGGGCCGAGCGGTGACGGCGACGTGCCATAGGCGATGCACGCGTAGTACACCGCCTCCGTGCAGTCGGAGGTCGGCCCGGCCGTGTTCGCCGCATACGCCAGGTAGTACGTGCCGTTTCGCTTGAGGAGCCACGCCGCCTCGAAGAATCCGTTCAACGTGCGCACGTCCACCGGCGTGCCCTTGAACGTCACCATGTCTCGCTCTAACTCGACGCCTTTCAAGCGGCCGAAGGTCCCCCAGTAGAGAAAGACACGTCCGTCGTCGTCGACGAGCACTGTCGGATCGATGTTCTGAATGTTGTTGGGCACGGGATACAACTGGGACACCACCGGGCCTTCCGGATGCGCATCGACCCAGGGTCCGAGCGGCGTGTCCGCGACCGCGACGCCGATCGCGAACTTGTCTCTCGTCGTCGCCGCGGCGTACACGACCGGCGCGTAAAGATAGAACTTGCCGTTCGGCCCTTGTACGATCTGCGCTGCATAGGCGCGACCCGGAGCGGCCCACTTAAAGAGTGTTTCAGGCTTTAGAAAATGCGGATAGTGCAACCATCGTCCGGCCATCGGGTTTGTGCCGGTCTCCAGCATCTGCCACTCGGGCATCTTGAAGTCGTTTACTCCAGGGCCCGCGGTATCGCGTCCGGTGATGATGTAGAGCTTTCCGCCGACGACGAGCGGGGCGGGATCCGCCGTATAGTCGGCTCCGTCGGACAGAATCGGGTTCGACGACGCGCGCACAGGTCGCACTTCCAGCGTCGGTTGATTTGCGGACGCGTTTTTCTCGGCAGGCGCTCGGGCCGCGGGCGGTAACGACACGCAAGCGGCGAGCATCGGCACGAACGCGAACGGGGCGTGTGAGCGTATCACCGCTGGAGCATGACGGTTGTGTCCAGCCGAACCGAGTGAGAAGCGCGTGTACTCATCGAAGGCACGGATAATGTTCACGAGATGACAAGAATAGCCAAGCTGCATCAAACCGCGCGGTCCAAACAGGAGTGAAAGACATCGTGAGACGCATGCACACCGAGGGTCGTCCACCCCACTCCGCGCGCCCCACTGCTCCCCGATCCCGGCACGTCCGACTCGGCAACGTCGATGTCAACCGGATAGGGCTGGGCACGAATCGGCTCCGCAACACAGACGAGAATGTCGACTTCATCCGCGCTGCCGTCGATCTGGGCGTCCGGATGATCGATACGGCGCATCTCTATACCGGCGGCGAGAGCGAGAAGACGATTGGACGCGCACTTTCGAACAGACTCTCGGATGTGGTGGTCGCTACCAAGGGCGGCTACGGCGGCGCCGGCCGCGGCAGACCCGACGCCCTCCGGAGCGAGATCGAGCAAAGTCTCGCCAGCCTGCGCGTCGACCGCATCGCGCTCTACTATCTCCATCGCGTCGACCCCGAGACGCCGATCGAGGAGAGCCTGGGCGCGATCAAGGAGTACGTTGACAAGGGCGCGATCGAGCGAGTCGGGCTCTCGAAGGTCGACACCCCGCTCATCGAGCGCGCGCGGACAGTGGTGCCGATCGCGGCGGTGCAGAACGAGTACAACGTCGCCGAGCGGACCTACGACGACGTTGTCGACTACTGCGCGCGCGAGGGGATCGTCTTCGTGCCGTATTATCCGCTCGGCGCCGAACCGGGGCGTGCGCTACGGGAGACGGCAAGGCGGCACCAGACCACGCCGCGACAGGTGATGCTCGCCTGGTTGTTGAAGCGATCGCCGGCGACGCTCCCGATCCCCGGAACGCTGTCGCTCGCGCATCTCGAGGAGAACCTCGGCGCGCTGTCGCTCGAGTTGTCAGAAGAAGAGTTTCGCGCTATCGCTGTCGCGTGAGACGACGAATGAACGTGACCTCCGAAGCATCGTACGGCGTCCCGTCACGGCGAAACACATCGTGGAACCACGGCCTTGGCTCCGACGTGTACTCTCGATTCCACGAATCCCATGGATAGATCGTCTGCGACTTCCCCGAGACGAAGCCCCAGTTGATGGCGCCGACGTGCTCGCGCGCGAAGATGGGCATGATCTTCTCGAACGTGCTTCCGCGCGGACGCGCCATGTACTCGGAGCAAATGATCGGTCGGCCACCTGCCCAGCGCTCGAGCGCCGCGAGCTCGCGTTCGACCGTGGTGCTGTCGGCGTAGCTGTGGAAGGTGATGACGTCGGAGTTGGCGAGCATGAACGCGGTAATGGGGAGTGTGCGCGTCGAATCGACCCAGTCGGCTTTCCATGGAGCCGCGGTGAGCGGTTGCGACGGATTGACCGCCCGCGCCCACTCGAACGTCTTTCGCAACAACTGGAACGCACGTTGGGGCTTGTCGATCGGCTCGTACGCGATGTACGCGGGGCGGTTCACGTTGTCGGGCTCGTTGAACAGGTCCCACGCAAGCACGCGCCGGTCGTTGGCGAAATGCCCAACGATGCCTTGAACGTACGCTCGCAGTCGCGGCCACTGCGTCGTGTCGGCGAGCACGGCCGCGCCCGGACTCTGCACCCAGCCTGAGTTGTGCAGGTGCGGAATCGGCGGCCGCTGTTTGCCGAGGTGCGGCAGCGGGTCCCACACTGCGTCGAACAACACGAACATCGGACGGATGTGATGTCGGTCGGCGATCGCAAGGAACTCGTCGACGCGCTTCACGAATCCCACGGAGTCCTGCTGCCAGAGCAGATCATGGAGGAAGACTCGCATCGTGTTGAAGCCGAGGCCCTCGCCCCACCCGAGCTCGCGATCGATCGTGCGCGGATCGAAGGTATCGGCCTGCCACATCTCGAGCTGATTGATCGCGCTGCTCGGGATGAAGTTGCTGCCCGCGAGCCAGCCCGCGGAGTCGGCCCACGCGCGGGCGTGCTGCTTCGTCCAGATCGCGCGGCCCTGGCGCGCGACCGTGGCCGCGTCCGCCGGCGGCTTCGGCCGGGCGTTCTGCCCGCTGGTCGGCGATAGACAGCAGATCGCGGCCACGAGAATTGTCGAGAGACCCACGCGAGCGCTCCGCGCCGTTCGGCGCACCAGTCAGTGTTGTTGTCGCGAACTGCGCACCATCATACCGGACGCTCGATCGGCCTGCAAATGATCGAGGTCGCGGGGGTTGACGCCCGCCGAATGCGCGCGAGGTTCCAACCGGCCCGTCAGCGTCCGCGCGCCATTCGCGTCTTGAGAGTTCTGTCATCGGCCCAGTCATGCGCCCCATCATCACACTGACCACCGACTTCGGCACCGCCGACGGCTATGTCGGAGAGGTCAAGGGCGTGCTGCTCTCCGAGGCACCCGACGCGGAGCTCGTGGACATCACCCACGACATTCCGCCCCAGGATCTCGGGCGAGCGCGGCTCACCGTGGCGCGAGTTTGGCGCCGGTTTCCCGCCGGCACGATTCACCTTGTCGTCGTGGACCCGGGCGTCGGTTCCCGGCGCGCGGCGCTGGCGGTGGGGAGCGACGGGCGATTCCTCGTCGGTCCCGACAACGGCGTGCTCTCGCCGGCGCTCCTCGTGGCGGGCGCGCGCGCCGTCGAGCTTCCGTTGCCGGCGAGATCGTCCGCCACATTCCATGGCCGCGATGTGTTCGCTCCGGCTGCCGCCGCGCTCGCGCGGGGCGCGTCGATCGACGCGCTCGGCCAGGTCGCCGCGAGTCCCGTCGTGCATCGGACGCCCGAGCCGACGCGCCGCTCGGACGGCGCGCTCGAGGGCGAGGTCATCGTCGTCGACCGGTTCGGGAACGCGGTCACGAACCTCATCGGCTTGCGCGGGGGAACGGTCGAACTGGGGTCGCGACGCATTCCGGTCCGTCAAACGTACGCGGAGGCGGCGCCGGGCGAACCCGTCGCGGTGACGGGCTCCACGGGCTTCGTCGAGATCGCGATACGCGATGGCGACGCGGCGACTGCGCTCGGAATCAGCCGAGGCGACAAAGTCGTACTGCGCTAGGGGCCTCTCCCGCAAAGGAGCGGCGGCCGGCTACACCCTCCGCGGGACCGACGCGCTCCCCGGGCCGTTGCCGCTCACCACGCGGCCGACGTAGATCGCGCCCTTGTCGGGGGCAACCTGGCCTGTTCCGTGGTGCAGCTCCGACGCGAATTCCCCGCCCACGAGAATGACGAACATCGTGTAGTACATCCACGTGAGCAGAATGATCACGCCGCCAATCAGGCCGTACGCCGGGTTCGGTGGAAAGTGGTCGACGTAGAGCCGAAAGAGCAGCGTCGCGACGATCCAGAGCGCCGTGGTGAGAAGCGCCGCGATCAGCACATGGGATTTTCGCTGCTTGACGCTGGGCAGGAAATAGAACGTCGCGAAGGCGAGCGCCACGAGTCCGGCCAGGGCGAGCGGGAATTGAAGCAGCTTCCAGACGAAGAGAACGGCGCCTGTGATGTGGAGCAGATTGCCCAGCCAATCGACGACGCCTTCGCCGTTCAGGAAGATGATCGTCGACAGCACGACGATCACCCCACCGAGCACGAACGTGCCAAGGCGAATGATTTGCTGCTTGAACCAGGAGCGAGTCTCCTGCACGTCGTACGCGGTGTTGAGCGCGCCCATCAGCGTGCCGAAGATGTTGGAGCCGGACCACGCCGCCAGCACGAGCCCGATCGACATCAGTCCAGGGGCGCTCGACGAGAACACGACCTTTTCGAGGATCGGCTGGATCGCCGACAGTTGCTCCGGCGGGATCGCTGACGTGAGCTGAGACATCAGCCAGCCGATGATCCGCCGCTTGTCGCCGATCAACGCAACCAGCGGCGCCAGGAACAGCAGGAGCGGAAACAGCGAGAAGAAGAAATTGTACGCCGCGGAGGCCGCGAGCGTCGTCACGTGATCGGCGCCGATCTCGCGAACGGTCTTCTTGAGCAACGGCCCGACGCGATAGCCCCTGATGACCATAGGTGATCATCATTTCAGGCAAGCGTTATTCCATGCGGCGCACGCCGTCGGCGCGTGACTGTTACCGAACCGAAGACGACACGGATCGTCGTGCTGACGCTGCAACGCCAGCGACCGGCGTCGGCGTCTGCCAGGCGAGCTCGTCGGTGGCTGTGCGGGCGGTAGAGCCGACGCCTGGACGTTGCGTACCGCCGCGCGAAATGATCGTCGCGCCAAGTCCGACCGTCGCCGCTACCCAGGTGAGCGCGATGGCGAGCGCACGCAATATCGCGCCAAAGAGCGGGCTCCACGTGAACGCGGCGGCCAGCATCCAGATTCCGAGATACACGAAGAGTCCGATGGCGAGCGCACGCAAATGGACACCACGGGGCGAGGTCGTTCCACGGTCGGAGGCGAGCGCACCGCCCGTGAGTCGGGCGATCGCAAGGAATCCGAGCGTGAACAGTCCGGCCGCGGCGACCACGTAGGCGACGATGGCAAACGGTATGAGCAGCACGCCGAGCACGGTGATGGCGAGCGCCACAACGAGAACCAGCAGCGCCGGCAGCATCAACACCTCGCCGACCAGCCCCGCCCAGAACGATCGGGCGAATCCGCGCTCGAGCGCGACGACGACGCCGTCCAGGTTGGGTTCGGCGAATACCATCACGCCGATGCCGATGATCGCGAGTAGCGCGAACCATCCCAGGACCAGCTTGATCGACTGGCCGGTCGTGAGCGGCTGGCTCACCGACTTTGCAGGAGCCGTCGATTGGCCAATGGTGACAGAGCGCTTTTCGCCCTCGACGGTGCCGCCGTCGATGATGAGGCTTCCTGCCGCGGCCCAGGCATTCCCGGTAACGCGACCGCCCTTGTGGACGCGCACGTCGCCGCGAAGGCTGGCGACGTCGCCATTCACGGTACCGTAGACATCAAGATTCCCGTAGGCGACCGCCACGGGCCCGTCGACGCGCGTTCCCGACTCGATGGTCCGGTTGCCGAACGTGAAGTGGTCCGCTCCGGGCAGGTACGTCTCACCCGAGGCGCGCCGCTGGGCGATCTCCTGAGATAGCTTGGCCGTGTCGTGCGCGGTCTGCGCGGCGACGACCGGCTGGCTGCCGCGCGAGGAATCCGCCGGCTTCTGCGCCGGGGCTGACTTGCCCAGCGACAGGGCGGCAACGATGAGCAGAGCCCGCATGGTCAGGCCCTGCGGCGGCTGGATGCGAGGGCGAGGGCTCGAAGTCCGGCGATCGACGCCGCGGCCGCCGCGCCCAGTCCGACGAGCGCGGCGACGATCCCAACAGTGCCGGCGGCCTGAATCATGGCGGAGACCTGATCCCCGAACACGGCGGCAAGGAGCGTATGCGTGCCGGAGAGGAGAAGACTCCGCACCTCGTCGCCCGCGGCACCCGACGCAAACACGAGAACGTCGGTCTGCGTCGCGATCCAGAGGATGGCCGCGGTGAGCACCGTGGCCGCCGAGGTGGCGAGCGCCGCCACGGTGATGCGGGCCGTGCGGGACTGCGGGAGCCAGCGGGCCACCGTGTCACGGGCCGTCACATGCCAGGGCACGAAGACCGGCACCTGGGACATGATTCGGTCCGCGAAGGCATGCGACGGCGCGAAATGCGGCGTGGCTTCCAGCGACGTCAGGACGAGCCGGGCGTCTTCGAGACGCACTCGACACTCGTCGCACTCGCGAGCGTGGGCCTTGAGTGGGGCCACGCCAAATCCCACCTCGTTGTCGAGGAGGAGGTCGATTTCGTCGGGAAGCAGATGCCTGTGATTCATGGAGTCTCCGGAGGTCAATACGACGGGGCCAAGGGGTTGGTTTCAGGGCCTTTTCGGGCCCTCGGCGCCCCCTTTTCACCCGCTGTCCTCACGCAGATGGTCGAGCGCCCGGCGAAGCTCGTGCCGGGCGCGATGGATATACGTCTTCACGGTCCCGAGAGGGAGGTCCAGGGTCGCCGCGATCTCCTCGTACGAGCGACCCTCCACGTGCCGGAGCATGATGCACGATCGGTATTCCGGTCTCAGCGATGCGATCGCACGCTCGATCGCCGTACCCAGCTCGCGTGCCTCGAGCTCGTCGAGCGCCGATTCCTGCTGCACGGCCACGTCGAACGAGGTCGCCTCGATCGCATCGGTCGTTTGAGCATGAGGCGAGCCGTCGATGCTGACGGTCTCCAACTGCCGGCGGCGCAGGTGATCGATCGCCACGTTGTTGGCGATCTTGAACAGCCAGCTCGAAAATTTGAACTCGGCGCGGTAGCGGTCGACGTGATTGAGGACCTTTACGAACGTGTCCTGCGCCAGATCTTCGGCGAGCTCCCGGTCCCGGACCATGCGAAAGATCAGCGAAAAGACCGGCCGCTCGTAGCGCCGTATCAATTCGCGGAATGCCGCCTCGCGCCCCTGCTGCGCCAGCGCGACAACGTCTGCGTCCGGGAGGTTGAGAAGGTCGAGGGCTGGAGGCATTCGGCCTGTGGCGCAAACGCACGTCGAGGCGCGCTGGCGGCTCACCAAAAGTATGTGAGCCGGGACCCTCAAACCAGCTGCTTTGGGTTGCTTGAGTCGCTCTCGGCGGGCAACTTTCCTCGATGCCCGTCAGCGAGTGGGAGGAGGAGACCGAGGCCGCACTGGCTGCCGCGGCAAACGAAGGCGATAACAGCGACACGAAACGCGTCTACGTCCGGCGCATCTTTTCGCAAATCGCCCCGCGCTACGATCTCCTCAACCACCTCCTCAGCTTCAACATCGACAAAGCCTGGCGCCGCCGGGCAATTGCCACCCTGGAGTGGCAGCGCGCGCCCGCCGGGACCTACGTCGACCTGTGCGCCGGAACGCTCGACGTGGCCGCGGAGCTGTCGCGCCAGCCGGGATTTCGCGGCCACATCGTCGGCGCCGATTTCGCCGAACCGATGCTTCGTGCGGGACTCGGCAAGGCGTCGCGGTCGCTCGTCGGGCCCGTGGTGGCCGACGCCCTCGAGCTCCCGCTTCGCGCCGACAGCGTTTCCGGCGCCACAGTGGCCTTTGGCATTCGGAACGTAGCCGATCTCGACGCCGCACTACGGGAGGTGCACCGCGTGCTCGAGCCGGGTGCGCGTTTCGTGATCCTCGAGTTCACGACTCCTCGGTCGGCGATCGTGCGTGCGCTCTATCACCTGTACTTTCACCAGATCCTTCCACGCGTCGGCGCCGTCGTCAGCGGGCACGCCACCGCGTATCGGTACTTGCCGAAGTCCGTCGCCAATTTTCCCGCCGAAGAACAGCTCGCGGCGCGAATGCGGTCGGCGGGGTTTGCCGACGTACGCTGGCAGTCGCTCACCTTCGGCATCGCCGCCATTCACTCCGGAACCAAACGGTGACCAGTCCCGTTCGATTGCCCGCGCTCTCCATCCCGCAGGCCACAGAAGGCGAATGACGATCGACACACTGTCCGAATTCGTGGCCCAGCTCGAACAGGCCGGAGAGCTCGTCCGGGTCCGCCAGCCGGTGTCCGTCGATCTCGAGCTGTGCGAGATCGCGGATCGCGTGATGAAACAGCCGGGCGGGGGAAAGGCCCTGCTCTTCGAGCACCCGGTATTGATGAACGGCATGCGCTCGCAGTTTCCCGTCGCCATCAACCTCTTTGGCTCCATGCGCCGCATGTGCATGGCCATGGGCGTCGACTCACTCGACGACATCGGCGCGCGCATCACGGAGATGATGGAGATGAAGGTGCCGGAGGGCCTCATCGGCAAGCTCTCTCTCCTGCCGCGCCTCCTCGAGATGGGCAAGTTCCCGCCGCGCATGAGACGCGGCACGCCGCCTTGCCAGGAAGTCGTGTGGCGTGGGGACGAGGCCGATCTCGATGCCTTGCCCCTCATGAAGTGCTGGCCGGAGGATGGCGGCGCGTACATCACGTTTCCCATGGTCATCACGCGCGATCCAAAGCGCGGAATCCGCAACGTGGGCATGTACCGCATCATGCAAACGGGGAAGTCTACGCTCGCCATGCATTGGCAGCGGCACAAGGTGGGTGCCGCGCACTGGCGCGAGATGGCCGAGCGCGGCGAGAAGATGCCGGTCTGCATCGCCCTCGGCGCCGACCCGCCGTCGATGTACTCGGCGAGCGCGCCGCTTCCTCCCACGGTTGACGAGTTCCTGTTCGCCGGGTTCCTGCGGCGCGATCCCGTTTCACTGACGAAAGCCGTGACCTGCGATCTCGAGGTGCCCGCGGAAGCCGACTTCGTGATCGAGGGCTACATCGATCCCGCCGAGCCTCTCGTCACCGAAGGGCCTTTTGGCGACCACACGGGATTCTATTCGCTTGCCGATTTGTACCCGCAGGTGCACGTCACGGCGATCACGATGCGGCGCTCACCGATCTTTCCTTGCACGATCGTCGGCCGGCCTCCCATGGAGGACTTCTACTTGGGCCACGCCACCGAGCGCATCTTTCTGCCGCTGCTCAAGCTCACGATCCCGGAGATTGTGGACTACCACATGCCCGCCGAGGGGATCTTTCACAATCTGGTATTCGTCTCGATCAAAAAGGACTATCCCGGCCAGGCGTACAAGGTGATGAACGCGCTCTGGGGACAGGGACTGATGTCCTTGGCCAAGGTCCTCATCGTGCTCGACTCGTGGGTGAACGTTCGCGACCCGCACGAAGCATGGTGGGTCGCGCTCAACAACATCGACCCGCAGCGCGACGCGCGCTTCACCATGGGCCCGATGGACGTGCTCGACCACTCCAGTCGCGCGTTCACGTATGGCTCCAAGATCGGTTTCGACGCCACGCGCAAGCTGCCCGAAGAAGGCTTCGATCGCGAGTGGCCCGGCGTGATCGAGATGGACGAGACGACCAGGCGCAAAGTCGACGCGATGTGGCCGGCGCTCGGGATTCCGGGACCCGCACGATGACGAGCACCGCTCACGGCTCGCCGCCGCCGCGCGAAGGCCAGACCTTCGACCACCGAGGATCGCGGTGGCTCGCTTATGTCAATTTCGTGAAGCTGCCGCACACACTCTTCGCGCTGCCCTTCGCGCTGGTGGGCGTGGTGCTCGCGTCGTATCAGGCGCCCGTCACGTGGTCGATGCTCGGCTGGGTGGTGCTGGCATTCACCTGCGCGCGCTTTGCCGCGATGGGCTTCAACCGCATCGTCGACCGCGACATCGATGCACGAAACCCGCGTACGCGTCAGCGCGAGATTCCGAGCGGTGTGCTGCGCGTTACCGAGGCGGTCGTGGCCGTGATGGTCGCGTCGGTCGTATTCGTGTACGCGGCGTGGCGGCTCAATCCGCTCTGCGCGCTGCTTTCGCCGCTGGCGCTTGGTTGGGTGATGTTCTACAGCTACACCAAGCGCTTCACGCGATGGTGCCATCTCGTGCTCGGCGTCGGAATGTCGATCGCGCCCGTGGGCGGATATCTCGCCGTGACCGGTTCGTGGAGTCATCCGTGGTGGATGCTCGTTGCGCTCGCACTGGCGGTGGCTACCTGGGGCGGTGGGTTCGACGTGCTGTACGCGCTGCAGGACATCGAGTTCGATCGCAGCCATCGCCTGTACTCATTGCCGGCCGCGCTGGGCGGTCCGCGCGCGCTGCTCGCGGCCCGCGCGCTCCACATCGGAACGGTTGCTTCACTCGCGATGGTCGGAGCCGCGACCTTCGCCGGCACGGATGGCGGAGCGTTCTACGCGGTGGGCGTGATCGCGGCGGCGGGGCTGCTCGTCTATGAGCATTCGCTCGTCAAACCGAACGACTACTCGCGGCTGGATGCGGCGTTCTTCACGATGAACGGCGTGATCAGCATCGTCTTCTTCGCCTGCGTGCTCCTCGAGCGTCTGTTGCACGCGAGCCCGGTCACCTACGCGCTCACGCGCCTGCTCGGATGAACGAGCGGCCCATCGTCGTCGCGATCACGGGCGCCTCTGGCGCTCCATACGCCGTGCGGCTGCTCGAATCGCTCGTCCGCGCGAAGCGGCCGACTCAGCTCATCGTCTCGAGCCACGGCCTGCGTCTGCTCGACACGGAGTTGGGCATCGGTTCGATGGATGCGCTGCGCGACAAGGTGGGCGGCGATTGGGAGCGGCACGTGACCGTGTTCGACGACGGTGATCGCGGCGCCGCGCCGGCGTCCGGCTCGGCGTTGAGTGCCGGCATGGTGATCTGTCCATGCTCGATGGGTACGCTCTCCGCGATATCGATCGGTGCGTCCCGTTCGCTCGTCGAGCGCGCGGCGGACGTGACGCTCAAGGAGCGCCGAAAACTCATTCTCGTGCCGCGCGAGACGCCGCTCAGCGAGATCCACCTCGAGAACATGCTCCGGGTGACGCGCGCCGGGGCGATCGTCATGCCCGCGGCGCCCGGATTCTACCACCGTCCGCACAGCGTGGCGGACCTCGTCGACTTCATGGTGGCCCGCGTGCTGGATCACCTCGGAGTCGAGCATGAGCTGGTCGCGCGCTGGAGCGGCGGCGATCCGCGATGAGCGCCGGCGGGTCGCACGTCGTTGGCCTCATCTCAGATACGCACGGCCTGCTGCGTCCCGACGTGCATCAGGCGCTCGCCGGCGTCGAGCTGATCCTTCACGCCGGCGACGTCGGCGGCGATGACATTCTGCTCGAGCTCGAGCAGATCGCGCCGGTCCGCGCTGTGTCTGGCAACACGGACCCGGCGGGTCACCCGCGGCTGGTGGCGAGTATAGAGGAAACGATCGGCGGCGTACGCGTCCACGTGAGTCACGGACACGAAGTCGGAGCGCCAACGCCCGACAAGCTGCTCGCGACGTACGGTGCCGACGTCATCGTCTACGGCCACACTCACACGCCACTCATCGTGAACGTTGCCGGACGTTGGGTCGTGAACCCGGGCGCTGCCGGACCGCGGCGGTTCGACCTGCTGCCGAGCGTGGCGCGCATGACGATTCTCGACGCCGCCGTGGACGTCGAGCTGGTCAAGCTGGCTGTGTGATTCCGGAAAGCGGCGGGTCGCGCCGCGGTCTTTAGACGACTCGAAAGTGCGAGATCGGATACAGGTAGTCTTCGCCCGAGTCGTCGATGATGCGGTAAAAGGCGCCTTTTCCCTCGACGCCGAGCATCTCGTAGATCTTTCCGAGCGTCAAGTCGTGGCATCCGCCGGGCTCGTCACATCCTGGATATACCAGCCACGGCTTCGTGCTGACGCATTGCACCAAGGTCGTGGGCTGCCAGGAGGTCGTCGCCATCGTTGCTCCGCGGGTTTGTCGTACGCATTGACGCGTGCGAGCAGTAATGCAGAAGGCGCGCCAGTCGCGGGCCGGCCGACCGACCATGCGGAGCGTCGCTAGATCAGGATGCGACGGCGAGCGGAGCAATGCCGCCGGTAGCGCTTGTCCGCTCGAGTTCTCCAGGAAAACGACGAAACCAGGAGGACAGCAGCAACAACTCGTCGATTTCGTGTGTAGGAATTTGACTGCTGTCGCGCTCGACCGGCGTGTAGACCTCCTCGACCAGCCCGAGCAGACGGGCCGCGTCCGCCGGCGAGCTCGGGCGATCGAGCTCGGCGCGAACCCGGCCACGGCGGATGAGATAGACGCGGTCCGCTCCTTCGTAGCCGGGCACGGTGTACACGAACGACAGCGTCTCGACCGCGAAGCGGAGTCGCGCGAATTGGCCCCGGAGGGCCTCGAGCCGGCGAAGCTTGTCGCGCAGCACCGCGGCACGCTCGTACTCGAGGCGTTCGCTCGCGGCCTCCATGTCCCGCTTCAGCAACTCGATCGGGCTGTCATCCGCCCCGTCGAGAAAGGCCCGCGCCATGCCGAGTCGCTGGTCGTACTGCTGTACCGTGCAGCCGCCGACGCACGGCCCGAGACATTTCTTCACCTCGTACCTGATGCAGCCCGGCGTCCGCTGTAGCGTTTCGAACAACTCCGGCTGATCGGCGAAGTTCATCCGTTGGTCCGTGGCGCAGTCACGAAGGCCGAGGATGTCGTTCAGTTCGCGCAGCGCCTCGCTCACGCCGAGGGCGCCCATGAACGGACCGTAGTACACGGCGGCGTCGTCCTGCCCGGGACCGCGAACGACGACGAGCTTTGGCGCCGGGCGCTTCGTGATCTTGATGAAGCAGTAGTTCCTCGCGTCGCGCTTCATGGCGACGTTGAAACGCGGCCGGTATCGCTTGATGAGCCGGAGCTCGGCGAGGAGCGCCGCGAATTCGCTCGGCACGTACTCCCACTCGATGCGGGCCGCTTCGCGCAGAATCCGCGCGCCTTTTTCTTCGGGAAATGCGCAGCGGAAGTAGCTGAGCAGTCGCGATCGGATTCGCTTCGACTTACCGACGTAGACGATCTCACCGTCGCTGGCGATCATGCGGTAGACGCCCGGACGGTCGCCGGCGTTGGCGCGGACGTGCGTATGCAGCTCCGCGAGCAGGTCGTCGGACGCAGGCGGACGGAGGAGGGCTACCTTTGACAATGCGCGCATAGCACGGTCATGCGTCCATCGATGGCGTGCGTGCCGATCAACCGGCGTCCGCACCGAGGACAGGGTTCGCCGGCCCGGCCGTAAACCGCGAGGTGATCGACGAAGCCGCCGCGGGCGCCGTTCGCGTCGCGATAGTCGCGAAAGCTGGTTCCACGATGCGCGATCGACTCCTGGAGGACGCCGGTGAGCGCCGCGCGCAGGGCGGACACATTCGCTTCGTCGAGATCGCCGGCCGCGCGTGAGGGATCGATTCGCGCTCGCCAGAGCGCCTCGTTCGCGTAGATGTTGCCCACACCCGCAATGATGCGCTGATCCATCAACACCTTCTTGACTGACTGTCGCCGGCCCCGAACAAGTGCCGATAGATGCGGTGCCGTGAAAGCCCGGTCAAGTGGCTCGGTGCCCAACGCCGATGCGTACTGCGCAAACTGGTCAGCGGACATCAGCGACACCGTGCCCAGGCGGCGAATGTCGCGATAGCGAAGCACGCGGCCGTCGTCGAGCGCGAGCTCGACCGTCGTGTACCGGCGTTCGACGTCGGCGAGGGTGCCGGCGTCGATCAGCAGAGCTCCGGTGAATCGCGGCTGAACGACGAGGCGGTCACCGGTGGAGAGATCGAGAACGACGAGCTTGGCGCGGCGCCAGCAGCGATCGATGGTCGCGCCGCGCACCCGGCGCGCGAGCGCATGCCTGGTAACGGCCCGCAGAACGTCGGCGTGAATGACTCGAGTGCCGATGATGCGCCGGCCCGCGATCTCGCGATCGAGATCGCGCGCGATGGTCTCGGTCTCAGGGAGTTCCGGCACGGCGCGCCAGCTCGCGCCACCCGATGTCGGTGCGGAACTGCTTGGCGTTGAATGTCACCGCCCGGGCGAAGTCGAGGCTCGATTGGTGGGCCTCCTCGAACGTCTCTCCCAATCCGGTGACGGCAAGCACGCGGCCACCGGCGGTCGCGAGCGCGTCGCTCGTGTCACGCTTGGTGCCGGCGTGGAAGACGAGGACGTCCGGCGGTATCGGCGGAATGATGATCGAGTCGCCGGTCCTGGGGCGCTCCGGATATCCCGCGCTCGCCAGAACCGTCGTCACCGCTGATCGTGTCACACCGAAGCGAATGGTTTCCGGCAGCTGCTCACCGCGGGCGATCGCCGCCATTGCGTCCGAGAGCCGATGCGCCGGATCGATCGCCGGGAGCACGGCCTGCGTTTCCGGATCGCCGAACCGACAGTTGAATTCCACCACTTTTGGCCCGTCGGCCGTCAGCATGAGCCCGACGTACAGCAGACCTGTGAACGGTGTCCCTTGCCCGCGCATCATTTCCAGCGTCGGGTGCACGATGCGGTCGACCACTTCGTCGATCAACGACTCCGGTTGGTCCGGAAGCGACACGGGACAGTACGCGCCCATTCCGCCGGTATTCGGTCCACGATCGCCGTCGAGCAGGCGCTTGTGATCACGAGCGGCCGGTAATGGCACCGCGCGCACGCCGTCGGTCAGCACGAAGAGCGACAGCTCTTCGCCCTGCATGAACTCCTCGACCAGGATCGTTGCGCCGGCGTCGCCAAACGCGTGCTGCTCGAGCATCGATCGCGCGGCGGCGCGGGCATCCTCCGCCGTTTCGCAGACCAGGACGCCTTTGCCCGCCGCAAGCCCCGACGCCTTGATGACGACTGGCGCACCGAGTGCGTCGATCGCACGCTCGGCGCTGGTCAGGTCAGTGCAAGCCGTCGCGCGCGCGGTCGGGACCGAAGCATCCAGCATCAGCCTTTTCGAGAACGCCTTGGACGTCTCGAGCATCGCGGCCGCGCGCGTGGGGCCGAAGATCGGCATTCTGGCAGCCCGAAAGGCGTCCACGAGACCAGCCGCGAGCGGCGCCTCCGGCCCGACCAGCGTCCAGTCGACGCCCTCGCGCCGCGCGAGCGACAGCAAGCCGTCGATGTCCGTCGCGGCCACTGGTACGCATTCCGCAATCTCGGCGATCCCGGGATTCCCCGGCGCCGACAGGATTCGCGCGTTGGGATTTTCCTGGCGCAGGCGCCAGGCGAGCGCGTGTTCGCGCCCGCCGCCGCCCACGATCAGGACGTTCACCGATTGCGCCACGCCGACGTGACAGCGTCCTTGGCGCTCTTCAGTCCGTCCTTGAACTGATTCACCGTCTCACGGGTCTTTTCCCCGTAGTAGCCCGCCGCGTCGACGAAATCGTCCTTGAGCGGCTGCTCGCCCTCGTTGGGCCCGCGGCGGACGTAATCGCCGGCGAGAATCTTGTCGTAGCCGCCGGCGCGGTGCCACCGCAGCAATTCGGCGGCCCGGACGGTGTGCATGGGATGCGTGCGCATCACCGTATTCAAGATCTTCAACACCGTGTCCCAGGCGTCGCCGCCGGTCTCGTACTGCTCGGCCTGGCGAATGAACTCTTCAACGCGGAGATCGTCGCCATACGACTTGCCGCCGGCCAGCTTCATTTCGGCAGCCATCACCACGTTGAGGTCCTGGGTTGCCAGCAGTCCCGCGCGGTCCGACGAGAACTCGCTCTTGCGGTGCCACTCGAGGATCGCGAGCTGGAACGGCAGCAGTGCTGCCGCGGCGATGAACGGCAGATTGCTCACGCCGAAGTACATCAGGATGATCGCGATCGTGGTGTACGTCGGGTGGCCGCTCATGATGTGGCCGAGCTCGTGGCCGAGGATCGCGCGCTGCTCGTCCTCGTCGAGGATCTCGAGCAGACCCGAATGCATCACCACGAACGGCTTGTCGAAGCCGACGGCCATCGCATTGGCGATCGGCGTCTGGCTCACGTACAACTCCGGGCGCTCCGGCCAGTCGAGCGTCTCGAGCACCTCGGTCCACATCGCGTTCATTTTCGGACGCTGCCCGGCCGTGACCTTGACCGCGTCACCCAGAAAGAGCTGGCGGATCCCACGCTCGCCGAAGAACCCGGCAACCTTGCGGACGACGTCGTCGAATCCGGGTATTGCGCGAAGGGTGTTGAGTGCCGCGCGGTCGGCGGGATGCTCCCACGCACGCGACGAGATCTGGACGAGCTGAACGCGATTTGGCATGGCGGAATGAGGGAAGCGGGAAGAGGAATGTGGAATGCCGGGGAGCCCGCACAATCCTACGGCGCGGCGCTCCCGATGGTGTCGCGGCTGGACTTCGCTCCTCCCGCCGATTCTCCGCGCCCTCCACTCGCCGCGTGCTTCCCCTGGCCCGGAAGGCCCTCGAACGCCTGGTCCAGATCCGCGAGCAGATCCCCCACGTCTTCCACGCCGCACGAAAGGCGGACCAGCCCATCAGTCAGGCCAAGCGCGGCGCGCCGCTCGGGCGGCACCGAGGCGTGGGTCATACCGGCCGGCTGGCTGATGAGCGACTCGACCCCGCCGAGCGATTCGGCGAGCGAAAAGACGCGAACGCGCTCCAGTACGTGCGCGGCACGCTCGCGCGTACCGAGCTCGACGCTGATCATGCCCCCGAAGCCCGACATCTGCCGGCGGGCGAGGTCGTATTGCGGATGCGTCGGCAAGCCGATGTAGTACACGTTCTCGTGGCCCACCTGCTCGACGAGCCACTTGGCGATTTCGCGACCGTTCGCATCGTGCTGGCGCATGCGAAGGTGGAGCGTCTTCGTGCCCCGCAGTGCAAGCCACGAATCGAATGGTCCCGCCACGGCGCCGGCCGCGTTGTGGATGAACTGCAGCCGCTCGCCGAGTCCGTCGTCCCGGACGACCGCGATCCCGCCGATCATGTCGCTGTGGCCGTTCAGGTACTTGGTGGTCGAGTGGAACACGATGTCCGCGCCAAGGTCGAGCGGGCGCTGGAAAAACGGTGACGCGAAGGTGTTGTCCACGATGAGCAGCGCGCCGCGACGATGCGCGAGCTCGGCGACCGCGGCGATGTCCGTGAGCCGCATCAGTGGATTGCTCGGCGTCTCCACGATCACCGCGCGCGTCGTGGCGGTCATCGCATCGGCGACGCGCTGTGGGTCGCGCGTGTCGACGTAACTGAACGACAGCCCCATGTGCTGGAGGATCTTGTCGAACAGCCGGAATGTGCCGCCGTAGACGTTTTCCGCGCAGACGATGTGATCGCCGGCGCGGAAGAGCTTCATGATCGAGTCGATGCAGCCCATGCCGCTCGAGAAGGCGAAGCCGTGCCGCCCGTTCTCGAGTGTGGCCACGTTGCGCTCGAAGGCCTCGCGTGTCGGGTTTTTCCCGCGAGCGTACTCGTAGCCCTTGTTGTGGCCCAGCCCTTCCTGAACGTACGTGGACGTGAGGTAGACCGGGGTCATGATCGCCCCGGCGAGCGGTTCCGGGCGCTGGCCGGCGTGAATGGCCCGGGTGCCAAAGCCCGCCGTGAGATCCTCGTCGAACACGCGCGTCATGCCGAGTCTCGTCTGATGGGTGTGAGCGGAAGATAACGCGGACGACGCCGGCATGGCGGTCGCTGGTTAGGTTTCGGCCACTCGAACAGAGGGGAGACAGGGGAGATGGCGTCGAACGACGGGCTGATGGTGAGCGTCTCCGGAATACGCGGCCGTGTGGGCGAAGGTCTCACGCCGGAAGTCGTGGCGCGGTACGCGGCGGCATTCGGCGCATGGGCCGCTGCCCGCGGTGGCTCCCGCGCGATCGTGGTCGGGCGCGACAGCAGAGTGTCGGGCCCGATGTTTCATCGAGTCGTCGTGTCCGCCCTCCAGTCCGTCGGATGCGACGTCATCGACATCGGGCTCACGGCCACACCCACGTGCCAGCTGGCCGTCGAGCACCATCATGCGGCGGGCGGGCTGATGATCTCGGCCAGCCACAATCCCATCGAGTGGAATGCGCTCAAGTTCATCGGACCGAGCGGCCTCTTTCTGGAGGCAGGCGAAGGTATCGAGATGCGGGCGCTCGTCGATCGCGGTATCCCGCGCGCCTCGTGGGACCGGCTCGGCCGCGTGGAGCAGGACGACCGTGCGATCTCGCGACACATCGATCGTGTCCTTGCGATACCGTACCTCGACGTCGAAGGCATTCGCTCCCGGCATTTTTCCGTTGCGCTCGACTGCGTGCGGGGCGCCGGCGCGGCGATCATGCCGTTGCTGCTCGAGCGCCTGGGCTGCCGTGTCACCGCGATCAACACCGAGACAGACGGCCGCTTTCCGCGGCCGCCCGAACCGGTTCCCGAGAACCTCGGCGAGCTGGAACGACTCGTGCGCGATACGGGCGCGGCGGTGGGCTTCGCCGTCGATCCGGATGTCGACCGTCTGGCACTGGTATCGAATGCGGGCACTGCGATCGGCGAGGACTACACGCTGGCGCTGGCCGCGCGGGTCGTGCTCCGGCACCAATCCGGACCGGTCGTCACGAACCTTTCGACCAGCCGGATCGTCGATGATGTGGCCGCTCGAGCGAACGTCCCGGTCATACGCGCACCCGTTGGCGAGGTGAACGTGGCCGTTCGGATGCGCGAGGAGCGGGCGCCGGTCGGCGGAGAGGGGAACGGCGGTGTGATCCTGAGCGACGTGCATCTCGGTCGGGACGCGCCCGTAGGCGCCGCACTGTTGCTGCAGTTGTTGCACGAGGAAGACAAGCCACTGTCCGACATCGTCGCCGAACTGCCGCGGTACGTGATCGTCAAAGACAAGCTCGACCGGCCCAACGCCGAGTTGGACGTGGTGTACCAGAGTCTGCGTCGGGCTTTTCCGGACGGCGCGGCCGATACGCAGGACGGCCTGCGGCTGTCGTGGCCGGATCGCTGGGTGCACGTGCGGCCGTCCGGGACGGAACCAATCGTGCGGGTTATCGCCGAGGCACCGACCGGCGCCGAGGCGCACGAGCTGGTCAGGCGGTCTCGCGAACCGTTGGACGCGCTGAGCAGCAATAACTGATCAAGGATTCATCACATGTGTGGAATCGTTGGATACGTTGGGAATCGCGGCGCGACCTCGCTGCTGATAGAGGGACTCAAGCGCCTCGAGTACCGCGGCTATGACTCAGCGGGCATCGCGATGAGCAACGGCCATGGTCTCGAGACGCGCAAGGCCAAGGGCAAGATCTCGATGCTCGAGTCGGTCGTGAACGGCAATCCGATTCACGGCTCGGTGGGCATAGCCCATACGCGCTGGGCAACCCACGGCGCGCCCAACGAGTGCAACGCGCATCCGCAGGTCGACTGCAAGAACCAGATCGCCGTCGTCCACAACGGCATTATCGAGAACTTCAGCGCGCTGCGAAAGATGCTCCAGATGCAGGGGCACACCTTCAAGTCCGAGACGGACACGGAAGTGCTCGCGCATCTGATCGAGGCGGCGATGGATGGCGACCCCCTCGAAGACGGCGTGATCGACGCGCTCAACCTGGTTCAGGGCACGTACGGGATTGCCGTCATCTCGAGCCGCGACCCCGACAAGATCGTCTGCGCGCGGAACGGCAGTCCGCTGCTCATCGGCCTTGGCGACAACGAGTACTACGTCGCGAGCGACGCCGCGGCGATCCTGCAGCACACCAGACAGGTCGTGTACCTGGACGACGGCGAGATGGGCGTGCTCACGAAGAACGGCTACGAGGTGCTCGACCTCAACGCGCGCCGTGTCTCGAAAGGCGTCAGCCGCATCGATTGGTCGCTCGACGAGATCGAGAAGGGCGGCTTCGAGCACTTCATGCTCAAGGAGATTTTCGAGCAGCCGCAGACGATCCAGAACACCATGCGCGGCCGACTCGTCGTCGACGAAGGGTTCTCGAAGCTCGGCGGCCTGAATCTCTCCAAGGAGGAGTTGCAGTCGCTCGACCAGATCATCATCACCGCGTGCGGTACGAGTTGGCACTCGGGGTTGATCGGCGAGATGTACATCGAGGAGCTGGCGCGCATCATGTGCGACGTGGAGTACGCGTCGGAGTTCCGCTATCGGAACCCCATCGTCACCGACAAGACCCTCTGCGTCGTGGTGTCGCAATCGGGCGAGACGGCGGACACTCTGGCCGCAATGCGCGAGGCAAAGCGCCGCGGCGCCAAGACTCTGGGGCTGGTGAACGTCGTCGGATCGACGATCGCGCGCGAGGACGACGGCGGCATCTACCTGCACGCCGGTCCGGAAATTGGCGTTGCGTCAACCAAAGCGTTCACGAGTCAGGTGATCGCTCTCGCATTGCTCACGCTCAAGCTCGCGCGTCTGCGCACGATGTCGGTGGTGCAGGGACGCGAGGTCGCCACGGCGATGCTCGCACTGCCGCAACAGATTCAGTCGATTCTCGATCGCGCGCCGGAGATCGAAGAGCTGGCCGAGCGATTCAAGGACGCCACGAACTTCCTGTACCTCGGCCGAGGATACAACTTCCCGGTCGCGCTCGAGGGAGCGCTCAAGCTGAAGGAGATCAGCTACATCCACGCCGAGGGCTATCCGGCGGCCGAGATGAAGCACGGACCGATCGCGCTGATCGACTCCGAGATGCCGGTGGTGTTCGTTGCGCCGCACGACGCGGTGTTCGATAAGCTCGTGTCGAACATCCAGGAGGTCAAAGCGCGCGGCGGGCGAGTCATCTGCATCACGAGCCAGCATGAGCCGGTGCTCGACGGCATGATCGACCACGAGATCCGAGTGCCGCAGACGATCGACATGCTCTACCCGATTTTGACGGTGATCCCGCTGCAGCTCCTAGCGTACTACATCGCGGTCAAGCGCGGTCTCAACGTCGACCAACCGCGCAACCTGGCCAAATCGGTGACGGTGGAGTGAGGCTGGGGACGTCGACGCGCACGGGCTCGCTTCGCCGCCAAGGCGGTGCCTGATTCTGGGCATTGACCGAGTCGTTCGCTGTATGTATTATTCAGACATGAACGATATGGCTGCCGATCAGGCCCCCTCAGACAACTCAACGGCGCTGTTCTCCGTTTTGCACGCGGCGCACGCACTCGAGGACAAGCTGGAAGCGGCACTTGGCCGAGCCGGGCTCTCGACGGCCAAATTCTCCGTTCTGACCGAGCTCGTGAAAGCGCGTAAGCCGCTGGCATTGGGCGAGCTGGCCTCGCGGGTCAGTTGTGTGCGGTCGAACATGACCCAGCTCGTCGATCGCCTGGAGGCAGACGGTTTCGTTCGGCGGGTGCAGTGTCCGACTGATCGCCGCAGCGTGAACGCGGAGATCACGGAGAGCGGCCGAGTGCGCCAAGCCGATGCAGCTGTGGAAGTTGCGAAGCTGAACGCGGAGTTTGCGGCGCAGCTCGGCGACGAGGACCGGCGAGCGATCGAGAGCTTGGCGCGTGCAATTGGATAGGCCTTTTTTTTGCGAAAACAATTCATAGATGCACTTTCCATCAGCGAACTAAACATATTCACCGACCAACAACCATCCCTTTCGGGAGAGCGGAACAATGAGCGATACAATCACCACCTGGAACATTGACTCCTCGCACGCCGAGATCGGCTTTGCCGTCCGGCATCTGATGATCGCGACGGTCAGAGGGCGTTTTGGTGCCGTGTCGGGTACGGTCACTGTCGACGAAACGCATCCGGAGAAGTCGACGGTCGACGTCACGGTCGACGTGGCTTCCATCGACACACGGCAGGAGATGCGCGACAACCACCTGCGGTCGCCCGACTTTTTCGACGTCGCGAACCATCCCACGATGCACTTCGTGAGCAAGCGTATCGAGGGCGAGGTACGCGGCGAGTTCCGGCTCATTGGCGATTTGACGATTCGCGGCGTGACGCGAGAGGTCGCGCTCACCGCCAACCTCGAGGGTCGCACACGGGACCCGTGGGGCAACGAGCGCGCGGGCTTCAGCGTGAGCGGCAAGATCAACCGCCACGACTTCGGGCTCACCTGGAACCAGGCGCTCGAGAGCGGCGGCGTGATGGTGGGCGACGAAGTGAAGCTCACGATCGACGTCGAGCTGGTGCACCAGGTCGAGGCGACGAGCGCAGCCGCGTAAGACCGCGATACTTTGTTCCGCGAACGAGCGCGTCGTGCACTACACGGCGCGCTCGTGCATTGTGCCGGCTATGTTACCGGCTCGTCATGCGAGTCCTCCTCCAGCGGGTTGCGCGCGCCGAGGTGCGCGTGGGCGAGCAAGTGACCGGTCGAATTGGCCCCGGGCTCGTTCTGCTCGTCGCATTCACGCATACCGATGGCGACGATCAGCTGGCGTGGATGGCGGACAAGATCGTCGGGCTGCGCATCTTCCCCGATGAGGACGACAAAATGAATCGATCGATCGCCGAATCGAATGGCGCGTTGTTGGTGGTCTCGCAATTCACGCTGTACGCGGACTCGGTCAAAGGGCGTCGCCCGAGCTTCATCGAGGCGGCGCGACCCGAGCAGGCGGTCCCCCTGTACGAGCGCTTCATCGCGCGCCTGCGCGACAGCGGCCTCCTCGTGGAAACGGGAACCTTCGGTGCATCGATGCAAGTCGAGCTGGTGAACGACGGTCCGGTCACGCTTTGGCTCGAGCGGTGATGCGTCCGCGCGTGATCCTCGCGTCGGCCTCGCCCCGTCGGAGCGAACTGCTGCGGTTGATCGGGATCGAGCACGAGGTTCGGCCCGCGGACATCGACGAGCGATATCTGCCGCACGAAAGCCCGTCGGCGCACGCCGAGCGTCTCGCGCGTGAAAAAGCGAGCGCGATCGACGAGGACGGCGCGGTGACGATCGGGAGCGACACGATCGTCGTGATCGACGGCGACGTGCTGGGCAAGCCGCGCGATCGTGCGCACGCGCACAAAATGCTCAAGCGCTTGAGTGGTCGCTCCCACGTCGTCATGACGGGGGTCGCCGTGCGGTGGGAGGGACGCGTGGCGTCGGGATTGGAGGACGTGGGCGTCACGTTTCGTCCGCTCACCGACGAGGAGATCGATCAGTACATCGACACGGGCGAGCCGATGGACAAAGCAGGCGCGTACGGCATCCAGGGATTCGGCGCGACGCTCGTCGAGCGCGTCGACGGCGACTACTTCGCCGTCATGGGGCTGGCGCTCAATCGCCTGGTGAAACTCTGTCGCTCCCTTGGACTCGACTACCCGTTCGGCCCGATCACGGCCGCCTGATACGCCGCTCGCCATCGCTCGACACGGTCAAGCACGTCGCGCACGGTGATCGAGGGCATTCGATCTCGGCGGTTTTCCATGCTTATCGGATAGTTCTCGCCCGGTTCCCCGTAGGCATCGACGATGAGATCGTGGAACTTTCGGTACGGGCCGGTACGCTTGGGGTTCGTGTAACCCATCAGACTGACGACGGGGCGATCGAGCGCCACGGCCATGTGGAGCGGTCCGGTGTCGGGGGTCAGCACCAGCACCGAGCCGTCGAGAATGCCGACGAGATTCCGCAGCCCGCTGCCGAGCGCCGAGAACGGCGCATGCGTGGCGCGCCGCATGATCGTCTGTTCGGCGGCGAGCTCGCGTGGCGATTGGCCGCCGACGAGCACGGGCTGAAGCCCGAAATCGTACCAGAGCGAGTCGGCGACCTCGGCCCAACGATCGGGCAGCCAGTCCTTTTGCGGCTTGCTCGTGGCGACGACGATCGAGGCGATGGGACGATCGAACTTGTCGAGAAAGCTCCGCTGCGCGTCACGCTCGTCGTCCCAGGGGCCGAGTGCCCACGTGACCGGTTCGTGTGGGACGTTGAGCGCTGTCAGGAACTCGAAATACTGATCCTGAACGTGCTGCTGCGCGTGCGGAGGAATGCGATGGGTGGTAAAGAGCCAGTTGAAGTCCCGTGCTCGCGCGCGGTCGAAGCCCAACTTCATCGGCGCGCGTGTAAACGCGGTCACGATGCCGGCCTTGAAGTACACCTGCAGGTCGATTACCAGGTCGAACTCGCGGGCGGCGAGCTGCTGGCGCACGTCGGCGAACGCGTGCCAGCCACGCGTTCGGTCGAACAGCACAACCTCGTCGACGGAACGGTGACCGCGGACGAGGGCTGCGGGACCGGGCTGCAGCACCCACGTGACGTGGGCGTCCGGGGCCTTTCGCTTGAGGGCTTCCAGCACGGGCAGCACGTGCACCGCGTCGCCGACGGCACTCATCATCACGACGCAAACGCGGCGCAAAGAGGCTTCGATCATGCTACGGAAAATAGACCCAACGCCTCCAGCTCGCGCAGTATGGTCCCGGCGTCAACGTCGCTCGGCGACGGCCGCGCGATCATGCGAGACGTGCCAACGCCTTGCGGGAAGGTGCGCGCCGGCTGGCCGGGCGTGTACACGCCGAGCACAGGGACGCCGAGCGCCCCGGCAACGTGCAGCGGTCCCGAATCGTGGCCGGCGAATGCTGCGGCGAGCGACAGCGCCGCCGCCGTCGTCGCGAGCGAACCATCGCCGATTTGGTCCACGTACACACCCTTGGGGTGGGTGTGTGAGAACCGCAGTTCGTTCAATTCGCTGGTGGTCCCGATCCAAAGCACGGGGATTCGGCGCGACTCGAGCGCGAACGCCACCTGGCTCCATTCGGTGAGCGGCACACACCGGTTCCGTGCCCCGGCGAACGGGTGGAAGGCGACGAACCGGTCCGGCAGCTGGCCCGATACGGCGCGGCGACGATCTTCGAGCGCCGCGACATCGAGACGATACCGAGTCTCGGCGGACGTAATCCCCAATGGGGCGAGGAGGCGCGCCTGCTCCTGCACGACCGGCCGTCCCGCATCCTCAGCGACCACGACGTCCGTGAGAAATCGCTCATTGTGGCGTCGGGCAAAACCGACTCGCCGCGGAATTCCGGCGGCGTACACCGCGGCGGCGCATCGCCACGGCGCCTGGCTGAGCACCGCGAGATCGTAGTGGCTGCGCCGCACCGCGGCGATACTCCGCATGAAAGGCGTTACGGGCGGCCGCGGATGTCCGGACGGCACGGCCCAGAATGGATCGGCGGCGATCACCGTGCGAACGTGCGGGACGAGTCGAGCGATGGGCGCCGTGTACTGTTTGCACCAGACATCGATCGACGCCTCGGGATAGTGAGCGCGCAGAGCCGGTGTCAGCGCGGACGCGAACACGAGATCGCCGAGGTTGTCGAGTGCGACGAGGAGTATTCGGCGCACGCCGGCTGCCTCGCTCATGCCGCGGCGTCCCCGAGGGCCAGGAGCCGCTCTGCTTGCGCGGCGCCGTTGAACCGCGGAAGTTGCGCGTCGTGAGCCTGCGAGTACTGCACATCGACACGGAACGGGGCTGGCGAGGCGGCGAGCGACAGACCTTGTGGCTCGCGCGTGAGCTTCAGCGGCGTGGCCATGTTTCGGTCGTCGCGGCGCGCGATGGCGAGCAGTTGCAACGGCGAGCAATGGATGCCGCGCTGGAGACCGTCGCGTGCGATCCCGTTTCCGAGGTGGATCCTCGTGCCGTGTGGCGCCTGCGCCGGGAGATCGGTCGTCGCCGAATCCAAGTCGTACACGCTCACACGGGACATGCCGTCGGCTTGGCGGCGCTCGCGACGCTCGGTCTGCATGTCCCGTTCGTCGCCGCCCGGCGCGTGGACTTCCGACTGCGGCCAAACGTGGCGACCCGCTGGAAGTACGGTCGTGCCGCGGCAGTCATCGCGGTGTCCCGCGCCGTCGGCAACGTCCTCGCGGACTGCGGTATACCGCCGGGGAAGATTGCGATCGTGCCCGACGGCGTCGACTTGAGCCGCGCGGTCGTGCCGGCGAGCGCGGAGACGCTCGCCTCCTGCGGGGTGAATGCGCGTGCGCCGCTCGTGGTTCAAGTCGCCCAGCTCGTCGGGCACAAGGATCCAATCAATTTCGTCCGAGCCATAGCCCACGCGCGATCCTCGGTCTCTGACGTCCAAGCCATGATGCTTGGTGACGGACCGTTGCGCAGTGACGTAGAGCGCGAGATTCGCGCGCTATCGCTCGAAGGCACTGTGCACCTTGCCGGCTTCCGTCCGGACGCCGACGCGATCCTTGCGGCGGCACACGTCGCGTGTCTCAGCTCACGCGAGGAAGGAATGGGCTCGGTGTTGCTCGACGCGCTCGCACTCGGAGTTCCGATCGCCGCGACGCGCGCCGGCGGCATTCCCGAAGTGGTGATCGACGGCGAATCCGGCCTGCTCGCGGATGTGCGCGACCCGGTCGGCCTGGGAAAAGCGATCGTCAGGCTGCTCACCGAGCCGTCGACGGCCACGCGGCTGGTCGCGAATGCGCGGGTGCGCGCCTCGGAATTCTCCGTCGAGAAAATGACAGACGGAACCATAGACGTCTACGAGCGGGCGCTCGACAAACCCGGGGCGCGAGCCATCTCGGCGAGCTCGGCGAGCTCCGAGTCGGTGATTGGCGCCCCGTAAATCGACTGCCACTTGCGCGCCGAGCGAAGGAGGCGCGCCAGGTTGGCCTCGAGGACCGCGTCGCGGTCGGTCGAGAACGTGACTCGGTCGACGTCGAGCACCAGGGCGTCGAAGCCATCGTCCGCGGAATCCCGCAGCAGAACGTTTTTCACGTTGAGATCGTGGTGCCGCGCGCCGGCCGCGGCGAGCGAGCGGATCAGCCGGGCCGTAGCCTGCCACGCCGGCGCGCGGCAGGCGCGATCGGGATCTGCTATCACCGCCGACAGGTCGCGGCTCGACGGGACCTCGAGCGTCATCACGTCGGCGCGACAGAAGCCGGGTGCCGCCGGATACAGCGCGTAGGCGGCGAACGCCGGTGTGGCGACTCGCGCGACCAGGAGCCGCGTCGAAGTTTCCAGCTCGAGTGGCGCCCGCGACGGCCACCGAAAGACATCGCCAGTCACTGAAGCGAACAGGCCGCCGTGCCGATTGTGGCGTACGACGACGCGGTCGGAGCTTCCAGACAGCGGCACCGCGTAGGCCACGCCGCGACCGGCGAGGGATCGCGCGTCAGGGTGCGTGCGAGCATAGTCGTACAGCGATCCGGAGCCGAGCATCGTTCGCACGGCACGCTCGAGTCGCTCCGCGCAGACGACGCGGCTGGAGGCGACCTCGAACGACACGAATCCCGCCGGCGGATTGGCCGCGGAGTCGCGCATTACCCGACGACGCGGTAGACCGAGACCGGGTTTGCCTTGTTCTTGAGGACCATAGGCGGACACTCGGCGAGCCGTGGTGGCTTATGAAGCGCGCGCCGAAAGTCGTCGGTCATCAGGATCTCGCCTGCTTCGGCGGCGGAGCACAGCCGGTGGGCCGTGTTGACGGTGTCGCCAATCACCGTGAACTCGAGTCGCCGCTCGGACCCGATCGTGCCGGCGAACGCTTCGCCGTAATTGAGCCCGATGCCGATGTGCAATTCGGGTCTGCCCGCCGCGCGCCAGGAGGCATTGAGCTCATCGAGATCGCGCATCATGTCCACTGCCGCCGCCACCGCGTGATCGGCGTCGGAGTCGCCGCCGATCGGCGCGCCCCACTCGGCCATGATGCTGTCGCCCATGAATTTGTCGAGCGTGCCGTCGTGCCGGAACACGCACTCCACCATTTGCGTGAAGTATTCAGTAAGCAGGCTGGCCATGTCGTCGGGGCGCATCGATTCGGCCAGTGCCGTGAAGCCTCGGATGTCGCTGAACAGGACGGCGATCGGCCGCTTTTCGCCGCCGAGGCGGACGGTCTCCGACGATGCGGCGATCTGCCTGGCGAGCTGCGGGGCGAAGAATCGCTCGAAGTTGCTTCGAGTGAGCAGCTCCCGCTGGATGCGCTGCGCGAACTGGCCGTTCTCGATCGCCACCGCGGCAATGCCGGCGAAGGCGATGCAGAACTCGAAATCGTCTTCGCTGAACTGACTCGACGACGTGACGTGATCGACGTACAACACGCCAAGCGCGCGGTCTTCGCTCCCAATCAACGGCACACAGATGGCTGAGCGCACACGCTGCATGACGATCGAGTTTCCCCCGAACCGCGAATCCTCACCGGCATTGTCGGTGAGGATGGCTACTTTGTCCTTGAGTGCCGTCCGGGCGATCGACTGGGGCACGGTGCGCGTGGCGTCGTCGCCGCGGCGATCGCGGGCGATCTTGGGAACGAGCTCGCCATTCTCGTCGATCAGCAGGATCGCGACGCGATCGACCTCGAGGACCTGGTACGCATACTCGACGATCTTGTCGAGCAGCGAATCGATGTCGGCGGTCTTGCCGAGACCCTTCGAGACTTCGAGCAGCGTGGCGAGCTTCTGTCGATTCTTGTCGACGGCGGCGAGTCGGTGGGACGACGTATCGCTCGTCGAAATCGGCCGTACGATCGTCGCGCCCGGCTGCGTCTCGGCCGCGGGATCCGCCGCCTTTCCGCTCCCGTTGGCGCTCGCCCGCGGCTCGGTCTCCTGAATCCGGAAGCTGACCTTGCCGAACGCCACGATGTCGCCGGGAGCGAGCGGCGCGGACTCGACGCGCGTTCCGTTGACGAACGTCCCATTGCTCGATCCGAGGTCGCGCACGAGGATGGCGTGGCCGCCTTCGTCGAGCGCGATCTCCGCGTGCCGGCGCGAGATCGTGGGATCGATCACCGGGATGTCACTCGCCGGCGCGCGCCCTACGATGAGCGACGCGTGGTCGCGCAGCTCGAATGAGTAGGAGGCGTCGGTGCTGGTCAGTCGGTAGCCCATCGCGCCCAAATATGTTCAACGGGCGGCGTCACAGCCATCCGGACCTCGAGATTCCTGGATACGAGGGCAACTTCAAGGGCAACTTCAAGGGCAACTTCAAGGGCAACGGCAACGGCAACTTCAACGGCAACGGCAACGGCAACGGCAACGGCAACC
>DATJHY010000033.1:0-2452 GCA_035493635.1 Gemmatimonadaceae bacterium | reverse complement strand
CCGCCGTCCGGCGGCGCTCGCGAGCAACAGGTTGATCACGTTGCCGCACGCGATGAGCAACACGATGAACGCCATCGTCGACAGCCAGCCGGCGATGCGCGGGTTGGATGCGCGCGCACCCGGTGGCGCGCGGCCGGCGATGAGAGACCCAACGTCGACCCGCGCCGTGGTGTCGGACGACGCGGCACCGGCGACGCCGCCCGACGATCGCGCATCGCGTGCCAACGATCGGCGCTCGCTTTCGTCCAGGGTGTGCCGGTAGATGGCCGTCGCCTGCGCCGCAATCTGTGAGCGGTCGGCTTCGCGACGGAGCCGCACGAGAATGTTCGGTCCCGTCCACACGCCGGGACGATACCAGTCGTCGCCGCCAAGCTCCGACGCCGCGGCGCTGAACGGCACCCACACGTCGCTCGCCTGGAGATCGACTCCCGTGAACCCGCGCGGCGCCACGCCGACGATCTGGTATCGTCGCGCACCCAACTCGATGCTGCGGCCGATCACGCGAGCGTCGCCGCCGAACTCGCGCTGCCAGAATCCATACGACAGCACGGCGACGGCGTCGCCGATCGGCACGCGCTCCTCACGCTCGTCAAAGAAACGTCCGAGCGCGGGCCGAACGCCGAGCAGCGAAAAGAAGCTCGGTGTCGCGAGCGTCCGTTGCACCAGCCGCGCGCCCGCTCCCCGTCCCATCGACGCCTCGTACGTGCCATAGACCGCGATCCCGTCGATGTCCCTGAGCCCGTCGCGCAGCGCAGCGTAGTCCCCGTACGACGAATACGCGCCAGTGACCGTGCCCGCCCAACTGTAGGTCCGGGTGAAATAGAGGCGCGCCACGCTTTCAGGACGAGTTACGCCGGCCGGCGCGCGGAACAGGAGGCGGTCGACCGCGCCGAACATCGCGGCGTTCGCACCGATGCCGAGCGCGAGGGTGAGCGACACCGCAGTGGTGAAGGCGCGGCGGCGTTGCATCTGACGCGCCGCGTATCGCGCGTCCTGCGAAACCGACGACAGCCATTCGCGCAGTCGCATGCGGTTCCCCCGTATCTTGGCGCCCGCGTACAGCGTTTGGCGGGCGCGCTCCAGATCGCCGAACATGCGAGCCGCTTCGCGCTCGGCGTCGTCGTGTGTCATGCCCTGCGCCTCGAGGGAATCGGCGCGCAGCGCGAGATGCGCGGCGATCTCGTCGTCGATCTCCCGTTCGGCATCGTGCGCACCTCTCGCCGGCAATCGGAACAATCGCCGGAACCGCCGCGCGCGTGTCACACGGTCTCCGCCGTCAGGATCGCGCCGACCGCCTGCGTGTAGCGGAGCCAGACGGACGCCTCGCGCTTCAAGTGCTGACGCCCGGCGCGCGTCAGTCGATAATACCGTGCCTTGCGGTTGTTCTCGGTGACGCCCCACTCGGCGTCCACGAGGTTGCGAGCCTCGAGGCGGTGCAAACTCTGATACAGCGCCGAGTCGTCCACGCCGAGCGCTCGACCGGATCTGACCTCGAGCCAGGAGGCGATGCCGAAGCCGTGCATCGGACCCCAGGAGAGAGTCTTGAGAATGAGCAGATCGAGCGTCCCCTTCAAGAGAGGAAGGCTTGCATCGCGCACGCTCGCCGTCTCGCTACTCACAGTGCTCTCCCCGTATGTGCTAAGGGGAAAGAATGGAAGAGCCGCGCGTCGGCGTCAATGAGCAGATCCCTGACTGCGCCGCGGGGAATTCGCTGACAACAGTGCCGACCCTATTCGGCGATCGGGGCGTGATTCAAGCGGCGACGCCCAGACGACGTAAGCCGGAAATGACAGAGGGTCGATCGCGGGTCGGCGGCCGCCGGCCCGTCACTCCCCATCTCGTTTGCGACGGCGGCGTGATGCCGCAACGCCGACCGCAGCGGCGCTTGCCGCGCCCGCGGCGAGCGCTCCCTTTTCTCACCGGGTCCACGAACCCTGTCTGAGCTCCCTCGGCCACAACCGTGGCGCCACCGATTCGGGTCGCTGCCCATCGAGGCCGACAGTGTCGGCGTGCGCTGCCAGTTGAACGACTTCGGCGAGATGCAGTGCGCGGCGCTCCGTCGTCTGCTCGATTTGCTGTCGGCAGCTGAACCCGTCGGCAATGACGATGTCCGACGCTGGAGTCTCGCGCACTCGCGGAAGGAGCACACGCACGCCCGCCGCGATCGACACATCGTACTTGTCGCGCTCGAAACCGAACGCGCCGGCCATGCCACAGCAGCCTGACTCCGGTTGATCGTAGTCCAGTCCCATGGCGTCGAGCAGCGGATTCACACCCTTCATCTTCAGCACGGCCTTCTCGTGGCAATGCCCGTGGAGGAGTGCGCGCCGGCCCGCGAGACCCTTGGGCGGCTGCCAGCCCTCGTCGCGTCGGCATGCCAGAAACTCGGCGAGCGTGAGGGTCGACTCGGACAGCCGTTTCGCGTCCTCGTCGCCCGGAAGCATCTGCGTCA
>DATJHY010000032.1:0-16259 GCA_035493635.1 Gemmatimonadaceae bacterium | reverse complement strand
AATCCCTTCGTGATCACCACGGTCAGATACGTAGTGAAGCTGCTCTTGCCCTGGAACTTGCGGATGACGGCAAAGTCGTTCTCGCACAGCTTGAGTCGCATGTCCGACGCGAAGTCCTCGGCTTCATGCTCGTGGACCCCGTTCCGGCGGCAGATCGACTGCGCAATGTGATCGATTACTTGTAGATGCTGTTGGAAGAGCTGTTCAGCGTCCATGCGTCACTGCTTGGACAATTGCGAGTACGGCGAATCTGGTAACGTGCAGCGCGGAAGATACCTGGCCAAACCAGGACCCGGCAGGCTGGCTACCACGCAGGCGGCCACGTGGTGGCTCGCGGAATCACCGTCGCCCCATCAGCACCGCGAGCAGCACGCCGAGCAGGGTCACGGTCAGGCCAACCAGAAGTCGTTTCTTCGACAGGGGCTGTTTGCCCGTTTGGTCGAGGTTCGTCCAGACCACGATGCTTCCGCAGCCATTCGCGCGAGATTGAAATTCGGGCGGCGCTGAGATGTCGGTGTAGACCTCCACGCCGATGATCTCGGACGGTTGGACCCACGTGTCGATGTCCCCGGCACTGAGCTGCTCCATATAGTTGCCATCGAGGTAGAGTGCGGGCGCACACCAACCCAGGCCGCCGCGCACCGTGACGTTGGCTCGGCCGTCCACGCGGACGCCGGGCATCATGCGAAAGAGGTCCGAGGTGACGACGGGCTGCCGCCGCGCGACATCTTCGGCCGTCAGATAGTGGCCTTGGCCGCGCCGGCGCCGGTCCTCGAAGCCAGCCCTCTGCCGGTCCATCATCCGCGTGGCGTTGACCTTTACGGTGTCGAGCACGGATTCGGTCGTCGACAGCGCGACTCGTACCGGCGCCGCGTCGTCGAGCACGTGTACGGGAATCCGCACCGGATAGAAGCCGACGCCGCGCACCTCGAGCACCCGCGTCCCCGCCGGCGCGTCCGCAATCGTCCACTCACCGCGCTCGTTCGCGCGCGCTTGCGGACCATTGGCGATTCCGACGCGCGCCCCGGCGACAGGCTGACCATCCACCGAATTGACGACCGTGCCACTCAGCCTGCCGGCGCCGGCATGCAGCAGCCGTGGCGGACTCGCGAGCGTGTCTCGCCGCGACGCGGTGTCAGCGCCGGCGACCCAGCGCGCCGGGCCGAGATAGAGCTCGCGCCTCATGAAGCCGTCGGCGGGCATCTCTACTTCGATCATATCCGTGCTATCGGCTCCCCGGTTGGCGATGATCGCGATCGTGCCCGGTCTCGGCGTGCCGCACAGCGCGAACCAACCTCTCTCGCTTGTCGTCGCGGCGAGACGCGGCGTGCGACGCTCCAGTCTTCGCGTGCTCATCACGAGCTCGACCCATGTCACGCTTACGGCGACGCCGGCCAAGGGCGCGCGGCTCGCCGCATCGCGGACGTATCCGAGAACGACGCCGTTCTGCTTGCCGGCGCCGCAGACCGCGGATTGAATGCGCTCCGCGGATGGAATCGCGAGATCGGCGCTGACCGAGCGCTCGCCGCGAACCACGAGGTCCCGTTCCGGTGACTCGATGCCGAGCGAATCCAGCATCGGGTGAAAGAAGCCGAGTGTGTAGCGACCGTCCGGCACGGGGTCGAAGGCGAATCGTCCGCGCGAGTCGGAGCTGGTCGTTCGGCTGAAGCTCGCCGGATCATCCGCGGCGACGAGTTGCACGATCGCGCCGGCGAGCGGCGCCTGGGCGATGCTATCGTACACCACGCCGCTGACTCGCGCGCTCGGAACGGGACGAGCCGTATCCGTAACCTGCGCGGTGGCAGTTCGCGCGAGCAGCAGCAGCGGGAGAATGCGCCGGAACAGCACGCGATGTTCGCCTGGCGGGTGTGGTGCCGCTCAACATGACATGCCGACCGGATTCGCGCGAGGCCCGGGAGGGGCCGGTGATCACGGCCGGCCGCCCACAGGTCAGTTCAGCCGCCCGTTCCTAATTGCCGCGTGAACTTCACGATGAGCGATCGCGTCTGCGGCCGCGTCCAGTGGAAGTAGCCGTCGGCCTCCTCGCCATCGTTGAAGACGACGAAAAGACCGGTGCCCGCCGTGCCGAGCCAGCCGAATCGCGCGTTCGCCGTCCACACGCGCTGCTGGTTGTTGTACTGCACGAGCGTCTGCGCGAATACGCGCGGCGTGAAGAAATACGCCAGCCGCGTCCCGATGAGCTGGCGAATGAACGACCCCTCGTTGAGCCGGACGTCGTTGTAGTCGAAGATGAACGACGACGAGAGCGTGGCGCCTTCGCGGTATGTGAACGCGACGTTGCCGCCATTGCGCATACCATTGTAGAACGGCCCGAAATCGCCGCGCAGCACGAACGAGAAGGGCGCGCTCGGGTTCGTCGCCCAGTCGAGTCCCACGACGGCGTAGTCGTACGAGCCCACGGGCAGCGTCACGTTGGGGCCGATCTCGAACGGCGCCTTGAGGCCTTCGTGGAAGACGTTGAGCTCGGGCCCGAACTTTCCGCCGTTCGCGAGCTCCAGCTCCGTGAGATCGAAATGGAACTGCGCGTTGAGCCAGGAGCCGTCCAGGTTGTAGTAGCCGCGATAGCTCGAGTGCGGATCCCAGTCCTTGAGCCACTTCCACCCGGGTCGTACGAAGTGCATCACCGACAGCTCGTAGTACCGATAGCCGCCGGTGCGATTCAGGAAGCCGACTTCGGGATTGAAGTTGCTCCCCACGGCGACGACGCGCGCGCTGTTGTTCCAGCTCGACGTGGTGTACGCGCCGCGCATGCTGTAGCCAAGGTCGTCGCCGCGCCGATCAGGCGTCGAGGTCTTGGCTCCCCACCAATCGAGCGTCCACGCGTCGCTCATGCCCACACGCCCGTCGAAACCGTAGGTGCCGTTCCGGTCGCTCGAGCTCTTCGTCGCCAGGCGCTCGACCGCGATCAGCCCCACACGCGAGTGCGACGGCAACTCGCGAACGGCGCGGACCACGGAATAGCTGTTGGCGGGCTGGCCGCCGGCCAACCCGTCGGTCACGATCTCGAGCGCGCCGACATTGAGTCCCATCGCGCGGCCCGTGAGCCGCCCGCCGCCGCGAATCGGAACGGGCGTGCCTAGCGTGTCGATCCCAATGCGCCGCGTGAAGAAGAGGTCCACGGCCTGCGGCGTGCCCGCCGAGAAGAGACCAGCATTCTCTAAAAAGAACGGACGCTTCTCGGGAAAGAAGAGCGAGAACCGCGTGAGGTTCGTGCGCTGCTCGTCGACTTCGACCTGCGCGAAGTCGGTGTTGTACGTGAGATCGAGCGTGAGACTCGGCGTGAGTCCATACTTCGCGTCTCCGCCAACCTCGGTCGTGCGGCGCATCCGGGCATCGACGGCGAAGTCGCGCCGGGTGCCGCCCAGCACGTACGGCGTGATCGTGGCGAGTCGCTGGGTCGGGACCTTGAGACCCTCGAGCGTCCCGGCGCGCGACAGCCGGTAGAGGTTGAACTGTCGTGGAATGAACGCCCAGTACGCGTCCTCTCCCTTTCGCCGGATGCCGCGCGACAGGTTGAGCCCCCACGACTGCGTCTGGCCCCCGCCCGACCCGTAGCGCAACGTCGAGAATGGAATGCGGAACTCGGCGTACCAGCCGGCGGAGTCGCTCGACGTGCGCACCGTCCAGCTTCCATCCCAGTTCAAGTTGAAGCCGCCCATCGATCCGGACTGGGCGCGCGATTGGCCGGTGACGCTGATGCCGCCGCCTTCGCCTTCCTTCGCAACCTGGCCGTCGTATTCCACTCCAGCGGGCGTCGTCGCGAAGACGAATCCGTTCTGCCGATCGAGATAGGTATCGAGGATGATCGCGAAGTAGTCGCTGTTGTCGAGCGGGACGTCGCGGATTTTTTCACCGGGCACGATGCCGCTGGTGTCGCGGTCGAACAGCCACGCGCCCACGTAGAGTGCTTCGCCGTCGGTGACGATCCGCACCTCGGTACGCTCGCTCACCTGATCGCCCTCGTGCAGCTCGCGTTGCACGAAGCCGTCGAACACTGGAACGCCGCGCCAGGCGGCGTCGTCGAGGCGGCCGTCGACCACCGGCGGGTGTTCGACGAACGGCGCGGTGCCGGTGCGCGCCACGGTTGCCGGCGACGGAGCAGCGGACGACTGCGCGGCTGCGGAGACAGCGGCACACGCGAACAACGCCAGGGTGTTTCGCAACAGGGACGGCAGGGCGGAAATCGGCATCCGCGAAAAATGCACGACCGTGCCCAGATCGTCGACTCCGCGAATTCCCCACTCGTGCGACTGTGTACAGTCAGTCTTGGCGCAGCGCATCCATCGGTGGCATCGCCGCCGCGCGCCGCGCCGGGATCAGGCACGCGCACAACGCCGCCGCACCGAGCACGAAGGCGACCCCGGTGAACGTGACCGGGTCGGCCGGGCTGGTCCCGAAGAGAAGGCCGGCGATCAGGCGCGTGAGCGCAAGCGCGGCCGCGACGCCGATCGTCAGGCCGAGCATTGGCGCGCGCATTCCCTGGCCCACGATCAGACGCACCACTTCCGGTGCGGCAGCCCCGAGCGCTATGCGTACGCCGATTTCTCGTGTCCGCTCGGCGACGGCAAATTGCACGACGCCGTAGATGCCGATTGCGGCCAGCGACAGGGCCAGCAGCGCGAACGTAGCGAAAAGCCATGCCTGGAAGTTCCGTTGGGCGTTGAAGTCGCCCAACTGGCGCTCGGCGGTCGAGACGCTCGGAACGAGCCCACCGGGAAACGCCGCCAGCACCATCTCGCGAATCGTTGGTGCCAGCGCGAGCGGATCGCCGCGCGTCCGCACGAGGAGGTCGCTGCGGGCCGACGGCATGGGAATCAACGGCCCGAAGTATTCGGGAATCGGCGGGTGATCGAGCCCTTGCCGGTGCATGTCACCCACGACACCCACGATCTCGTACCAGTACGTCTTGTTGGTTGGATCGATGCAGAACCGTTTACCGATCGGATCTTCGCTCGGGAAGAAGCGCCGCGCGAATGCCTCGTTCACCACCACGGGCTCGGCGAACGATGTGGCCTCGCGCTCGGCGAGGCTGCCTCCTGGCACCACGGGCGGCCAGAGCGCGCGGATCTTGGTCTCCGCATCGGCCGAACTCAGATAGCGGCCACGCTGCAGCGGCACACGCAACGCGCGAAAGAAGCCTGGCGTTACCGCACCGTCATTGAGCTCGCCGTGCAGGGAGTCGGGCCGGCCGGGAATCGCGATGGCGGTGTTCGCCGTGCCTGAGATGAACATGTCGTCCACGAATCCGACGCTCTCGACGCCGCCGATTGCCCCGATGCGTATCGCGAGCTCGCTCAGCGCCTGCTCGCGCGCCCGCGCGCGCATTTGTTCGGCTTGCGCGCCGCGGGTCTCTTCCGAGTTGGACGATGCGTGGTCCGCGGGAAATTCGACGCGGACGGTGAGTACATTGCTCGGATCGAATCCCGGATCGACCGCGTGCAGGCGCTCGAGGCTCCGCAGCACCAGGCCGGCGCCGGCGAGCAACACGATGGTGACGGCACACTCGCCGGCAATGAGCAGTCCGCGCACTCGTCGTCCTCGCCGCGTGAGTCCAATGCCGCGGCTCTCGTTGAGCGCGAGAGCGGCGTCGGCGCCGGACACGCGGAGCGCCGGCACGATGCCGAACACGATGCCCGACACGAGCGACACGGCCACTGCGAAGACCAGAACGCGGCCGTCGACGCCGACGTCCTGGATGCGCGGCAGCTGTGCCGATGCCGTGACGGTGAGCAAACGCGTGGCCGCGAAGGCGAACGCCACGCCGAGCGCGCCGCCGACCATGGCGAGCATCACGCTCTCGATCACCAGCTGCCGAAGCAATCGGATTCGGCTCGCGCCCAGCGCGCGTCGCAGCGCGAATTCGTGCTGCCGCGCGGCGCCGCGCGCGAGAAGCAGATTCGCGGTGTTCGCGCACGCCACGAGGAGAACGAGCGACACCGCGCCGAGCAGCAGCCAGAGCGCCGACTGCAGGGTCCTTCCCGCGATGCCGTCGAGCATCGGCTCGACGTTCGTCCCCCAGCCCGGGAAGTCCGATCGGTCGCTCCTGTAGAGCGCGGACAATCGCCGGCCGATCGTGGCGAGATCTGAGCGGGCATCGTCCAGAGAGGTGCCGGGCCGCAGTCGCCCGACCGCGGTCCACCGGCGCGCCCAATCAGCGAAGCGTTCGACGCTCTCCCGCTCGAACCGCCAATAGGTCGTCGCCGGACGCCAGAACTCCGTCTGCCGGTCGGGGAAATAGAAGTCGGCCGGCATCACGCCGATGATGCGGAGGAGTTCGGACCTGCCCTTTCCGGCGTCTTCCATATAGATGGTTTTGCCCACGACGCCCGAATCGCCACCGAAGCGCCGCTGCCAGAGCGAGTGGCTGATGACGGCGACATCCGCCGCCTCGCGCTCGTCGGCTGGCGACACCGCGCGTCCCCGCACCGGTGCTACGCCGAGGACGGCAAACAGATTGCCCGACACGAGTGCGCCGCGCGATCGCTCGCGTGTCGCGCCTTCGCCGATCGTGGCGCGCCCGACGTTGTAGAACGCGACGTCAGTCAATGTTCGGTTGTCTTCGCGCCAGTCGCTGATCGTGCGCGAGGCCGTCTGCTCCCGGTGGAGGCCGCGGGCGCGATCGTCCGTCCAGATCTGCACGAGTCGTCGAGCGTCCTGGTACGGCAACGGTCGCAACAATACGCCGTTCACGACGCTGAACATCGCGGTCGTCGCGCCGATCCCCAGAGCCAGCGTGACGCAGGCGATCGTCGTGAAGCCCGGGTTGCGTCGCATGGTCCGCGCGGCGTAGCGCAGATCGCGCCACAACGTGTCGACGGCCGCTTCCCACCCGCCGCCGCGCACCAGTTCCTTAGCCACCTCAACACCGCCGAACTCGATTCGCGCGGCGCGATCTGCATCGGCTCGCGACATGCCTCGACGTACGTGCTCGCGTGCCGAGAGCTCGAGATAATGGTCGATCTCGTCCTGGAGCTCGCGATCGGCGACGTCTCTATGGAAGAGGCGGCGCAATCCGTGAACTAGCGATCCAAGTGACATCAAACCGCCTCATGCCTCGAGGAGCCGCGCGATGGCGGCAGTGCGCCGCTCCCATTCGCGCCTCTCGGTCTCCAGCTTCAACCGGCCCTTTTTGGTGAGCGTGTAGTACTTGGCGCGGCGATTGTTCTCGCTCGCGCGCCATTCGTGTTCGATGAAGCCGGCGCGCTCGAGGCGCTGAAACGCAAGCAGCAGCGATCCGGGATTGACGCGAAAGACGCCGGTGCTGATCTGCTCGATGCGCTGTGCGATCCCGAAGCCGTGCATCGGCTGCAGGCTGAGGCTCTTCAGAATCAGCATGTCCAGGGTGCCCTGGATGACGTCGGTCGATTCGGTGGCCATCGCCGCTCCTGGAACCGCACCTCTTGGTCACCAAGAGTAGCACCGCTCATCTTGGATGGCAAGAGGGACTTGGCCCAATGCTCCGCCCGTGCGACCCCGCCGCGCGACCGTGGCAGAGCCGCTACCCTTGACATCCGACAACACGCGCCCAATTATGTTGTCGAATGTCGAGGCATGGCCCCTTCGCGACCAAATGAGCCAACAAACCGACCTCCTCCAGGGCACGCTCGATCTGCTCGTGCTCAAGACGCTCACCCTCGGACCGCTCCACGGGTGGGGAATCTCCAAGCGCATCCGGCAACTGTCACAGGAGGCGCTCGACGTCGGACAGGGGTCGCTCTATCCCGCGCTGTATCGCCTCGAGGACGCCGGCTTCATCGAGGCGACATGGGGCATTTCCGCCGAGGGAAAGCGCGCCAAGATCTACGAGCTCACGCCGCTCGGCAAAAAGCAGTTCGCGAAGTCGCAAAACCAGTGGCAGTCGTTTCTGACCGCGGTCGAGCACGTGTTAAGCGCTACCTGAGACGGCAGGGAGGTCCCGATGTGGTATCGTCGATTGGCTCGGCGAGTTCGCGCGCTCATTCATCGCTCGGACGTCGAGCGTGAGTTGGCGGAGGAGTTCCGATTCCACATCGACCAGGAAGCCGCCGAGCTGGCGAGGTTGCACGGCCTTTCGCCGGACGAAGCGCGCCGGCGAGCGCTCGTCGCCTTTGGCGGCGTCGAGAAGTGGCGGGAGAGTCACCACGACGCGCGCGGCACGCGCTGGCTCGAGGAGTCATGGCACGACGTGTCGTTCGCCGTGCGGTCGTTGCGGCGCAATCGCGGGTTCGCTTCGGCGGTCGTGCTCACGCTGGCGTTGGGCATCGGCGTGAACACTGCGATGTTCACGCTGCTGCATGGCACACTTCTCAGGCCGCTGCCCAACCGCGACGGCGAGCGCCTCCTGTACCTCCGCCAGTCGGCGCCGGCGGCGAAACAGGCGAACGTGCTCTTCTCCGTTCCGGAGATCGCGGACTACCGCGCGGGCGCCAAGACATTGTCGGCGATCGCCGAGTACTCGTCGGCCGTTCCGTACACGCTCGTCGGGAGCGACGGCCAGCCGGTGCGCTTGCGTGTCGGCATCGTCAGCGGCAACTACTTCGACGTGATGGGTCTCGAGCCCGTGCTCGGGCGCCTCACGAGCACGCGCGACGACGGAGCGGCCGCGGCGCCGGTCGCCGTACTCTCATATGACTATTGGATGGATCGTTTCGGCGGCGACCCCAAGGTCATCGGCCGCACGGTCAGGCTAAACGACATGGTCGTGACGATCGTCGGCGTGGTGCAGCGCGCACCGCTGTACCCACGGCCCACCGACATCTACGCCAACACGGTCACGAGCCCGCACCACCTCAGCGCGACGATGGTGACCGATCGCTCCCATCGCATGTCGGAGCTGTTCGCGCATCTGGCCCCCAACGCGACCGTCGAGCAGGCACGCGCGGAGATCGCTCGTATCTCGTCCAATCTGTTTCACGATCATCCCGAGGCATACGAGAAGGCCGCGCACTACGAGATCGGCGTGTCTCAGTTGCGCCAGGCGGTGAACGAGCGATCAGCGCGGATGTTCTGGCTGCTCATGGGCGCCGCGGCATTCGTGCTGCTGATCGCCTGCGCCAACGTCGCCAACCTCACGCTCATGCGTGGCGTGGGACGCGAGCGCGAGATGCTGGTGCGCGCCGCGCTTGGCGCCGGAACGGCGCGGCTCCGCCGGCTGCTCGTCATCGAGAACCTCACGCTCGCGTTGATCGGCGGCGCGATCGGCGTGCTCGTGGCGTTCGCGGGACTCAAGCTGCTCGTCGCATTCGCCGCGCAATTCTCGCCGCGCGCTTACGAGATTCGTATGGACGCCGTGGTGCTCGGCGTGGGACTGGCGACGAGTATCGCGGCTGCGTTCGGGCTCTCGTTCATTCCACGAATCGGTGGCGATCGCGCGCTCGCCACGTCGCTCGCTCCCGTGGGCCGGCGCTCGACACTGGGCCGCGGCCGTCAGCGATTCCAGCGCTCGCTCGTCGTGGCGCAGATCGCGGTGTGCATGGTGCTCCTCACCGGCGCGGGCCTGCTCGTTCGCACGCTCGCCAAGCTGCAGTCGGTCGACACCGGAGTGCACGCCGAGCACGTGCTCACCATCGATCTGCCGCTTCAAGGCGATCTGCTGCGCGAGGTGATGAAGCAGCCCGAGAACCTCGCGAAGTACGAGCGAATCCGAGACCGCGTTGCGGCGCTGCCCGGCGTGGAGATGGCGTCGATCGGGTCCACCGCGCCGCTGCGCAATTCGATGGTCGACTTCGATCTCAAGGCCGAAGGCCGCGTGCTGCCGCCAAACCGGCCCACGCCGCACGCCGCGATGAAGGGCGCCGACACCGGCTATTTCGCCGCCGCCGGCATTCCGCTTCTCGCGGGGCGCGGGTTTCAGTCGACCGATCGGCGCGGCTCGGGTCTGGTCGTCCTGCTCAACGAGTCATTCGCCAAGCAGCTTTTCGGCGACCTGAATCCCGTTGGCCAGCGCATCGCGTGGACCGGCGAGGTGCTGAAGTTCACGCCGTTCAGGGGCGACTGGCGAACCGTAGTGGGGATCGTGGGCGACACGCGCGACCGTGGGCTCGACAATGAGCCGACGCCGACGGTCTATGTGCCGTTCGCGCAGGAGATGATCCTCAACGGCGCCCTCGTCGTGCGAACGAGCGCGGATCCGGCCGAATTGCAGGCGACGATCCTCCGCTCGATTCACGACGTCGCGCCGCGACAACTGATCGAGAGAGTTCGGACGATCGATCAGATTCGCGACGAGAACGTTGCTCCGCGGCGCTTGAACGCCCTCTTCATCACTTCATTCGGGACCCTGGCGTTCGTGATCGCGATGGTCGGCATCGCCGGTGTGCTCGCATTCTCGGTGAGCTCGCGTACCGCCGAGATCGGCATTCGCATGAGTCTCGGCGCCGACGCGCGGCGCGTTCGTTCCATGGTGCTTGGCGAGGGCGGCGTGCTGCTCGCATTCGGACTGACCCTGGGCTTTGCCGCGGCGCTTTTCGCGGCGCGCTTGCTGCGCAGTCTGTTGTTCGGCGTGACGCCCCACGATCCGGTCACGCTCGGGGGCGTGGCGCTCGTGCTGGCCGCCGTGGGCGTCGCGGCGTGCTGGTTGCCGGCCGCGAGAGCGGCGCGCGTGGACCCGGCGGTGGCGCTGCGAGCGGAGTAAGTCTGTCGGCGCGGATGGTGCGTCCAGACAGAATTTGTTACGGCGCCACGGGCGTCAACCGTCTTTCTCTATGACTCCGCGCGATTGGTCGCGCCGCGCGAGCGTCGAAGCGCCTCGTTGACGGACGACGCGGTCGAAGCGGTGTAGCGTTTCGAGCCCTCGCCAGAGAGCGGGTCGCGCGGTATCCTTGGCGCGACCAAGACTCCGTGGATGGATGAGCAATGACTCAAGCCGCAACGATCCCCTCCGGGCGCGCCGTCGCGTTCCATTTCGGGCGCTGGTGGCAATTGAGCCTGGGCGTGGTCTGCATGTCCATGATCGCCAACCTCCAGTACGGCTGGACGTTGTTCGTGAATCCGATTCACGAAGCTCACGGGTGGAGCCTGTCCGAAATCCAGGTGGCGTTCAGCGTTTTCGTATTGGTGGAGACTTGGCTCGTCCCGATTGAAGGCTATCTCGTCGACCGCTTCGGGCCGCGGTTCGTCGGCGTTGCGGCAGGCGGCCTCGTCGCGCTGGCGTGGGTGATCAACGCCGGAGCCGACACGCTGCCGATGCTGTATCTGGGGGCCGTTGTCGGCGGGATCGGCGCCGGCGCGGTGTACGGCGCCTGCGTCGGCAACGCGCTCAAGTGGTTCCCGGACCGGCGCGGCCTGGCAGCGGGAATCACGGCGATGGGGTTCGGCGCCGGGTCGGCGCTCACGGTGTACCCCATCGCGACGATGATCAAGACGCAGGGCTACGAGGAGACGTTCTTCAAGTTCGGTCTTCTGCAGGGCGCCGTGGTCTTTCTTGTCGCGTGGTTCCTCAAGGCGCCAGACTCCGAGTTCGCAAAGAGCCGGGCCACACCGATGCGAGGCACCGCGGCGGTTCGCGCCAAGGAATACACGCCCCTCGAGATGCTGCGCTCGGGGGCGTTCTGGGTCATGTTCGCGATGTTCGTGCTGACCGCGGTCGGCGGGCTCATCGCCACGGCGCAACTCACGCCGATCGCGCGGGACTTCGGCGTGTCCAAATCGTCGGTGTCCGTGCTCGGCGTGACGATGCTCGCGCTTCCGTTCGCCCTGTCGATGAGTCGCGTGCTGAACGGCGTGAGTCGGCCGTTCTTTGGATGGATGTCCGATCACGTGGGACGCGAGCACACCATGATGATCGCCTTCACCATCGAGGGCGGAGTTCTCCTGCTGCTCGGCAACTTCGGCGCGAATCCGATCGGGTTCGTGATCTTCACGGGGCTGGTGTTCTTCGCCTACGGCGAGATTTACAGTCTTTTCCCGGCGATCTGCGGCGACGCCTACGGTCGCCAGTTCGCGTCGGCCAATGCCGGATTGCTCTACGTCGCCAAAGGCGTCGCGTCGCTGTTCGTGCCACTGAGCAGCGTGGTGGCGGCAACGACCATCGGATGGCCCGGTGTCTTCGTCACCGCGGCGATCATGAACTTCGCTGCCGCGCTGCTCGCGATCTTCGTGCTGCGCCCGATGCGCACACGGGATCGAGCACCAGCCGCGTGAAGATCGCCGTCGTTGGCGCGGGGGCGATCGGCGGCTACGTCGGCGGCTGGCTTGCGGCGGCAGGCGAAGAGGTCACCTTCATCGCGCGTGGCGCCAATCTCCGGACCATCGCCAGCGATGGAATGCGCGTCATCGGGGAAGACGGCAGCGAAACCGTCGCGCGTCCACGCGTCTGTGAGCGGACGAGCGAGGCCGGCCTGCAGGACTTCGTGGTGCTCGCGGTCAAAGCGCACCAGGTGGCCGCGGTCTCGGAGAGTATTGGCGCACTCTGCCGGGACGACACGGCGATCGTCACGATGCAGAACGGGATTCCCTGGTGGTATTTCCATAAGCACGGCGGCCAGTACGAAGGAACGGCCGTGCGGTCCGCCGATGTCGACGGCTCGATCGCTCGCTCGATCGACGCCGACCGCGTAATCGGATCGGTGGTCTATCCCGCGGCGACGCTGGAAGCTCCCGGCGTGGTGCGCGTGGTCGAGGGAAGACGGTTCACACTCGGCGAACCGGACGGCTCGACGAGTGACCGCGTGCGGGCGATCGCGGGGGCGTTCACGCGCGCGGGATTCAAGGCGCCGGTGATCGCCGACATCCGGAGCGAGATCTGGCTCAAGCTGTGGGGCAATCTGAGCTTCAATCCGATCAGCGCGCTGACGCACGCGACGCTGGTGGGATTGCTGCAATTCCCGCTGACCCGCGAGTTGAGCATCCAGATGATGCAAGAAGCAGAACAGGTCGCCAACAAGCTTGGCGTTACTTTTCGAGTTGGGATCGACAAGCGCGTCGCCGGCGCCGAGAAGGTTGGCGAGCACAAGACGTCGATGCTGCAGGACGTCGAGGCCGGACGGCCGATGGAGATCGAGGCGCTCGTCGGCGCCGTCGTCGAGTTGGGCCGGCTGACGCAAACACCAACGCCGCACATCGACACGGTATACGCGCTGGCGAGCCTGTTGGCGAAGCGGCTGGCGGAGGCCAAGGGAAGGTTGACGTTGAGCGCGGGCGAATCACTGGCAACGACTCACACGGTACAATCAGCATGACTGCGGGAACCATTTCAGAGCTCTTGAACACAGGCGCCGACGACGCGCCGGCGCTGAGCGCCCCGGGCGGCACACCACTCAGCTATCGCGGCCTCCGCGCGCTGGTCGCCGACATCGCGGCATCGCTCGCGTCGCACGGCATCGGACCCAACGACCGGGTCGGCATCGTGCTCGACAACGGTCCGGAGATGGCGGCGGCGTTTCTCGGCATCGGATCCGCGGCCACGGCCGCGCCGCTCAATCCGAGCTATCGCGCCGAGGAACTCGAGTTCTATCTCACGGATCTTCGCGCCAAGCTGCTCGTGGTGGCGGCAGGCAAGGAGACGCCGGCGATCGGCGTCGCACAAAAGCTGAACATTCCCATCGCGCGACTCGTGGCGCATCCCGAGCGGGGCGCGGGAACGTTCGAGCTGCAGTACGAGGGCGGCGGCGGTGCGTCGCAGCCGGTGCGCGCCGCGACCCCCGACGACATCGCACTCGTGCTGCACACGTCAGGCACCACGTCGCGTCCCAAGATCGTTCCGCTCGCGCACAAGAACATCGCCGCGTCGGCCGCGAACATCCGCAACACGCTCAAGCTCACGGCAAACGACCGCGGCATGGTAATCATGCCGCTCTTCCACATTCATGGCCTCATCGCCGCGCTCTCGGCGCCATTGGCGGCCGGCGGCGAGGTGTGCTGCACGCCGGGGTTCAACGCGCTCAAGTTCTTCACCTGGCTCGACGAGGTGAAACCGACCTGGTACACAGGCGTGCCGACGATGCACCAGGCGATTCTGCTCCGCGCACCGGGCAATCAGGAAGTTCTCAAAAACCATCGACTGCGGTTCATTCGATCGTCGTCGTCGGCGTTGCCGCCGACGGTGATCGCCGAGCTGGAGCGCGTGTTCGGCGTGCCGGTGGTGGAGGCGTACGGCATGACCGAGGCCGCGCACCAGATGGCGAGCAATCCGTTGACCGGCCCACGCAAGCCGGGCACGGTGGGCCCAAGCGGTGGGCCGGCGATCCGCATCGTCGACGACACCGGCACGGAGGTGCCGCGCGGTCGCACCGGCGAGATCGTTATCAAAGGCCCGAACGTGATGACGGCCTACGAGAACAATCCAAAGGCGAACGCCGACGCGTTCTACGACGGCTGGTTCCGCACCGGCGACCAGGGCGTGATGGACGAGGACGGATACGTCGCGATCACCGGTCGCCTCAAGGAGATCATCAATCGTGGCGGGGAAAAGATCTCGCCGCGCGAGGTGGACGAGATCATCATGGAGCATCCCGCGGTGCACCAGTGCGTGACCTTCGCGATGCCGCACGACATGCTGGGCGAAGACGTGGCCGCGGCGATCGTGCTGCGGCAGGGCGTCGCCGCCACCGACAAGGAGCTGCGCGAGTTCGCCTCCGCGCGACTCGCACCGTACAAGGTGCCGCGGAAGATCCTCATTCTGGATCAGATTCCGGTGGGCGCGACGGGCAAGCTGCAGCGCATCGGACTCGCGCAAAAGCTGGGGCTCGCATGACGACGACCGCCGGGCCGACCTCCGCACCTGTGCACGCTCCGCCGCCGATCAACCCGCCCGAGCGTTTGCTTATGGGACCCGGACCGAGCAACCCGGACCCGCGGGTGCTCGCGGCGATGACGGCGAATCCGGTCGGGCACCTCGATCCCTACTTCGTCGAGGTGATGGATCGGACGATGGGCGCGCTTCGCGCCGTGTACCGCACGGAGAATCATCATACGCTGCCGATCTCGGCGACCGGCTCCGCCGGCCTCGAGACGATCATGATGAATCTGCTCGAGCCGGGCGACAGCGCGATCGTGTGTGTGATCGGGTACTTCGGCCAACGGCTCGCCGAGATGGCGCGCCGCGCCGGCGCCGACGTTCGGACGATCGAGGTGGCGCAAGGCGAGGTGGTCGATCCGGCGCAGGTGGCCGCGGCGCTCGAGCAGCGCCCGGCAAAGCTCGTGGCGTTCGTGCACGCCGAGACGACGACCGGCGCGCTGCAGCCGATCGCGCCGATGGTCGAGGTGGCGCGGCGCTATGGGGCGCTCGTGGCGATCGACTGTGTCACCTCGCTCGGCGGAGTGCCGATCGAGATCGACGCGATGGGCGTGGATGCCGCGGGCTCGTGCAGCCAGAAGTGCATCGGCGCGCCACCCGGACTCGCCCCCATCACCGTCGGCCCGCGCGCGATGGAGGCGGTGCGCGCGCGTAAGCACAAGCCGACGACGTGGTATTTCGACCTGTCGCTGCTCTTTCAGTACTGGGGCGAGAAGAGCGGTGCGCGCACGCGCGCATTCCATCACACGGCGCCCGTGGCGATGATCTATGGATTCCACGAAGCGCTGCGATTGATTCTCGAGGAGGGGCTCGAGGCGCGCTGGGCCCGACACCAGACCGCACACGAGGCGCTCGTGGCCGGACTCGACCGACTCGGCCTGTCCCTCTTCCCACCCCCGGCGAATCGATGTCCGACGATCAACGTGGTCAACACACCGCCGGGCGTGGATGAAGCGAAAGTGCGACGGCGGCTGCTCGAGATGGGCGTGGAGATGAGCGGCGGCCTTGGCGCATTGGCGGGCAAGGTGTGGCGCGTTGGCGTGATGGGCTACAACGCGCAGGTGCCGCGGGTGGAGCGGTTTGTGGGAGCGCTCGAGGAAGCGCTGCGCGCGGAGGGGTGGCGCGGGTAGCGGCGATGTCCGAATGACGGCGGCTCCAAACCGAGCCGGGTCCGCCTGTGCGCGATGCGCCGAAGCCAGCCGGCGGCAACGAGATGGCCTCGATTTTCGTCGCTCGGCGATTCGGGACTCGGTCTGGCGTGTTATACGACATGGCTATGCTGTATAACGCGCACGTACCACGGCGCACGATCGAGCGATGTCCAAGCTAGTTAATAGCTTGGGGCGGCGACCAGACGGAGTGATTGAATGTTACGCGACTTGAGGGTACGGCTCGGGAGGAGGGGTGAGCGCTAGACCGGGATGATGGGTGAGGTCGACCACAGATTCGGGCACCCCAGGAGGTGCCCGTGCCGTGGAGCGAGATCACTCCGATGTCTCAACGACTTGGCTTTATCCGGCTGTAT
>DATJHY010000031.1:0-59309 GCA_035493635.1 Gemmatimonadaceae bacterium | reverse complement strand
TCGAGGGTGAGCACGCCAGCCTTGTACAACGCCATAGCCCAGGCTTTGGACAGACGCACATCGAATGGCCACAGCCTGAAATCGACGCCGATCGAGTTATTCAGGTTCTCGAAGTCCGCCGCCGCTCCCGCCGCAAACCGGCCGCCCCAGAGTTTGTGAGCGTGCGCCGGCGTTGCCCGCAACTCCACCGTCGTCACGCGATCTGCAACGTCGGTTCGACCGACGGCTCCGGAGCGGCTGGCGCAGGCGCGAGCCCGAGTTCCTGGTCCTTGAGCGCCCGGACGCGACTCGGCAGCGCGAACAACCGAATGAATCCAGCGGCGTCGCTCTGCTGATACACGTCATCCTCCCCGAATGTGACGAACCGCTCGTCGTACAATGCATGCTCGCTCTGCCGGCCGACAACCGCGGCAGAACCCTTGTACAGCCGCAACGACACCGATCCGGTCACGCGCTCCTGAGTGACGCCGACGAACGCGTCATATGCTTCGCGCTCGGTGGTCCACCACCGACCTTCGTAGACGAGATCCGCGTAGCGAGGCGCGATGAGATCCTTGGCCGCAAGCGTGCGGCGATCGAGTACGAGCTGTTCGAGCTCCGAGTGCGCCGTGTAAAGCAACGCGCCGCCCGGCGTCTCATATACGCCTCGCGACTTCATGCCAACGAGTCGATCCTCGACGAGGTCGACGACGCCGCACCCATGCAGACCACCAATGGCGTTCAGCGTGGAAATCAGATCCACAGGCGAGAGCGCGGTCCCATTGACGGTAACTGGCGTCCCGCCGTCGAATCCGATGGTGACGGTCTCCGGCGTATCCGGCGCTTCGGTCACCGTCCGCGTCAACATCAGGAGATCGTCCGGCGGGGCGGCATTGGGGTTCTCGAGGACGCCACCCTCGTGCGAAAGGTGCCAGAGGTTGGCGTCTCGCGAATAGATCTTCTGACGCGTGGCGGCGACCGGAATGCCGCGCGATTCCGCATAGGCGATGGCGTCCTCACGACTGCGAATGTCCCACTCCCGCCAAGGCGCGATGACAGGCAGGTCCGGGGCGAAAGCGGCATACGTCAACTCGAAGCGAACCTGATCGTTGCCCTTGCCCGTGCATCCGTGCGCGAGCGCGTCAGCGCCAACTTCGCGCGCGACCTCGACCTGCCGGCGCGCGATGAGCGGCCGCGCCATCGACGTGCCGAGCAGGTACTTGCGATTGTAGATCGCACCGGCGCGAAGCGTCGGATAGATGAAGGATTCAACGAACTCCTCGCGCAGGTCCTCCACGTAGCACTCGTCGGCTCCCGAAGCGAGTGCCTTGGCGCGCACACCCGCGAGCTCGTCCTTCCCTTGGCCGATGTCGGCGGCGACGCAGATGACGCGTGCGCCATCGTAGTTCTCTTTGAGCCAGGGAACGATGATGGAGGTGTCGAGACCACCGGAATAGGCGAGCACGATCGTGCGGGGCATGGAGGCTCCTGAATATGCAAAGTTATGCAGAACACTTGCATATTTAGTCGATTCGGTACCGTCGGTCAATGCCTGAAATCAGGCCTGATTCACCGAACGTTCGCGAGGTCGAGCAGTCGCTCAGTGAGCGACAACCGCGCCTCCATCGAGCGGCAAACGATGAGGATCGTATTCTCGCCAGCCAGGGTCCCCATGATCTCTGGCCAACCCTGCGCGTCCACCGCCTCTGCGATCGGCTGAGCACCGCTCGGTAGAGTGTGAAGGACGATCAGCTCCGACACTCCATCGATACGCGAGAAGAGTTGAGGTAAGAGAATCTCCAGCGACGGTTTAGCTTCATCGGACACCATCTCGGGCAGAAGGTAGCGCGCGCCATTGTCACCGGGTGCGCGCACAACGCCAAGATCGCGTAAGTCTCGCGACAGCGTCGCCTGAGTGACGACCAAGCCCTCCGCCGCCAGTAGGCGTTTCAGGTCCTCCTGACTCGATATCTGGCTGCTTCCGATCAGGCGGACGATCGCCTGCTGCCTATCACGCTTGCTGGCCATTCAGCCTCGCCGCCGGGTCGTGCGACTCGCCGCTTCCGCGCGTGAAAGCATTGACTTGGAAATCATGCATTATTATGCATTCATCGTGAATAAGATTCCAGTTGGAGTTCTCGGCGCGAGCGGGTACGCCGGCCGGGAGCTCTGTCGCCTCATTTGGCAGCATCCAGCGCTCGAGTTGGCGTTTGCCAGCGCAAACGACCAGCGGGGCGCGGTTGCGCGCATCGGGGGCCGCGAGCTGCGCTTCGTGGCGGCCGAAGATGCGCGGCTGCAAGATGTCGAGCTCGTCTTCAGCGCGCTGCCTCATGGCACGTCAAAAGATTGGGTGATGCGCGCCCGCGAGGCGGGCGCGCGAGCTGTTGATCTATCGGCTGATTTGCGCCCTGGCAACGGGTGCGACGGCATTGCGTACGGGCTTACCGAACTCAATCGCCAGGTTGTTCGCGGTTCGCCACTCGTGGCCAATCCCGGCTGCTATCCCACATCGATCCTCGCCGCCCTCGCCCCACTCGCCGTTCGTGGGCTCATCGCGACCGGCGCTTCGATCATCGCGAATTCGGCGAGCGGCGTCACCGGGGCCGGGAACGCGCCCAAGCGCGAGTACCTGTTCGCTGAGGTGACGGAAGATTTCCGCGCCTATGGGATTGGCAACAGCCATCGTCACTTGAAAGAGATGAGCGCGACGCTGGCCGCGTGGGATGTTGACGCAGACCTGGTGTTCACGCCGCATCTGCTGCCCGTCGCGCGAGGCATCCTGTCAACGATCACTGTTCCCCTGGCGGCGCCGCTCGACGATGCGCTCGAGCCATGGCGCGAAGCGTACGCCGGCGAGCCTTTCATCGAGGTCACAGCCGAGACGCCGAGCCTCCACGACGTGGTCGGGCGGAACGTGGTCCGGATTTCGGCGACCCCGGTGACCGGCACGCGTACGCCGACCCTGCTCGTGACCTCGGCGATCGACAACCTCCTCAAGGGCGCTGCCGGCCAGGCGGTGCAGAACGCCAACCTGATGTTGGGCTTGGAAGAGACCGCGGGGTTGCCGACGTGACTCGTGTCATCAAAGTCGGCGGCAGACCGCAGAGCGACCCGGCGCTTCCAGCGGCGGTGGCCGCGGGCTGGGACCGTGCAAATGGCGGCGTCGTCCTCGTGCACGGCGGTGGCGACGAGGTTTCGGCCCTGCAACAAGCGTTCGGCGTGACCACCACGTTCGTGGACGGACGCCGTGTCACGACGGCGGAGGATGTCGATCTCGTCCGAATGGCGCTGTCGGGCAGCGCGAACAAGCGCCTTGTGTCGAGCCTTGTCGCGAGTGGTGTTGACGCCGTCGGCCTTTCGGGCGAGGATGCGGCGCTCATTGCGGCGACGCCAATGGATGCCTCGCGTCTCGGACATGTGGGCGTGCCGGGGCGAGTGAACGTCGCGTTCCTGCGCCACTTGCTGTCGGGCGGGTACCTGCCGGTGATCTCGCCGGTGAGTCGTGACGGCAGCGGCGAGCTGGGTGGCGCCCTGAACGTCAATGGAGACGATGCCGCGGCGGCGATCGCGATTGCCCTCGGCGCGGCCGAGCTGCTGCTCGTTGCCGACGTGGAAGGGGTGCGCCACGAGGGCCGCGTCGTGCCGCGGCTGACGGCGATTGAAGCACGTCGCCTTCTCGCTAACGGCGTCGCCGTCGGCGGCATGCACGCCAAGCTGCAGGCAGCGCTCAGGGCGATCGAGGGTGGCGTACCGAGAGTCCGCATCTCGGACGTCGCAGCAATTGGCGACTCCAGCCGCGGGACATCCATTCAGACCTTTGGAGAATTGTCATGACGATCTCTGCTGCGCCGACGACCGACGCTCTTCTTGGCAATTACAAGCGCGCGCCGATTTCGTTCGTCGCCGGCGACGGGGTGCATCTCATCGACGCGGATGGCAATCGCTACCTGGATTTCGTGAGCGGAATCGCGGTGAACGCGCTCGGCTATGGCGATCCGGGATTGCGCGCCGCGATGCAGCAAGCGGCCGAAGGCCTCATTCACGTTTCCAACCTCTACGCGACCGAACCGGGTGAGCGGCTCGCGGCGGCGCTGGTGGAACAGTCGTTCGCATCCAAGGTGTTCTTCTGCAACTCCGGTGGCGAGGCGAACGAAGCAGCCTTCAAGTTCGCGCGTCGTTGGGGACGATCGCTGCACGACACGAAACACGAAATCGTCGCTCTGCGCGGGTCGTTTCATGGACGACTCTTCGGTACGCTCGCAGCCACGGACCGCCCCTCGTATCGCGCGCCATTCCGCCCGCTGGCGCCGGGGATCTTCATCGTCGAGCGCGACATCGAGGATCTGGCAGTGGCGCTGGACGCCGAGACCACCGCCGCGGTCATTCTCGAGCCGATTCAGGGCGAAGGCGGCGTCCGAGTGCTGGATGCGGGGTTTGTGAGAGAGATCCGCGCACTCACGCGCGAGCGAGACGTGGCCCTCATTCTCGACGAAATCCAGTGTGGGCTCGGCCGCACCGGGACCTTGTTCGCATACGAGCACTTCGGGATCGAACCGGACATCCTGACGCTTGCCAAGCCGATCGCGGGCGGGCTCCCGATGGGTGCCGTGCTCATGACCGAGGCGATCGCGTCGACGATCAAGCCCGGCGATCACGGAACGACGTTCGGCGGCGGGCCGTTTCTGGCGTCGGTGGCGAACTATGTGCTCGAGCGGTTGTCGGATCCCGCTCTGCTGAACAGCGTCGCGCGAAATGGCGCATGGTTCGGCGCGCAACTGAACGAGCTGGCCGCACGCACCGGACGCATTCGCGCGGTGCGCGGACTCGGCTACATGTGGGGAATCGACGTGATGGGGACAGCCTCCCACGTCGTGAACGAGGCGTTGTCTGCCGGGTTGCTGGTTTGCTCGGCGGGCGAGTACACCGTTCGCATCCTCCCGCCGCTCGTGGCCTCACGCGACGACCTCGCCGCCGGCCTGAGGATTCTCGACGAGATCCTGTAGTGACCGCGAACGTGGTGATTCGTAGAGCGCGTCCCGAGGATGCGCGCGCCGTCGCCGACCTGATCGCCGGTTTCGCCGACGAGGCGTTGATGCTGCGCCGGACTCCGGAGAGCATCGAACTGACGATCGACGACTACGTCGTCGGCGTCGACTCGCGCGGCCGGATTGTCGCGTGCGGCGCGCTCAAGGAGTATTCGCCATCGGTAGCCGAGATTGCGGCTATCGCCGTGTCGCGCGATGCGCATGGATGCGGCGTCGGGCGTGCCATCGTCGCCGCGGTGGAAGCGCTCGCCTCCAAGCGCGGCATCTACGACGTGTTCGCGTTGACGCTGCAGCCGCAGTTCTTCGCCGCAATCGGGTATGAGCGCGTCGATCGCGCCCGGTACCCGGAGAAGATTCGCCGCGACTGCCTCGGGTGCATTCGGCGGTTCGCCTGCTCCGAGATCTGCTTTGCGAAGAATCTTCGCGTCGAGACCCGCGCCGCGGCGTGACGGTTGGGCGCCGGCGGGCGCAGCGCGCCGCCGATCCACGCGTAGATTCAGCGGCATGAAGCATCCGCGACGCCGCATCGGACTGAACGGGCTGCGCACTGCGCTCGACGAGGTCCGATTCGGCACACAGCGCACACTGAATCTTCGTGAATCGTTGCCCTCGGCCGACGCCGCCGCCGCGCGGGCAGAGTCGTGGCTCCGACAGCAGCAGGTCGACCGAGCATCCGAAGTGCTGATCATCACCGGTCGCGGAAACCAGAGCGAGGGCGGAATATCGGTCGTACGCGAAGCCGTGCTCCGGCTGCTTCATGTGCTTCGCCGTCGCGGGGTGGTGAGCGGACACCAGGAGCATACGCCAGGTTCGTTCATCGTGAAGCTGGCGCCGGTGGCGGCGCTGTGGGAATCGCCGCGCCGCAAGGGTGGTCGCGGCGCGGAGACGTTGCCCGCCGCGCCGCCGTCGCTCGACGCGCTGGACACCGAGACGCGAACCTTGTTGCGCGCACTCGCCGAACGGGCGATCGATGGGCTGGGCGTGAAGGACGGCTCGAGCTTCGTCGAAGGCGAGATGCTGAAGCAATTCGGAGTGATCGCGAAAGCGGTCGGCACCGGGCCCGGACGCGAGGAGCGGCTTCGCGCCGCCATTCGCAACGCACTCGATCAACAGGACTGAGCCGACCGCGATCGCCGCGTATAGTTTGATGCACTTCTCTCGAGGATACCACGTGCGGATTCACATCGTCGTTGCGGTATGCATGTCGGCCGCCGCCGCGGCTCGCGCGCAGCAGCCGCTCGTCGGGTACAGCGCCGCGAACAGCGCGAGCGAGCGGCGGCTCGAGGCGAGCGCGATAACGCGACCATCGCCGAGCACCGCGGCGGCGCACTCCAAGCAGCTTTCGCGTGAGGCGCATGTGTCGGGAACGCCGGCGCAGGCGCGCACGCGCGACTACGTGATCGCGCAGCTGAAACGGTGGGGGCTCGAGACCGAGGTCCGCGCGTACGACGTGTGGATGCCGCATCCGACCTCGGTGCATGTGGCGCGGTTGTCGCCGCAGCCCAAGGAACTACAACTGGCTGAGCCGCCCGTACCCGGCGATCCAACTTCGAGCTTGCCGCAGTACCCCACCGTCAACGGCTACAGCGGACAGGGAAACGCGACCGGTGAGGTCGTATACGTGAACTACGGCCTGATCGAAGACTACGCCCAGCTCGATTCGATGGGCGTGTCGGTGAAAGGCCGGATCGCGATCGCGCGGTACGGACGATCGTTCCGCGGAATCAAGGCGCGCGAGGCGGAGAAGCACGGCGCTATCGGGCTGCTGATCTACAGTGATCCGCAAGACGACGGGTTCGTCGTCGGAGACGTGTATCCTGAAGGGCCGATGCGGAACAGCGCTGGCGTGCAGCGTGGGAGCATTCTGAACGTGGACGGCGACCCGTCCACGCCAGGCTATGGCAGCACGCAGGGCGTGCCACGACTCGCTCCCGACAAGATGGACATCCCGCACATCCCCGTCGTGCCGATCAGTTATGGAAATGCGGCGGAGTTGCTGCGTTTCGTTCGCGGCGCGAACGTGCCCCGCGGTTGGCAAGGCGGGTTGTCATTTCACTACCACGCAGGCCCCGGGCCGGTGAAAGCGCGAGTCAGCGTCATGGATGATCGCGCCATGCGGCCGCTCAAGCCGATCTACGACACGTTCGGAGTGATTCGCGGCGGCGAATTCCCCGATGAGCTGGTGATCATTGGTGGGCACCGTGACGGATGGGGTCCGGGCGCGGCCGACAACGTAAGCGGCACCGTCAGCGTGCTCGAGGCGGCGCGCGCCGTCGCCGAAGAAGTGAAGAACGGGGCACGGCCCAAGCGCACCATCATATTCGCGACGTGGGATGCCGAAGAGTGGGGTCTCATCGGCTCGACCGAATTCGTCGAAGGCGATTCGCTTCGGCTGAGTCGTGGCGCCGTGGCCTACCTGAACCAGGACGTCGCGGCGCAGGGGGCCCGGTTCGGCGGAGGCGGATCGCCGTCCTTGCGTCCGACGCTACGCGACGTTGCGCGGCTGGTGCCGGATCCCAACGGCAAGGGAAGCGTGTATCGCGAGTGGCGTCGCGCGAGTGCCGTCGCGGACAGCGCGGAACCGCCGATGGGCGATCCGGGCGGTGGGTCCGACTTTGCGGGCTTCTACAACCACCTCGGCATCCCGATCGCCGAATGGGGCTTTGGCGGCGCGGGAGGCGTGTACCACTCGCAGTATGACAGCTTTGCCTGGATGTCGAAGTTCGGCGACTCGAGCTTCGCATATCATGCCGCTGCCGCGCGCATCGCGACGGCGATGGTCCTCCGCGTCGCCAACGCCGACGTCCTTCCGTACGACTACGAGGAATTCGCGCGCACGATACGCCGCTACGTCGCACCGGTCGATCGCGCGATCGCCGATCATCACTGGAACATCTCGACGACGGAGCTGCAACGGGCAATCGATCGCCTTCAGCATGAAGCCGCTGCATTCGCCGCCGCGCGGGATTCCGCGCTCGCCGGTAGCGTCAATACCGGCGCGCTGACGCGGACGAATCAGGCGTTGATGCAGGTCGAGCGAGCGTTCACGAGGCCAGAAGGGCTCCGCACGCGGCCATGGTTCAGGAATCTCATATACGTCGCCGACGAGAACAACGGCTACGCGAACATGGCGCTGCCGTCGGTCAACGAGGCGATTCGCGCGGGAAACGAAGCGTTGACGAGGAGCGAGATCGAGGATCTGACACATCACTTCGATCAAGCGGTGGAGGCGCTGACCGCCGCGCGGGGAGCATTGCACGGATCGTGAGCCGCGCTCAACACTCCAGATCAACGAGGCGTCGTCGTTCCCGTTCCCGATGACGCGGGCGGCGTTCTGAGCGAACGGTTCACGAAGAGTGCTACGCCGGCGCTGATGCCGATGGCGATCGCCACCAGTACAACCAGCAGGAAGACGACGTGGCGCATCTGCAGTCCGCCGGCCGCTTGCACGTCCAACGGCTTCACGGCGTGCGGATGATGCACGGCGGCAGCCTTTGCTTCGACGACAGGCGCTGTTGGACGCGTCGCCGCGACGCTCGGCGTCGGTGCTTCGACGATGCGCGGCTCCGCAACCACCGGCTCTGTTTCGGGCGGCGGCTCCGCAGGTGATGGCGATACCGGAACCGCGCGCGGAGAGGACGGGCGTCGACGCGCCACGTACGCGCGCGGCAATGTTCGGCCTTCCGTGTCGCGCGCGACGGGCATGCTCCCCGCCACGGGACGAGCAGCGCCTGGAGTTGGCGGTCGGGGCGGCTTGGGTTCCGGAGGCGTCGGGAGATCGCGCGGGGGACTGATCCGCGGCCCCGACGCTGCTGACCCATTCGGCACCGGCGGGAGAGCCGCTTGCGGCGTCGCGCCAGGAACCGCGGCGACGTCGATCGGCGTTCTCGGAGCTGCCGGTAGCGGAAGGTCGAGATCAATCGCTGCCTGTTCATCGACAACGGGCGATGCGGCTCTCGGTGGTTCAAGGGCCACGACGAACTCGCGCGCCTGCTGCGGTGGTACGCCGAGCACGGCGCCGCTGCACAAGCATCCCAGACGAGCCGACGCGTCCACGAGCACGTTCGCGCCGGCGAGCAACTGCTGCGCGATCTCGGTGACGAAATCGTCGCTCTCGATCTCGACCAGAGCGCGTGCGCCAGCGTCGGTCCAGAGTCGCTCAGCCGTCGGGACGCCGCCGGGTTGCGAGCGGAAGCGTCGGCGGTCGGGTGGAATGATCGACTCGAACACCCGCGGCTGTTCTTCGAGTGCGATGTCGCGCTCGGCCAGCATCGCGATGAGCGCTTCGGGGGTCATCCGAATGTCGATCGACTCGTCGCTGGCCCCGGGGCAGCCACCGACGTAGGTGATGCGCGTGCGAGTTGGATGTGACAGCGCCCGAACGTACCGCGCCAGCGCGACCGGCGGTGAAACGAGCGCGAGCATCACCGGACGCAGGTCGCCGCCGGTGGTGAGCAGTCGGTGCGCGACGATCGGACAACTGCATTGTATCGCGGGCCCATTACCGAAGCGTGGCAGTTGGCGAAGCACAGCCGCGGCGATGAGTTCGTCGCCCCAACTTGCCGGAACGACGTTTCCGAAACCGGCTCGCAAACACGCGTGCGCGAGTTGCACAGGCGTCGCCGGCGCGGCAGCAAGCAACGAGTCCGTACCGAGAATGACAATCGGAACGGTCTGAGATGCGGCCGATTCGCTACGCGCTGGGGCTGCCACGGCGTGGGTCATCGAGTGGTCGGAGTCGGGCTCCGTCAACGAACCCTGGCGGACACAAGAACTGACTGCTGCCCAAACTCTCCAACGAATGGCGTAAGTCAGGGCGTGTCAAGAGCGGCCCAGACATTGCACGTCCCATGCGATGTCGTGGGATGTGAGGATGGTCGTGGGGGAGACGAGTTTGGGGCCGCCTCGGCTCATCGAAGCCGAGCGAGATGCGCTTGGGATGTACGCGGCGCGCGCGACATGGCCTGCTGGTTTCGCCATCTACCAACGTGGTGCTCCGGCAGATGGCGTATTCGTTGTGTCGCGCGGGCGCGTCGTGTTGCGAAGTCGCGTGCGCGCCGCGCGCGGATTCGTGCCGTGGATCGCCGTCCCCGGCGAGACGTTCGGCTCCGAGGGCCTCACCCAGGGTGGGCGTTACGCCACCGATGCCCGCGCGGACGACGAGAGCGAGACGCTGTTCCTGAGCTCCGCGCGGTTCCGGGCGTTTGTCCGAGAACAACCACAACACGCCCTCGCGCTGGTCAACCAGCTCATGACAGAACGCACGGCGCTCCTGGACAAGTTGCGTGAGCTGACGACGCTGAGCGTCGAGCAAAGGCTGATCGCGACGCTGATTCGGCTGGCCAGCAACGACACGTTCACGCGTGACGATGGGCGGATCGTCCTGTGCACCACCCGCTATCGCTTGCTGTGCGAGTTGGTCGGTGCTACCCGGGAGTCGGTTTCGCTCGTGCTCGGGCGCCTGACCGGCGAAGGTCTGGTGGAGCGGCGTGGGACGACGCTCATCGTCGCGCCGCCGGCGCAGCTGGCCGAGCGACTGGAGGGTGCGTCGCTCGACAACGAGCTTCCCTTCCCCAGTGTCACCGAGGGGTCTGAGCAGGCGATCCACTAGTCTGTACGGGCTTCGGTATCGCCTTCGCTCACCGGCGCGCGAGCGGGCGTTATATTGCGTGCCGCAACCACCATTCGATAATCCTCTCATGCGTGCGCGAGTCGGCATGGCCGCGACCCGCGTATTGGCCGCGATACGTTATGCCGCTCGTTGCACTTCTAGTGCTCGCCGCGGCGGGCTGGCTTCTCCGCGCCCGTTACATGCGTGCAATGAACGATTTCTCCATGCGCCACAGGCGCTTGGGCGCGGATGGTGTGGTGATTGGTGGGGAGGGGTTCGTCCTGCACAGAGATGACGCGCCTGCGGTGTTGTTGCTGCATGGTGGTGGGGACACGCCACAGACGCTCCGCTATCTCGGGGCCAGCCTGCACGAACGTGGGTTTCATGTCGCCGCGCCGCTGCTGCCGGGACATGGGCGGCGATTGCGCGACTTCTCACGTGTGACCGCGGACGATTTGATCGAGGCGGCGCGGTCGCAGTATGCGCAACTACGGGCGGATCACGACTGGGTAGGCGTCATCGGGGTCTCGATGGGCGGCGCGTTGGCGGTGCTGCTCGCTGCCGCCGACAGCGAGCTACCGGCGCTCGGCCTTGTGGCGCCATATCTCGCGATGCCCGCCCGCATCGAGCGGGCAGCACGCTGGTCGTGGCTGTGGGGTCCGATGATGCCCGTCGTCCGTTCGGCTGACGGGTTGTCCGTGCTCGATCCCGTGGAGAGAGAGCGGAGCCTTGCTTACGGTGTGTTCACCGCGAAGGGCCTGCACGCTCTTCACGCACTCGTGTCGCGCGCGCGTACCGCGCTGCCACGGGTACAGACGCCGACGTTGATGCTTCAATCACGGCAGGATAATCGGATCAGCATCCCGGACGGAGAGCAAGCATTCGCGATGCTGGGCGCGCGCGAAAAGCGGCTCGAATGGATCTCGGGGGCCGCCCACGTCATCACCGTCGATTTTGGACGCGAGCACGTTATCGAAGCGCTCGTGTCATGGATGCAGGATCACTGCATCAAGCGGTCACGCGATCGACAAGGGACTCGCCAGCTTCCTTGATCGCCTCGACGCCACCGGTGACAGCTGTCGTGGCCTGATGCGCGATCTCCTTGGCCACGCGGGTAACGCGAGCGATCGGTGAGTCGCCGCGCGACGGCTGTTTCTTACGGGTCTTGGCCGCGACGGAGGCGGTGCCTTTTCGTGCCGACGCGGTATTGGTCTTGGCGTTCCGCTGGCCAGCATGCTTCGCGCTCGCGGACCGTTTCACGCCCGGCCCATTGGCCGGCGTCCGCGAGCCGCGGCCCGATTTGCGTCCGGATGCGGTGGCGCCAGCACGGGTGCTTTTCGTTTTGTTCCGCGATCGCGACGACTTCTTCGCTCGTGCCGCCATGGTCGTATCCTCGAGGGGTTGGTCGACGCCTCGCGCAGATAGCAAGAACTGGACACATCGGCAAGCGCCGTTGCATGATACTTCGCGTATGCCTCCGCTACTGATCCCCCGCCTCGTACCCGGCGAGCGCGTGACCGGGGAACTCCTCGTCTACGACCGCGCCGAAAAGAAGACGAGCACTGGTGACCCGTACGTCGTCCTCACGTTGGGCAACTCCAGCGGCCGAATCGAAACTTCGCCAATCTGGTCCGACAAGCTGGAATGGGCGGACGGCGCGCGGTCCGGCAAAGTCGTGCAGGCGATCGGTGACGTGACGGTCTACTCCAAAACGGGCGCCGCGAGGAAGCAGATCTCCCTGACGGGACCGGTGCGCATTCTTCCCGACGAAGTATTTCGCCCCGAGGAATTCCTGCCGTCGATCGACGGCGATGCCGTCAAGCTGTGGGCCTGGATCGATCGAGTGCGTAGTGAGGTCGAATCACGCACGCTGCGCCGAGTCCTCGATCTGTTTTACGCCGACGACGCCTTTCGAATGCGGTTCGAGCAGACTCCAGCCTCCACGGCGGGACACCACGCGAAGCTCGGCGGGTTGCTGCTTCACGTCTACGAGGTGACGAACATCGCCAAACAGATTGCCCGGACGATGCGCGCGAGCGTGGACCTGGTCGTCGCCGGCGCGCTGCTGCACGATGTCGGAAAGGTCGACGCGTACGAGATTGGCCCGGGCGGATTCACGTACACGTCCCATGGGCTCCTCCTCGGGCACGTCGTGCTGGGAGGTTTGATGCTCGAGCGACGCATTGCCTCCCAGCCGGAGCCAATTTGCGGCGACGGCCAGCTGGCCGAGCTGCACCACATGATCCTCTCGCACCACGGATCCTTGGAGTTTGGCAGCCCCGTGCAGCCGATGACGACCGAAGCGGAAATCGTGCATTGGGCCGACGAGGCTTCGGCCAAGGCGACCGATATGCTCGAGCTGCTATCCGACTCCGAATTGTTTGCGGCCGGACGCGAGTTTTCGGATCGTCCGCACTGGCGCCTTGGACGCCGCATTTGGCGGCGGCCGCACTCCTGGGAATAGGATCGCTCTACGGCCAGGCGCGCTTTCTCGAGTACGGCCTTCCAAACACGGCGGTCAACGCCTGAGTGGCGTCGACGTCGCGAACCACGGCAGTGATCCGCGTCGACAGTGGGAGGAGGCGCGAGTAGTCACGATACCGACGGTAGCCGTGGCAAAAGCACCACGGTCCGCGCCGCGTCAGGTCTCCAAGCCAAATGTCAGGAAGGCCGATCCACGTGAACGCGTAGAAGAGATTCAGCTTCCGCAGCCCTGGCAGATCACTCTCGATCGTCCGGTGCGGCAGCGAGCCGTGTTTGCCCCATTGGATGTCGACGCCAACCTGCCCGCGACCCCTCCAGTCGGCGTGGAGCAGGACGCCATGCCAGAACGTCCAGATGTCGGTCGGCGCCTGTGTGCTGTCGTATCCGACCCAAACAATCTCCTCATCCGTTGGGACCGTGAACGGAATCCAGGAGCCGTGGACGTCGTCACGCCAGAGCAAGTGGTACGCAATGACGGGCCTGGTCGGGTGGACGACGGCGATCACACGCTCCAACGGGAACCATTCGTCACGCTGGATGTACAACAACGGCGCGAGTGCTCGTGCCAGTCGGGTGAGGCTGTCGTCCTGCGGCAGCGCATCGGGGATGGTGGTTGGGACTGGCGGAATGTGAGCGCGCGGGCCGCAGGCGATCGTGGTAGACACAGCGAGCCCGGCCGCGAAAGATGCTCCTCGTGACAAACTGATAGGTTTGATAGTCTTAGAAGGTTAGAGGGTTAGTTGTCCATGGCGTACCGGCGCCGCCGTCGTCCGGGGCTGTCTTGCTGTTGAGGAGGGCATATGCGCAAGCCGCGTCCGGCTACGTATAACCCAGCACAAGCACTGAATCTGATCGCGAACGACCGCACTGGTTCACCGCTCAGTTGTCCCTCATGTTCGGGACCGATCGAGCGCACCCCTAACCAGGTCCCACCGCCCCCGCGCTCGCACGTAACGCTCCGCTGCCGAGAGTGCGGGCGTATTGCGCGGTACATCGCCGGCGCCGCCTAGCCAAACCGGCCGGCAGACCGAGACCAGTCGCAATCGCGACCCGGTCCGACCGTCGCGCCCAGCGAGTTGCACAAAACTTGCCCCGCTCACCTCGCAAGCGGCCTCGCCGTTTCGGCGACGGCCTGCGAGGCGAGGTGGATCACGCCCGCCGGCAGCGCTGACTGCCGCCTCCGGTGCGAGATCATGGCTCACAGTTTCTGCAAGAGGTAAGTGCAATGGCTCGTCTAACCGGCACCGTGAAGTGGTTCAACGACGCCAAGGGCTATGGCTTCATTTCCCGAGAGGGCGGCCCGGATGTGTTCGTCCACTTCAGCGCCATCCAGGGAAGCGGCTTCAAGTCCCTGGCCGAAGGCGATCGCGTCGAATTCGAGATCGTTCAAGGTCAGAAGGGACCGCAGGCGGCGGACGTCACGAAGGCGCCATGATCCCGCGCGAACGGTCGAACAACCACGCCCCGGCAAACGTCGGGGCGTTGTTGTAACATTCACGCGCAAGCCGAGAACGCTCGCGGTGTCGCAGCCGCCGCAGGTCCGAGCAGGTCCGGAGAGGTGACGAAGCCCGCACCGCATGGCCAGCGCGGCGTGTCGAGCAGCGCATCACAGGTCGCGAGCATATACGCATTAGTAAGCTATTATCCAATGCTGTGGAGGGCGCTGGCCCCGACTCGCCATGCGTCCAGCCCGGCAACGCCAACAACGCGGCGTACCCGACCACCGTAGTCGAAGTCCGCACATTGGGTCGCGGACGGAAAGTTGCGTCAAACGGTCTTGTTGGCGCCCGTGACGGCGGGCTGCGCGCCACGCGGGGCAGGAGTGGCCGATAGTCTCTCAGCCGCGGACACAAGAGGTCGGTGATATGAGCCTACGAAATCCGAAATCGCCGAAGCGCAGCCCACCCGGCCGCACGACGAGCGCGCCGCGACGAGGATCGGCGGCGTCATCGAGCAGTCCGATCGTAAAGCAACTTCAAGAAATCGAGGCGGCTACCGGCGACGGTACGCTCGAGTTCGGGAGGGGCAAAACGCTCCGCGTGACCAGTTTGGACAAGGTGTATTTCCCCGCGCTCGGCACCACGAAGGGCGACCTGATGCGCTACTACGCGACAATGGCGCCGGCGATCCTCCCCGCAATCAAGGACCGGCCGTTGGTCCTGAAGCGATACCCGGATGGAGTCGAGGGGCCGTCGTTCTTTCAGCAGAATGCGGGTGATGCCGTTCCAGAGCACGTTCGGACCGCGCGGGTCACGACCGAATCCGGCCAGCTGGCTGACCGTATTGTCGGTGGCGATCTGCTGACGTTGCTCTACACGGTGCAAATCGGCACAATTGCAGTCCATGCGTGGCAGGCTCGAATCAGCCGCCCGGAGATCGCCGACACGTCGACGATCGATCTTGACCCGGGCGAGGATGTTTCGTTTGCCGAGGTGGTGGCTCTCGCGATGAAGATTCGGGATATACTCGCGGCGTTCAAGCTGCGGGCCGGGGTCAAGACCTCAGGGTCATCCGGGCTGCACATTGTGCTGCCGCTCCCTCCCGGCACCACCTTCGTCGAGTCGTCCGAACTGGCGACGGCGATTGCCGGGCGAGTGGCCGAGCAGCACCCCAAACGCGCGACCGTCGAGCGCAGCATCAAGAATCGACCGGCAGGCACGATTTACGTCGACGCGCAACAGAACGCGGAAGGCAAGAGCGTCGTGGCGGCCTATTCCGTGCGTGCGCGCTCAAAGGCGACGGTTTCCGCGCCGATCGCGTGGACCGATCTCCGTCCCGGTCTGCGGCTCGAGCAATTCACGATCGAAACGATGCCTGTTCGGTTCCGGCGGATTGGCGATATTTGGAGCGCTGCGATGAAGCGGCGCAATTCGCGCAGGGCGTTAGACGCTTTGCTCGGTGGCCTGTGATGTTGGAGGGCCGAATGATGGAACAGTCGAGCGACACCTTCGGGGCAGTGTATTGGCGGGAGCTTCCCGGTGGCGGGTACGTGGCGATCGACGTACGGCGCGATGCGGAACCGGCGCGTACACTCGTGTCGGTCGAACGCCGCGCGAAGCACGAACGCCGCGACGGTCATCATCCGGTGGTCATCGCGGAAGCGGATGGCGACGAGCGATCGCCCGCCTTTGCCGAACTGTACCACATGGCCGCGGACAACGCGGCAATCGCCCGCGCGCTCCTGCGAATCGAAGGTCCGCAACGAGCGGACTGAATCAACCCAACAGATCGAAACGCACGCCACGCCGCGGCCGCCGTCGCCGCGGCGGCGCGTAGCGGAAGAGCTGCGCCGGCCGGCCACGGCCCTCGCTGCGCCATTCGTCTGTCGCCTCGACGATCGCTGCGGCGTGCAGAGAGCGCCGGAAGCTCGCTTTGTGAAGTGAGCGCCCAAGGAGCATTTCGTAAACCGCCTGCAGCTCACTCAGAGTGAAGACATCCGGCAGCAGTCTGAAGGCTATGGGCTGATGGTCGATTCTCGCACGAATCGCGGCGATGGAGCGCTCGATCTCCTCACGCTGCCGGACGGAGAGGGACGTGGCCTCGAGGACCGGAATCCAGGACGCCTGACGCCGAGGCAATGTGCCGACCGGCGTCAGCCCGGCGTATGCGATGGTGATGGCGAGTCCATCCGTCGGCCGGCGTGCACCGCCCAGCGCACTGGTTTGCTCGAGGTGCGTTGGCGCGACGCCGAGTGCGTCGCGCGCGATCCGCATCGCGGCTTCATCGACCGACTCGCCGGCACGCAGGGTGTCGTTCGGCAGGGTCCACTGTTCCCGCGAACCGGAGATCCCCGCGCGCACAAGCAAGACCGCAAGCGCGCGCTCGCGCGGAGTGAAGAGCACGACGTCGACATCGAGCGCCAAGCCGCGATAGGGCGCGCGTGCCGCGGAGGATCGAGTGGGCATCGCACGCGAATTAGTATCAAACGGCTAATAATGTCAAGCCGTTCCGCGAGAGATCAGGGTGAAGGCGGCCGCGCTACGACCGCGCGGTCCTCGCCGGCGCCGAATCGCAACAGTGGCGGGATGCTGATCGGCAGTCTACCGCCAACCGGAGCGCTCCCGAGCAACGCATGTGCGGCCGCGGCTTGCGAGACCGGGAAGCCGCCCCAGGCCACGACATAGGTCGACGCCGACGGTACCTGCTGCAGCAAGTATGGATTGCCGAAGGCGACGATGATAGTCCGTGGATGACGCTGGACGAGCGTACGCATGAACGCCGCGATCGGCTCGGGAGCGTTGGGATTCGCGACACTGGAGCCGGTCGACAGGTACGAGCCGACGATCGTGACGTCCGAGGAGTCGGCCGCCTCCAAGAGGCGATCGAAGCCGGGCGTGGAATCCTCAGGATTCACAAGTTCCGCTCGAAGGGAGGACGCGCCGGAGCGCAACTCGGCATTGAAAGTGGCACCGGCCGGCAGGTCGGTCCGCGTAGCGATCGTGATCGATAGCACGCGCGGTGCCGTGGTCCCCGCTCCGACACGCCCGAGCGGCACCAGGGAGAGCGAATCCCTGGCCAGCGTGATCGATCGCTGCGCCGCGGACGCGGCGACGCGCACGTGCGCAGTGTCGCCGACGATCGCCCGAACGCTGTCCAGATCGACAAGGCGCCGCCGCTCGAGACCGAGCCGCTGCTTGATCTCGAGTACACGACGAACGGACGAATCGACGCGGGCCTGCGTGAATCGGCCCTGGCGCACGCCCTCGACGACGGCATCGATCGCAGCGGGAACGTCGCTGGGCATGAGTAGAATGTCGGCGCCAGCAGCCACCGCGAGCTTGCACGCCTCTGCGATGCTGAGCGCGTTCTTGATCTGTGCTCCGTAGCTGCCGGAGACGGTCTGACCCGCGCCGGCGGCGACTGAAACCCGCGACAGAACGCCGTTCATGTCCATGGCGTCCGTAATCAGGAGACCGTTGAACCCGAGTTGCTTGCGAAGCAACCCGGTCATGATCGCGGGATTGAGCGTGGCGGGAATCGACGCCGTATCGAGCGCCGGAACGAGACCATGAAAGGTCATCATGCCTTGGACGCCACCGGCGATGGCACCGCGGAACGGCACCAGCTCTACGGAATCGATTCGCGCACGACTCGCATGGACAGTCGTGATCGTGAGATGCGAGTTCTCGTCGGTGTCTCCATGTCCCGGGAAGTGTTTTCCCGTGGCGACCATGCCGTGGTCCTGTAGACCGTGTATGAGCGCCTGCCCCATGGCCGCGACGAGGTGCGGGTCCTCGCCGAACGAGCGCATCCCGATCACCGGGTTGGCTGGATTGTTGTTGACGTCGAGAACGGGCGCGAACGCAATGTGAACGCCGAGAGCACGGCCTTCGATGGCCGTGATGCGTCCTTGCTCATATGCGAGCGCCGTGTCGCGAGTGGCGCCGAGCGCCATCTGGTACGGGAATATCGTCCCGCCGCCAAGATAGATGTTGTTCGGAAGGAAATAGCCGCCGCGCTGCCGGAATCCGACTCCGGTTTCGTAGTCAGCGCCGAAGACCAGTGGCAGAGTGCTGAGCCGCTGCATGGCGTTGATCTTCACGGCGGTCTCGATCGGCGAGCCGATCGACATGATGAACCCGCCGACGTGGTCGCGCGAAATCAACTGCTGCAGACGCTCCCATCCCGAGCTCGACGCCGGCGTGTAGTCTCCGAAGAGCTGTGGCCAGACGAGCTGCGCCGCCTTGTCGCGCGGACTCATGGCGGCGAGCACGGAATCGACCCATCCGCGCGCGCCGGCGTTCGGCGTTGGCCTCGACGACGCTGTCACGCCGCAGCCGGTAACGACGACTACCGAGAGTGCCGCCAACCCACGGCGCCGTGCGCCTGTTCGCCAGCTCCCTACCACTCGATCGTTCCCTTTTTCGTGGTGTCGACCTCCTCTTCAGTGCCGGACTTGAAGAGAAAGGCCTGCATGTTCTGCTTGAGGAAGCTTCGTGCCTGGGGATCCATGACATTCAGACCGTAGTGGTTGATGAGCATGGTTTGCTGGCGGAGCCACTGTCCCCAGCAGTCCTGGCAGATTTGTTCGACGATCCGTTGACCGATTGCGCCAGGGAACGGGGGGCGCTCGAACGCGGGCTTCGTCTGGCCACAACGCGTGCAGGTGATCTCGGGCATAATGCTCCTCAGTCTTTCGAAATGTAGCAACGGCCGATCGTGCTCAGGTGGCATGGCGCAGAAAAAAACGGCGGCGCCTGAGCGCCGCCGAATTGACTTCATGTCGTCCCGTTCATGCCGCGGGCCAGTCCCGCGGCATGAGCGCGTGAGGCGGTCAGTGCCCGCGAGCGTATTCGACTTTGGCGAGCCTGAGGAATTGGAGCAGCCTGATGTAGAGCCAGCCGATATCGAACTCGAACCAGCGCGCGGCGAAGCGCGCGGACTTGGGATCGGCGTGGTGATTGTTGTGCAGTTCTTCACCGCCGAGCCAGATGGCGATGGGCGCAATGTTCCGGCTCTCGTCCTTGACCTGGAAGTTGCGGTAGCCGAGGGCATGGCCAACTCCGTTGACAATGCCGGCCGCCCAGAACGGGATCCACAGCATCTGCACGCCCCACACGATCGGCCCGACGAAAAAGCCGAATAGATAGATGTCGGCAGCCAGCATGATCAGGATGCCGAGCCAGTTGAGCCGACTGAGCAGATGGCGCTCGATCCAGTCGTTCGGCGTACCCTTTCCGTATTTCTCCAGCATCCCCGGTTGCCGGACCGCGCGCCGGTAGTAGAACGCTCCTTTGAAAACGATGTTGCGGAGGCCTTCGAGGAGCGGGCTGTGCGGGTCGCCCTCGCGGTCTGCAAACGCGTGGTGCTTGCGATGGCACGCGACCCATTCCTTGGTGACGATGGCCGTCGTCAGCCAGAGCCACAGGCGCATCGGCAGCGCGGCCAGGTAGTGCAGCCGTACCCCCCGGTGCGTCTGCGCGCGATGCAGAAACAGCGTCACGCACACATTCGTGAGGTGGCCCGCAATGACGACGAACACGATCGGCATCCACCACCGCGCCGCCCACACGCCGAAACCTGGCATTGCCTTACTCCAATCCTGGGACAAAGAGAGTGAACCGCAGAATCTAAGCACACCTCGGGTCCGCTGCCATCAGGACGACCCGCATTCGGGGAGGCCACGATTGGTCAACGGCCGGCGTCTGCACCCGCTCACCGCCGTTGCGGAGCCGGAGGAATGGGCGGAACAATTCCGCCACCAGTGGAGGCGGGCCGCTGGTCGACAGGCGGAGCATCGCCCCACGCATCATTCGCCGCATTCCAGTCGGGAACGTTGGGATCCGGCCACAGCCGTGCTCCGACGACCTGCTTCGATACCGGCACCACCGCCTTGTAGCGGTCTCGTCGCGACCAGATCGTCACTGGTAGATGAACATCTTCGGTTGAGCGATCCGTGAACCGAAGTCGCAGCGTGACCGGAAACGGAACGCTCGTAGCGCGGCGCAGCTCGATCTCGGCGACGTTCTGTGAGTTCGACTGCCGCATCGTAACTCCATCCACGGCGATGTCGAGCACGTCGGTCCCGTAGAAAAATGCATTCCAGAACCACGACAGGTCCTCACCCGACACGTTCTCCACGGTGCGGAAAAAGTCCGCGGGCGTGGGATGGCGGAATGCCCACCGGCGGACGTACTCGCGCATTGCGCGGTCCATCGCGTCGCGTCCGATCACGTTATCACGGAGCGTCAGCAGGACAGCGCCCGGTTTCCGGTAACCGATGGCGCCGAGCGCGTCGGGGTCGATGCGGTCCGGCGGCGTCATGAGCGGCGACTGTGTTCCGTTGTCCACCGCCTGCCGCCAGTTCGCGACGTATCCCGGGAACGCGGTCGTTCCCGGGTCGCGCCGCTCGTTGGAGAACGCGTTCTGGTACGTGTTGAAACCTTCGTCCATCCACGCGTAGCGGCGCTCGTTGGATCCGACGAGCATCGGGAACCACTCGTGGCCCTGCTCGTGATCGATCGTGCCGAAGATCGATGACGGATCTGCGGTCCCGTAATGAACCATCACGAACATGGGATATTCCATGCCGCCGACCGGGCCGGCAACGGACGTCGCCTGGGGATACGGGTAGTGGGTCCAGAGCTCGGAGTACATGCGGATCGACCATTGTGTCTGCTCCGCGGCGGCCTCCCAGGCACGGCCCGATTTAGGGAACTCATAAAACGCCTGGATCAGAACGCCATCCCAGCTCGTCGCGTCCCACCGGAAGTCCGGCGCCGCCGCCCACGCGACGTCTCGCACGTGCTCGGCGTGAAAGCGCCACGTTCTGGTCCCGACGATGGGACGCCTCTTGCCTGCCGCCGCTTCGTCGGCCGTGATGATCGGCACGACGGCCGTCGACGACGACGCTCGATCGAGACGCTCCCGTTGTGGGCTCGTGAGCACTTCGGCGCGATTCTGCAGTACGCCGCTGCCCGCCACGACGTAGCCGGCAGGAACGGTCACCGCGTAGTCGATGTCGCCGTACTCCAGGTAGAACTCGCCTTGTCCGAGGTAGGGATCGGTATTCCACCCGCGCACGTCGTCGTACACAGCCATCCGGGGATACCACTGGGCGATCTCGTAGAGGGCGCTGTCGCGGCCCATTCGGTCAGAGCCGTGATCGGGAACCGCGAACGAGTACTGCATGCCGATGTTCGCGTTGCCACCACGCGGAGCCAGCGGGGCGTCCAGATCGACGCGCATCATCGTGTCGTCGATGTGGCCGGTGGTACCCCGGCCGTTCACCTGCAACCCGGTGATCACGTAGCCGCCCTGGAATCCGCGAACTCCCCATCGCGACTCGGCCGGGAACATCGCGGCGCCTTTGCTGCCCGGTCGATACAGGTTCTGGTCCAGCTGCAGCCAGATGAATCGCAAGGTGTCGGGCGAATTATTTGTGTAGCGAATGCTCACCGTGCCATGGACCGTTCTGGCGGTGGTGTCGAGAGTGGCGGATACGGTGTAGTCGGCACGCTGCTGCCAGTAGTCGGCCCCGGGCGCGCCGCTCGCATCGCGATAGCGATTAGGCCCGGGCCACTCCATGCGATCGACGCGGTGAAACGGATCGTCGGCGGTCGTGTTGATCGGCCGAGTCACAGTAACGACTGGAGGCGGAGCGACAGCGCGAACGGTATCGACGCGGACCGGAGTGATGACTTGTGGTCCGCGGCCCACGCAGGCGGCGCCAATCATCAGTGCAAGACCAGAAGCGATGTGCCGCACGCGAGCTCTCCTATAGCTGATGCTTGACGCGGATACGACGGACCGCGGGCAGCAATCGCGATGCCGTCCTCGACTTGCGCCGCCAAACGGCGCGGGCTACCTCTGTGACGTATGCCGCCTCAGTCCCGCTCTGCTCGTTCGACACCTCTGCATATCGATACCCTGGCGGTCCGAGCGACCGCTGACGGAACGGCGCGCTACCGCGCGCGTTTCGACAGTGTATTCCAGCCGGACTATTTTCGCGAATCGCTCGGGGTTCACGCCTCATCGATCGGCATCGGGACCTATCTGGGAGACAGCACGGACGACGTGGACGCCGCGTACCAGGCGACGATCCGGCACGCCATCGAGCACGGCATCAACGTCATCGACACGTCGATCAACTACCGCAGCCAACGGGCTGAGCGTGTCTGCGGCGCCGCGATTCAGCAGGCGATCGCGGCGGGCGCGGTTCATCGTGACGAGTTGGTCGTGTGCACGAAGGGCGGATACGTGCCATTCGACACGACGCCGCCAAGCAGCCGGGAGGAATATCAGGAATATCTGAAGCGCGAGTTTCTCGATCCGGAGATCCTCCTGCGCGAGGAGCTCGTCGCCGGCGGACATTCGCTTTCGCCGCGCTTTCTACGCTACTGCCTCGCGAAGAGCCGTCAGAACCTCGGACTCCGGGCCATCGACGTGTATTACGTGCACAACCCGGAACAGCAGGCCGGCGCCGTGCCGCGTGAGAAATTCCTGAAGCGGATGCGCGCGGCGTTCAGTGTGCTGGAGGAGGCCGCGACGCGTGGCGAGATCGGAAGCTACGGCTGCGCGACCTGGGACGGCTTACGGGTGCCGCCGGGCACGAAAGGCCATCTCGCATTGGCGGAGCTCGTGAGCATTGCGAAGGAGGTGGCCGGCGGCGCCCACCACTTTGGTGTCATCCAACTCCCGCTGAGTCTCGCCATGCCGGAGGCAGTGCGAAATCCGACTCAGGTGGTCGACGGCGCTCTGATGACACCTGTCGAAGCCGCTGCGGCGCTCGGCCTTGCCGTGATGGCGAGCGCCACGCTCATGCAATCGCGATTGACCTCGAATCTGCCGGCGGCGATCGCGGAAGCTTTTCCGGCGCTGACGAAGGACGGCCAGCGCGCGATCGCATTCGTGCGGTCGCTGCCTGGCGTCACGACCGCGCTCGTTGGCATGAAGCGCGCGGACCACTTAGAGGAGAACCTCGGCGCGGCGCGCTGATCCAGCGCAACGATTTCAGGGCTTCCACTCGGCGATGAACAGATTCAGCTCGCCTTCCCTGGAAGAACGGCCCGAGGCCCACACGAGCGACCGGCCGTCGGGGCTGAACATGGGGAAGCCGTCGAACTCCGGTTGATGCGTCACTTGCTCGAGGTTCGAGCCGTCGGCGTTCACCAAATACAATTCGAAGTTTCTGCTGCGTGGATTCTTGTAGTTCGACGAGAAGATGATCCGGCGACCGTCGGGGGTGAAGAACGGGGCGAAGTTGGCGCCGCCGAGATTGGTGATCTGGTGCTGGTCCGAACCATCGGCGTTCATGACCCAGATTTCCATGCGGTTCGGACGGACGAGACGCTGGCGGAGCAGCTCGCGGTAGTTGGTCAGTGCGGTATCGGTCGGATGCCAGGCGCGGTAGACGATCTTCTTGCCGTCCGGCGAGAAGAAGGGTCCGCCGTCATAACCGGGCTGGAAGGTCAGGCGCTTCATGCCTGTGCCGTCGATTCGCATCGTGTAGATATCGAGATCGCCGTCCTTGAGCGACGTGAAGACGATCGTCTGCCGGTCGGGCGAAAGCGTTCCCTCAGCGGTGTACACGCCGTAGTTGGTGAGGCGACGCAGGTTCGATCCATCGTCGTTGGCCGTGTAGATGTCGTACGGGTCGAGCCCCCACACATAGCCTTTGGAAGGATCGGGTTTGGGCGGGCAGGCGGTATCCGCGGCGTGCGTCGACGCAAAGAAGATTTTGCGGTCCGCGTCGAAGAAGTAACCACACGTGGTCTTGCCGAATCCCGTGGACACGCGACGCACGCCTGATCCGTCGACGTTCATGACGTACTGTTGATCACATGGGCGGCCGTCGCGCGTCGATTGGAAGATCAATCGCTTGCCGTCGCGGCTGAAGTACGCCTCGGCGTTCTCACCGCCAAAGGTCAGCTGCCGAATGTGGCCGAAATGCCGTTCCCCGGCTTCCGGCTGCGGCCCCGGCTGGCGCGTGGCGGCCCCGGCGCAAGACAAAACCGCCGCCACGACGGTGATCGTGGCGGCGGTCGAGATGAGTGGTCGCATGCCCTAATTTACGGCTTCTTCTGAGGCGCGGGAGCGCGTCCTGGTCCCAGCGGCTCGCCGGCCGCCACGAAGAGCTCGCGCTGCGAGGCTCCGTGGCTCAGCAGATCGATTGCCTTTCGCAGCGGCGCGTCGTATGGCAGGTCGCGACGCTTGGCGGTGGAGTCGCCGAACGCATAGTGCGATACGCGCTGCTCGAGCGCGCGGCTGATGTAACGACTCGCCGCGTCGTACGCCTTGCGATCGGTCGTAACGCCTTTGGTCTGCAGACGGGTGAAGAACTCGTCGATCCAGGCCGGCTGCACGGTGAAGTCCGGTTGAACCTTCTTGGAAAGCTCCAGGCTGTAATCAGCGAGCGCCGTGAAGAAGTCCTGACTCTTGGGCGCGATCGCTTTCGCGAACGACTGCTCGGCAGCCGTGAGCGTGTCGTCCGGGATGATCACGTCCGGCGTGATCCCGCCGCCGCCGTACACGACGCGGCCGGCGTCCGACTTGTATGCCGGGCGAGTCTTCTTGCTCACATCAGTCTCGTTGGTGTCGGGGTTCTCCTCCACGAACTGACCGTTCACGAACTTGCGAGGCCGCTGGATCGACCGACCGCTGGGTGTGAACCACTTGCCGGTGGTGAGCTTGAGCGCATAGCCACCGTCAAGAGTGTAAACGCCCTGCACCAATCCCTTGCCGAAGCTCGTCTGGCCGACGACGAGAGCGCGGTCGTGGTCCTGCAATGCACCGGTCACGATCTCGGACGCCGACGCCGTGCGCTCGTCAGTGAGAACGACGAGCGGGATGGTCGGCGCGATCGCGCTGGACTTCGCCGACTCGACCTGCATCGGGCCTTCGCGTCCCTTCACTGACGCGATGAGCTGCCCCTGCGGGAGGAACATGTTGGCGACCTGGAGACTCTGCTCGAGGATGCCGCCCGGATCACCGCGCAGGTCGAGGATGATTCCGCGCGCGCCGCGCGCCTGCAACTGCTGCACGGCGGCCTGCACGTTTTCCGCGGCGTTTTCGTTGAACGTCTGCAGCGGGATGTACCCGATCTTGTCGCTGAAGGTGAGCGTGTACGGTACCGCTGGAATCCTGATGACGGCGCGCGTGAACGTCCCCTCGATCGCCTGTGTAATCCCGGGGCGCGCGAAGGTAACGTGCACCTTGGTGCCTGGGGTTCCCGTGAGCGAATCGGACACCTGGTTGATGGTCCAGCCGCGCGTGGATGCCGAGTCAACTCTGGCGATCAGATCGCCCTCGCGCACGCCGCCATTCTCGGCCGGCGTGTTCGGGTACACCGTCACCACGCGAATGACATGGAGCTGCGGGTCTTCTTCGATGAGCATGCCGAGCCCACCGTAGCGACCACCAGTACGGCTGTTGAACTGCTTGAGATCGCGCGGCGTCAGGAGCTCGCTGTATGGATCGTTGAGCTCCTTGACGAGCCCGGACGCGGCTTTCTCGTAGACATCCGACAGCGGAATCGTGTCGACGTAGCGGTCGTTGACCAGCGACATGACCTGGTCGAGAAGCGCCGCTCCCTCGCGCTGCGGGCGGGTCTGCAGCAGGAAACCACCCGCGACGAGTGGGACGAGTAGTGCGCCGAGTAGTGCGGCCTTACGGGTGCGTGGCATTCGTGTGTCCAGCGTATGATGTTCTCGAACCATAATCTGGGCCGGAACGGAGAGTCCGGCGCAGTTCTCACTCCTGAGCCGCGGCGTCGATCTCTTCGGTTGCCTCGCCGCCGTGGCGGACCCACACAGACTTCCAGGATAGTGCCACGCCAGAACGAAAACGTTTTTTCGTGAGCCGGAACCCGGTAGGCGAGATGGCGACGGTAAAGGGCTCGCCGTCGATCTCGATCTCGCGCCGAATCGTTTTGTCGAGCTTGGTGGCCATGGCGGTCGGGGTTTAAGTACCCTCCAACTGCTGGACTGTTCAACGGATCGGTCTGTATTGCAAGCGACGTCCAGCCGTGCTCAGCCGGGTTGCCGACCGCCGAGCACGTAATCGACGAGCCAGTTGCGTTGATGTTGACGAACGAGTGCCTCACGGATCACCCCGGCCTCCTTGAGCATCTCGTGGGCCGGCTGGAGCACTCGCTGCAGGTGAGACGGATAGCGCTGAGCCAGCGGGAGTTGTTCGCGCAGGCGTTCGAGTGATACGCGCCACGTCAGGACGCCGTTTGCCCGCGCGAGCTCGAGCAGCCGATACAGCCGGCGCGCCGCCGGCGAGGGTAGCGACAGGTAGCGCGAGATGCTGAGCGGGACGACATATCGCGCGGTCAGGTTTTGCCTGACCGTCGGTGAAATGGTGACGCGCGCCTCGCCGGGTTCGGCCGCGACGACGTTCGGGAACAGCGGAAGCTGGTCGCGGTCGAGCGTTCGACGCCGCTCGATCATCACCGAGGTGAGGAAGGTGAAGCTGATATCGGCGACGCTCGACAGGCAGGCGTCGAAGTAGCTGTGCTCGGATTGAAGGACCGTGCGCTCGAGCCGGGTGAGCGCCCCGCGGAGCTGCTCGTACGTGCGGCCGTCAACCTGACGCCCCATCGAGCGCAGGAATGCGTGCAGGGTAAACGACAACACACCGTCAGACGGCTCGCCGGCTTCGTGGTAGCGGTGCATCAACTCGATGTACACGTCCTGATCGAACGTCCCGGGCAGTCGGTCTCCGGGACTTGCGAGCACGCGCCAGCGTCCGCCGTCTTCGGTCGCATAAGAAATCGCCGCGTCATCGGACGTGTCGCTCAGCCGAAAGAGTGGAAACTCCTCGAGCGAGCGGTCGAGCAAGACGGAATGCGCGTGCGATCGCCGGCGCGCCGGAAGCTTCATTTCAGGCGTCACTCCAGAGGAAGCACGACGCCGGAAATCGCGCTCGCCCGCGGAGAGCACAGAAACACCACGGCGTCCGCGACCTGTTCTCGCTCGACGTAGCGCGCGTCCGCGCCCATCGCGCTCACGTTGACGGCGGTGCGGATCGTCGCCGGCGCGATGGCGTTTGCCCGCACGCCGCTCGCCCGCTCTTCCGCCGCGATGGCCCTGGTGAGGGCGACCACGCCGGATTTCGCCGCCGCGTAAGCGGCCATGCCGGCGACGGACGCGCCGGGCAGTGCCGCCTGCGAGGCGAAGAACACGATCGAACCACGACCTTGTCGCAGGAGCGGCAGAAACGCGCGGGCGGTGACGTACGCGGTCGTGAGGTTGACCGCGATCTGTCGACCCCAGACGTCGTCGGCGCTATCCACCACGGGACCACTCATGGCGAAACCTCCTGCCATGTGGACGAGAGCGTGAAGCGCGCCGCCGTGCTCATGACGCACGCGTTCGGCAAGCGCGGCGACGTCAGCGGGCTTCGTCAGATCACACGCATAACCGCGGGCCGTGCGACCGTCGCTCGCGAGGGCCGCGGCGCGGGCTTCCGCGCGTCCGGGACGGCGGTCGACGAGGACCAGTGAGGCGCCGAGGCTCGCGAAGGCGTTCGCGACCACCTCGCCGACCTGTCCATCGGCTCCGACGCCGGTGAGCAAAATGGTCGATGTGCTGAACATGCGGCATTAAGGATGGCGCAAAGCAACGCTCGTGACCAGAACCGAGCTCGGCGTGGCACAGCTTGTGTTAGGGTACACGGAACATGTCGACGCTCAAACGTAGCGGTCTCATAATTCTGATCGTGACGGTGCTCGCGATGGCGCTCATCGGCGTGCTGACGATCACCCGCGGAACGCCGGTCGGGTACGTCGTGACACTGTCGGATTCGGGTCCGCCGGCCGTGGGCGACTCATTGTTCGAGCGGACGATGGAACTGTTCACGGGCACGCACGTGTACGACGGCAACGCCGTGCAACAGGCGAACAACGGCGACGGCGTGTATCCGCCGCTGTGGGCTGACCTGCGGTCGGCGCGCAATACGATCACAGTCCAGATGTACTATTCCCTGCCCGGCCGCGTGGCGGACACGCTCGCCGCGATTTTGCGCGAGCGCGCGCGTGCCAAGGTTCGCGTTCTCCTGCTGCTCGATGCGTTCGGTTCACAGCATCTGTCACGCGAGTGGATACGATCGTTGCGCGACGCAGGCGTGGAGGTGGCGAAACTGCGCCAATTGCGGTGGTTCACGATCTCGAACGCGGCCAACCGGTCGCACGTCCGGGTGGTGGTCGTCGACGGGCGCATCGCGTACACCGGGGGATTCGGGCTGGCCGATTACTGGCTGGGCGACGGGCATCATGAAGAGCAGTGGCGTGAATCCAACGTCCGATTCCAGGGTCCCGCGGTCATGGAGCTTCAGTCGGCGTTCGCGGCGGCGTGGGCCGAAGCGACGGGCGAGCTGTTGACCGGCCCACTCTTTTTTCCGGAGAGCGGGTTCCAGCCGGTCGGCCCGACGCGCGCCGGCCTGATGTTCGCCGCGCCGACCACCGGCAGCACGCCCGCCGAGCGCTTTCTGGCGCTCACGATCACCGGGGCGAGGAAAACCCTCTATATAGAGAACTCGTATTTCGTGCCGGACGACGATTTCCGGCGGCTGCTCGAGCGCGCGGCACGCCGCGGCGTGGACGTTCGCGTGCTGACGGTGAGCAACAAGACCGATGTGAAGACGACCTGGTACGCGGGCCGCTATCGCTACGAGGAGCTCCTGCGGCACGGAATCCACATGTACGAGTATCAGCCGACGATGCTGCACTCGAAGACGATCGTCGCCGACGGTTTGTGGAGCTCGGTCGGGTCGATGAACTTCGACAATCGCTCGCTGGCTTTCAACGACGAGGCGAACCTCGTCGTTCTGGACAGCGCGTTCGGAGCGCAGATGGACTCGATCTTCTTCGACGATCTCCGCTATGCCAGAGAGATCAAGCTCGACGAGTTCCAGCGCCGCTCGATCTGGTCGAAGTCGCTCGAGCTTGGCGCTACCCTGCTCTCCCGCCTGCTGTAGGCCGCGCGTCTAGCGAATATCCTCGCGGCCGAGCGCCGCGCGGACTGCTTCGCGCATGGCCACGAGGGCGTCGTCGCGCGAGGCCGGGGAGTCGTCGCGAACGTGGAGCTCGACGCCGTCGGCCACCGGCACCCGCCGCCAGATCGCGGTGACGTCTTCGTCGCTCGCCTGCCGTCGCGTCTCGATCGTCGCGCCGAGCGCAGCGGCGAGCGACGACGCGACGCGGCGCTCCAGCGCATCTCCCGTGACTTCCTTCATCTCGCTCTTGATGATGTCGAGCGTGACACCCTCGCGCTGGCGGATCTTGATGGCGAGCAGCTGGAGGAAGTGGCGGTAGTTGTAGGTCGCGGCGGTGCCCGCGCCTTCCGGGCGCTCGAGCAGTCCGTTCGCCACGTAGAATCGGATCGAGCGAGCGCTCGGCGCCGCGCGAGCCGAGGCGTTCGTGGGCCGAACGCCAGCCGCGTCGACGAGCGCGGTCACGTGCGCCGCGAGGCCCCGGGCGTTCCAGGGCGCATGCTTCGCGTGCGCGCGAAGCAGAGCGATCGGCGAATCAGCCACGGGCGGCCGGAAGGGCGAAGACCAGCGTCGTGCCACTCTCGCGACTGCTCTCGAGGCCGACCGTGCCGCCATGTTCGCCGACGATGCGTTGTGCGACGGCGAGGCCGATCCCGGCGTGCCCCGGCTTGTTGCTGACCAGCGGTTCGAACACGTGCGGGAGCAGATCACCCGACACCGGCGGCCCGTCGTTGTGGACGTGACTGTGCCAGGCACCGTCGGGCGAAATGGTCGAGCGGATCGTGAGGTCACTGCCCTCGGGCGCGGCTTCGATGGCGTTGAGGAGCACGTTCGCGTAAGCGTGCGCGAGCTGTTCGGCGTCGAGCTCACAGCGTGCCCGAGGTGCCGACGGGGTATGCCGCAGGAGCAACGCTTTGCTCTCGAGCGCGCCGCGCTGCGCCTCGATGACGTCGGTCCAGACGTCATCCGGGTCCGCGGGCGCGAGGAGCACCGGCGCAGGACGCCCGTACTCCAGCAGTGCCGACACGAGCGCGTTGAGCCGCTCGGCCTCGCGAAGAATGCGGCCGATGTTCCGTTCGATGAGCGGGTCGTCGGTCACGCGGTAGCGCAACAACTGCGCGGCAGAGGCGATGCCGAAGACCGGGTTGCGCAGCTCGTGCGCGATCGCGGACGCGACGCGTTGCGACGTCTTGACGTTCGCCCGATGGCGGGATCGGCTCTCGGAGGAGAGATCCGCGTGCAACTCGGTCTCAGCGGCGGTCATGCCGAAACGTAATGTGAAACGGCAGCGGAGCGTGGAGGAGATCGCTCCGCTGCCGTGTCCGAGTGTGGACGGTCAGCGGCGTCGCTTGGCGCTTTTTCGACTGGCCTTGCTCGCGCGCTTGGTGCTTTTCTTTGCTCCGCCCTTTCGGGCGGCCTTACGCGCGCCAGCCTTTTTGGCGCCGCTTTTTTTGGCGGCGGATTTCTTGGCCCCCTTCTTGGCGGCCGACTTCTTCCCCGCTTTCTTCACCGATTTCTTGGCGGCGGCCTTCTTGGGCGCCGCCGACTTTGCCGCTGGCGCGCTCTGCGCGGGTTTCTTTGGCGCGGGCGCGGCAGCCGCAGGTTTCGTTGCCGGAGCCGCGGCTTTCTTGGCGGCCGGGCGTTCCGCCATCGGCGACGCAGCGGGAGCCGGAGCGGGCGTAGCTGGCGTCACGCCAGCGGCAGCATTGCCCGCCTTCGACGATCCGGCTGGCCTGCCAGGTCGCCCGGGTCGTGCTGGGCGGGGCAGCTCGAGCAACTCACCGTCTTCTTCCTCCTCTTCCGCGTTGAATGCGCCAGGCTCCTCTTCCTCGTCATCGACGTCCTCGGCGCTGTCCCACAGATCATCACTCTCGTCCTTGTGGGTCATCCAGCCGCCGTCGTCTTCGTCGTCGTCGTCGTAGGAAGCACCACCGCCACCGTATCCGATTCCGTCGACGTCGTCATCGTCCCGGTCGGAGAATCGATACTCCTCGCGCAACTCGTCGCCCCGCGGCATGCCCGCCTCCTGAGAGGTTATGTGATTACGAATTGAGAGGTCGGCACACGGCGCCCGACGGCTGCAGATCGCGTACCGATCACCGGTGCAGCCCATCGCAACGTGCATCGGTGCTTTTCAAACGCCTTAGTATACTTGCCCGGGCGCTTCGTCAAGAAGTCGCACGTCACAGCGCATTTGCGGAGATGAGATCATGCCGAAGTTGCTCGTGCTGTATTTCGGCGCCGAGAGTCCAGCCGCCGCACTGGCCGATGCGGCGGCCGAAGGTGCGAAGAGCGTCCGATTCGCCGAGGTGGACGTGCGCGCAGGCGAGGCACATTCGCTGGCAACACCGGGCAGGCATCGACGGCTCGAATCGTCGCAAGACGTGACGGGCTACGCGGGGGTGCTGATCGCGTGCGAGGCCGCGGCCGAAATTCCGGATGCTGTCGACGCGCTGCTTCGAGATCTCGAACGCATGCCAGGCGACGCATTCGAGAACACGGTGTTCGGAGTGGCGGGCGGTGAGAACACTGTCCTTGCAGGTCGTGTTTCGGCGCTAGGCGGGATCGTGGTGGGCGAACCGCGCGGCGCGAGCGACCCGGAGGAGCGAGCGAAGCGGCTCGGGGCTCGAACGGCCAAGGTGGTCGGCTGGGTGTCGCATGCGCTCGGGCACGAGCAGGCTGCGAGCAGCCATCATCACCACTAGCCGCCTCTAGTCGCGGTCAGGCCGCCGCAGCGTTTGCGGAACGCCCAAGGCCGGCGGTCAGTCGACGAACTCGACCCTGACTGGCTGGGCGATGATTCCCGCGTCGACACCGCGCTGGAGCAACTGCTTGACGGCCTGACGGCCGCGTTCGCCATAATCCAGCGTCCAGTCGTTGACGTACATGCCCACGAACGTGTCGGCCCGATCGCGAGCAAGTCCGCGGGCATACTGCATCGAATGATCAAGAGCTGCCGTTCGATGCTGCAGTCCATATGCGATACTGTCTCGAAGATGGCGCGAAATCTTCTTCGTGAGCGCTTCGCCCAAGTCCTTCCGTATGACGTTGCCGCCGAGTGGGAGTGGCAAGCCAGTCTCGTCGAACCACCACTCTCCAAGATCCTGTATGAGATGAAGGCCTTTGTCGGCGAACGTGAGCTGGCCTTCGTGGATGAGCAGTCCAAGGTCGGCTTGAGAATCGACCACGGCGTCCTCGATCTGATCGAAGGGAACGACGACCGGCTCGAAATCGGGTTCGAAGAGCCGAAGCGCGAGATAGGCGCTCGTCAGCGTGCCGGGGATCGCGATCCGCTTGCCGCGGATCTCGGACTTGGACATTGCCCGGCGCGCGACGAGCCGTGGGCCGTAGCGATCTCCCATCGAGGCGCCGTGTGGTAGAAGCGCGTACCGGTCGGACAGGTACGCATAGGCGTGGATCGACACCGCCGTCACCTCGAGCTCCCCGCGCATGGCGCGGCGATTCAACGTCTCGATGTCTTGAAGCTCGTGGACGTAGCTCAGGCCTTCCGTATCGATCTTCCCGGATGCGAGCGCGTAGAACATGAAGGCGTCGTCGGAGTCCGGGCTGTGGGCAACGTGGATCGTGGTAGTCATGGACGCTTTGCGTCGAGGGCGATTGTGATGTCGTTCTCGTGCGCGACGTACTCGGGGAGCTGTTTGGCGCGCTCGGATGGGGCGGCGGCGACCAGCTTTGCCTGGAAGGCGCGCGCGGCCGTGGAGTCCTTGCGCATCCTGGCCGCATCCGCCGCGAGGATCAAACCGAGCAAGTGATTGGGATGCTGGGTGAGGATGGTGTCCGCTTCGGCTCGGGCGAGCGTTTCGTCGCCGGAGACGGCGGCGATTCGACCGACGTCGTAGTGCTGATCGAGGTCGAGCTGTCCGAGCGCCTGATATGCCATGATCGCCATGGGCGCAAAAATCTGCACGCTGTCGGTCCGGCCGCGCTCGTGCTGGCTCATCACGCGGTTGTACAGGCGGACGGCAGCTTCGGCGGGCGAGAGGTTGCTGATGTCCGGCGCCTGGGCGCCGCCGCCGGCGAATGGCGCGGCCGCCGGATCGCCGGCGGCAGGCGTCTCAGGCGCCGATCGCGAAAAGCGCTGTCCCGCGACGAGCGCGATCAGCGCCACGAGGGCGATCCCGGCGACGGCCCAAGGCAACGAGGACGAGAAGCTGCGCTGGTCGTGAACGCCTACGGGTGCGGGCGCGCCGCCGACGCCGGCAGCGGCGCCGGCGACGCTAGCGACTGGTGTGCCGCAGCGGTGACAGAACCGCGCGCCTGGCGACAGCGCCGCGCCGCATGCCGAACAGGGCCCCGCAATCATGCTGGCGCCGCACGACGAGCAGAACTTTCCGCTCGCGTCGGCGCCGCAGCTCGGGCACTCTCGAGTTTCGGATGAAGCGGGGACGGCCATGCGGTAAAGCTACACGGCCCCCCGCTTCACGGCAGTCGACGCGAGACTGGGCGTCGACTGAGCGGATGGTCAGTGAGCGTGGCGTCCGCCGGGCTCGGAGATCTGCTCGACCGTTTCGCCAGCGCGGCTCGTGTCACGGGTCTTGAGCAGCACGTCAGCCTGTGAGACGATGCCGACGAGGGAGCCCCGCTCGTCGACGATGGGAATTCGACGGACCTTCTCACTGCGCATCGCGCTCATGACGTTCTCGACGTCGTCGTTCGCGTTGCAGGTAGCGAGGTCATCGGCGCTCATGACGTCGCGCACGCGACAGGTGCCGTCCTTGCCTTCGGCGATGCAGCGGATCGCGATGTCACGATCCGTCACGAGGCCGACGAGGCGCCGCTCATTCTCACCGGCGACGACCGGCACGATGCCGACGTTCTCGCGTTTCATCACCTGAGCGGCCTCTCGCACGGTGGCATCGGCGGTGACGCTGCTCGGGTCCCTGGTCATGATGTCCTGAATCTTCATGCTCGCGCTCCCGGGTCGTTGAAGTCGTAGCGAGACGACGCGCGCAAGGCGTATGCCCGGCAGCCGGCGAGCTTTACAACAGTTGGCGCGTCGAGGTAGCGTTGGATCGACCCGGAACCAGAGGCAGATCTGCCCGCTCGCTCTCGCTCGCTCACGCCCGACACCTCCGGCGCATCCAAGGCCGACATTCTCGAGCTGACGGGAAAGCTCAACGTCCGCTTCATGCGTCTGCAGTTCACCGACATCCTTGGCATCAACAAGAACGTCGAGATCCCCTCGTCTCAGTTCGAGAAGGCGCTGGCCGGCGACATCATGTTCGACGGATCGTCGATCGAAGGGTTCGTCCGCATCGAGGAGTCGGACATGCTGCTGGTTCCGGACCTCGACACGTTCCTCGTGTTCCCGTGGGGCGATCCGGACAACCGGATCTGCCGGCTGATCTGCGACATCTACAGTCCCGGAGGGGAACCGTTCACGGGTGATCCGCGCGGCACGCTCAAGTCCGTGCTGGCAAAGGCGCGCTCGATGGGCTTCACGATGAACGCCGGCATGGAAGCGGAGTTCTTTCTCTTCAAGCCCGACGCGTCCGGCGAAGCGACGACGACGACCCATGACGTGGGCGGCTACTTCGATCTGGCGCCAGCGGACCTCGGTGAAGACGCACGTCGCGCGATGGTCGACATGCTCGAGCGAATGGGCTTCGAGGTCGAAGCGGCGCATCACGAGGTCGCACACGGCCAGCACGAGATCGACTTCCGGTACGCGGACGCGCTCAAGACCGCCGACAACATCGCGACGTTCCGCTTCGTGGTGAAGCACGTCGCGACCCAATTCGGACTGCTCGCGTCGTTCATGCCGAAACCGGTGTACGGTCAGAATGGCAGCGGAATGCACACGCATCAATCCTTGTTCCGCGGCAAGGAGAACGCATTCTGGGATCAGCGTGCGCAGTGGGAGTTGTCGGAGACGGCGCTCCACTACGTGGGTGGGCTGCTGCGGCACGCGCGCGGCATGTGCGCGATCACGAATCCATTAGTGAACTCGTACAAGCGGCTCGTCCCGGGCTACGAGGCGCCGGTGAACGTCGCCTGGTCGATGCGGAACCGATCTCCGTTGATTCGAGTTCCGGACAGGCGGGGAACGGGGACGCGGATCGAGCTGCGGTCGCCCGATCCATCGGCGAACCCATACCTCGCGCTGGCGGTGATGCTAGCGGCCGGGCTCGACGGCGTCGAGACGAACGCGGACTATCGCGAGCCGGTGAACGAGAACATCTGGGAGATGAGCTTTCGCGAAAAGCGGCGTCTTCGCATCGACGACCTGCCGCACGACCTGAACGAAGCGCTGGACGAGTTGGAAAAGGATGACGTGATGACCGCGGCGCTCGGCAAGCACATCGCGACGCATTTCGTGGCGGCCAAGCGGCAGGAATGGCGGGAGTACATCACCCAGGTGAGTGCCTGGGAGTTGGAGAGCTACCTCGAGAAGTACTGAGGATGTGATGGAGACCGTTCGGACGACAATCGCGGTTCGCGACGCGGAGGTACGGGATGCCGAGGCGCTCGCGCGGCTGTGTGGGGAACTGGGCTACCCGTCATCGCTGGCCGAGGTGACGACGCGGCTCGAGCGGATGGTGCAGAGCGGGGCACGTGCGCTGGTCGCGACGAGTGGGGCCGAGGTGGTCGGCTTGGCGACGGTACACCTGCGCACCATGATCAACCACGCCGCGCCACTGGCTCAACTGACTCTGCTCGTGGTCGCGGAGGAACGGCGCAGTCAGGGCGTGGGCCGAGCACTGGTCGACGAGGCCGAGGTGTGGGCGAAGGCACAGGGCTGTCGGCGGATCATCGTCACGACGGCGTTGCACCGTACCGGTGCACACGCCTTCTACGAACGAATCGGCTACTCGCACACAGGTCGGCGCTACGGAAAAGACTTCGCCTGATTCTCGCGACCGGGGAGATCGCATGCACAGGCTGCGGCAGTGGTGCGCGTCACGCTTCCGGATTCGGCGTCTTCGCGCCGCGATTGTTCTCCTGCCGCTGACGTTCGCGGCGTTTGCTTTCCGCGGAGCGCCGCCCACGTACGAGGTCTATGCCGTCCGTTACGCGACGATTCCGAACTTTCGTGTTGCCAGCCTGGTGGCAGGCGCGGACACGAGCCGCCGGATCGACATCGCGATGATGGTGTGGCTCCTCGAGGGATCGGACGGCCGGAAGGTTCTCGTGGACGCGGGCTTTCATCGCGACGATTTCGTGCGCCGCTGGCACCCGACGGACTACACGCCGCCGAGCGAAGCCGTCTCACGCCTCGGTGTGCGGCCGGACGAGGTGAGCGACGTGATCATCTCGCACGTGCACTGGGATCACCTCGACGGCATTGATCTCTTCCCGAAGGCGCGGGTATGGCTGCAGCGTGAAGAGTTCGAGCACCATCTCGATTCGGCGGGAACGGTGAAAGACCGAGCGATCGACGCGGGCGACGCGAAAGTGCTCGCCGACATCGCGCGGCAAGGGCGGTTGATGCTCATCGACGGCGACGGCAAGGAGATCCTGCCCGGCATCACGGTGTTTACGGGCGGGAAACACACTTTCGCGTCGCAGTATGCGTCGGTTCGAAGCGCCGCCGGGACGGTGGTCGTGGCGTCGGACAATGCGTACCTCTACGAGAATCTCGCGAAGCACGCACCGATCGCGCAGACGCTCGACTCGATGTCGAACCTCGCGGCCCAGCGGCGAATGCTGAGCATCGCGAGCGATCCGCGGTTGATCGTGCCGGGACATGATCCGGCGGTGTTCGACCGATTTCCGACCCCGGGGAAGGGGATCGCGCTGATTCACTGAGCCGCGGGGCGCGTCAGCCCAAGTCGCCAGACGAAGCGCGAGTCGTTTGATCGCGCCGCTGCTCCGCGGGGTGCGGCGCGTTCTGCCGCTCGGCGTGGCCGAGGTTGAACGCGGTGCTGAGGAGCGCGATGTGCGAGAACGCCTGCGGAAAGTTGCCGACTTGCCGGCACACCCGGTGATCGTATTCCTCGGACAGGAGTCCGACATCGTTGCGCAGAGCGAGCAGCCGATCGAATATGCGCCGTGCGTCGTCGCGCCGGCCCAGCAGCACGTAGTTGTCGGCGAGCCAGAAGCTGCAAGCGAGAAAGGCGCCCTCGCCCGCGGGCAACCCGTCGTCGGTTTGCGCGCTGTCGTAGCGAAGGACGAACCCGTCGAGCAGGAGGTGCTGTTCGACGAACGCGACGGTGCTCGCGACACGTGGATCGGACGGCGGCAGGAAACCGACGAGTGGAATGAGAAGCACGCTCGCGTCAGCGAGCTCCGAGCCGTAGGACTGCACGAAGGCCTCGTGCTTGCTGCTGTACGCGTTGCGACATACATCGGCGTGAATCTCATCGCGAATGGAGCGCCAACGGTCGATCGGTCCGGCGAGCCCGAACTGTTCAGCGCTCTTGATCGCGCGGTCGAAGGCGACCCACGCCATCACCTTGGAGTGGGTGAAGTGCTTCGGCTCGCCACGAACCTCCCAGATGCCCTGATCGGGCGTGCGCCAGATCTTCTCGAGCTGCTGGATCAGGGCCCTTTCCAAAGACCAGGCCTCGGGTATCTCGCGGATCTTGCCGATGCGCGCCTGATGCAGGGCGTCCATCACCTCGCCGTACACGTCGAGCTGCAACTGCTCGTGCGCGGCGTTGCCACACCGGACGGGTTTAGAGTTTTCGTATCCCGGAAGCCATGGGATATCCCACTCGCGGAGCAGGCGCTCGCCGGCCAGGCCGTACATGATCTGGACCTGGTCGGGACTCCCCGCGGCGGCGCGGAGCAGCCAGTCGCGCCAGGCGGCGGCTTCGCGGAAGTAGCCGCCGTCCATGAGCGCGAGGAGGGTGAGCGTCGCGTCGCGTAGCCAGCAAAAACGATAGTCCCAGTTGCGGATTCCACCGAGCTGCTCGGGAAGGGAAGTCGTGGGGGCAGCGACGATACCGCCGGTGGGCGCGTACGTGAGCGCCTTCAGCGTCAGCAGCGAACGCATGACCGGTTCACGCCAAGGGCCCCGGTATGTGCATTGGCTCGCCCAGCTCGTCCAGAACTGCTCCGTCTCGTCCAGCGCCTGCCCGGGATCGATCGCTTCGGGTGCAGGCAAGTGGGACGGTCCCCAGGTCATGACGAACGAATACCGGTCGCCCGCGGCGACCTCGAATTCGCCGACTGTCGTGAGTTCCTCGCCCCGCAGCGCGACGTCGGCGCGAATGGCGATGAGATCCGGGCCGGCCACGGCGCGCAGCGTCCCATCGTCGCCTCGGCTGACCCACGGGACGATGGCGCCGTAGTCGAAGCGCATGATCAACTGCGTCTTCATCATGAGCCGCCCGCGATTGCCGACGACGGTTCGAATGACGTTCGACTTGCCGTCGCGCAGGGGCATGAAGTCGATGACCGTCACCGATCCATCCGCGGTCTCGAAGGTCGTTTCGAGAATCAGCGTGTCGCCACGATAGCAACGTGAGGCGCGTGCGTTCGGGTCGACCGGAGCCACGAGCCATCGTCCATGTTCCGGACCGCCGAGGAGTGCCGCGAAGCACGCGCCGGAGTCGAAGCGCGGCCAACACAACCAGTCGATCGAGCCGTCGCACCCGACGAGCGCTGCCGTCTCACAGTCGCCGATGATCGCGTAGTCCTCGATGCGCGTCGCCATGGTCGGTCTCGCTACGGGATCGAGGGCGCGGCGCCGGCAAGCTCGATCACGGTCTTGACGTCGTGCTCGCCGCGGAGGAACGCATCACGATAACGGTCGATGGAAACGCGGCGCGTGATCAAGCGCCGCAGCCAGCCAGCGTCGGCGGCAGCGAGGGCGCGAATCGCCGCTTCGTAGTGCCGGCGGTTCGCGTTCACCGATCCAAACACGACACGATCGCCGAGCACGATCGCTCGCGCGAGGGCGCCGAGGTCGATGTCGCGAGCCGAGCCCGGTACGGAGACTCCGGCGAGGCAGACGATGCCGTCAGGCGCGATGCGTGAGATGACGGAGGCAATGATCGACGGTGCGGCCGTGCATTCGATCACGACGTCGAACGCGCCGGGGATGTCTTCGAGTGCACCAGAGTGGTACGCGGTGCCCAGGTCTCGCGCGAGTTGCGGTTTGGGCCCGTCGACCGCGCGGTCGAAAACGTGCACTTCGAGTCCGCGTTGCACGCCGAGCAGCGCGGCGAGCAGGCCCACGGGACCGGCGCCAGTGACGAGCGCGCGGCGCGGCAACCAAACCGCGCGCCGGCCGATGCGCTCCGTGTGCTCCCAGGCCTTGGCAACGATCGACGCAGGTTCCGCGAGCACGCCCAAATCGCCGAGCGAGGCATCGACGCGGACGAGAAACTCCGGGTCCATTCGGTACCACTCGCAGCCGAAGCCATCGAGCGCCTTGATGCCATGCTCAGTGTACCGTCCGTTGCGGCACATGTCCCACTCGCCGGCGGCGCAGTTCTCACACGGCACGGGATCGGGATGCCGAACCATAGGAACGACGATATCGCCGGCAGTCAGGCCCGAGTCGTCAGGCGCCTGCTCGACACATCCCAGGGCTTCGTGCCCGAGAATGAGCCGGGCATGTCCAGACGGAGCGGTGCCGTACTGGCCAGCAATGATCTCGCGGTCCGTGCCGCACACGCCGAGCAGCAGGCCTCGAATCAACACGCTCCCCGCAGTGGCGGCGGGGACGCGGAATTCCTCGAGTTGCAGGGAATCCGGCGTCCCCGGTTGGATCGTGATCGCGCGTCTCGCGGCTGGAAGCGAAGGTTGATGCATTGGCTGGCCGACAAGATGCAGAAATCGCACCCTCGCCAGCCAACGGATACGTTGCACGCATGGACAATGAAGGGACGAAGGCGCTGCGCGTCGTCATCGTGATGGGTGTCGCGGGCGCCGGCAAGACACTCATCGGGAAAGCGCTCGCTCGCGCGGTCGGGTGGCCGTTCCACGATGCCGACGACTTCCACTCGCGCGCCAACATCGAGAAGATGCGACGCGGCGAAGGATTGACGGACGAGGATCGGCGGCCGTGGCTCGCGGCGATGCGAGACTTGATCACCGGCATTCTCGAACGCGACGAGCGCGGGATCCTCGCGTGCTCCGCGCTCAAGCAGTCGTATCGACTTGCTCTCGTGCCGACGGACACGCCGGACGGCGCCGTACGATTCGTGTATCTACATGTCCCCGAGCAGGTACTTCGCGACCGGCTGACGGCGCGGACGCACCATTTCGCGCGCGCGACACTGCTGCCCAGCCAGCTGCAGACGCTCGAGGAGCCAGCCGACGCTCTGTGGGAGGACGGCACGAAGCCGCCGGACGAGATCGTCCGATCGATTCGTGCCGCGTTCGGGATTTAGAGAAATCTCACTGCAGGCAGCCAGCGCCGCGTCCTGGTCCGACGCGGGGCTCGGTCGGCACCGCTGACGCCGTGCGCGGCCATACGTTGTCAGATGGATCGCGGTCGGGGAATCGGCAGTGCGGGTCGAGCACGACCTTCGTGATCTTGCGGCCGCCAAAATCCAACACGGCGTTGAACGTCTTCCGGCCGCCGTCCCACACGTCGACCGGATAGGTGACGATCGCGGTGTCGCCTGTCACGACGCTGTTCGGCATGCGCCTGATGGCCGGGCCACCGGGTGCGAGCAGCACCTTCAGCACGACGGGGGACGGCATCTGCCCGTCCTGGCGCACCGTGACCACGGTGCGCCCACCGGTCGTCGCGACGTTCTGAATGGACCCATCCACCGACTCCGTGGTGAACAGCCAGTAATACCAGAACCAACCAAGGTCCTGGTGCAACTCGCGGTTCATGAAGAACGCGTAGTCCCAGGGCGAGGGGTGCTTGAACCGCCAGGCCTTGGCGTACTCGCTCTGCGCACGCCACACGGCGGTGTCGCCGACGATGCCGCCAAGCATCGAGAGCATGAGCGGAGTCTTGGTATATGCCTGGAAGGAGTAGAGCGGTCCGCCGTAGTTCTCGTTCCACATCAGCGTTCCTTCGTGCTCGTCGCCGCTCGTCCGTCCGTACGACTGGCCGAGGCCGTCGAGGTCTGGGGCGCGATGCGCAGCGTCGGCGGCGGACAGAATGTTCATGTACTGGTTGAAGCCCTCGTCCATCCAGCCGTACCACGTCTCGTTGTTGCTGACCGTCATGGGCCACCACTGGTGGCCGGTTTCATGGTCGGCCGGTCCGTCGTTCGACATGACGAACATGGGGTACTCCATGCCGTTATCGGGGCCGTCGACCATGGTGTGCTGCGGGAAGGGGTCCGGTATCCACAGCCTGGAGTAGAACTCGAGCGCGTGGCGCAGGATCGGCCCCGCGCTGCTGAACTGCGCCTTCGACCCGGGCAGATAGTAGATGTGGATCGGGATCGGTCCGCGGCCCGGGATCGTGGCGCGCGTGGCCTGCCATACGAAGTGCTCCGCGGTGGCCCAGGCGAAGTCGTTCACGGTATCGGCAACGAAATGCCAGACCTTCCGTTCGGCCGGCGCCGCGCCGGGGGCACCGGATTCACCAGCGCCGACGATCGTGCGCGTTGAGTCGGAATCGAGCACGTGCGACAGCCGCTCACGCGCGGCGGGCGACAGCACCTCCTGTGGATTCTGCAGAACGCCGGTGGCACCCACGATCCATCCAGCCGGAACGTCGATGCTGACGTCGAAGTGACCGAAGTTGTTATAGAACTCGGCGGGGCCGAGATAGGGGTCGGTGTCCCAACCGCGCAGATCGTCGTAGACCGCTACGCGCGGATACCACTGGGCGACCTGAAAGAGCGTGTCGCCCCAACGGAAGGTCATGCGGTGGCCGGAACCTCGACCGCCGGCCAGTTTGTTGTGCCACTCGATCTCCAGATTCGCGGTGGCATGCGGCGCAACGGGCGCCGCGAGATTCAGGCGCGCCGAGGTCGTCTGGAGCCCGGTCACGGACGGCGGCTGCGACGGAGGCGTGCCCCGGGCCGACCGGCCGACAGCCCGCGGCGCGAGATCGACGGGAGCGCCATCCACCGTCATTTTGGTGATGACAAAACCCTCATGGTTTTCCGCCGGGACCGAGTTGCCACGCGGCACGTCGCCACGGAAGATGTTCTGATCGAGTCGCAGCTGGATCGAGGACAGCGGCGTGTCGCTGTCGTTGCGAAGACGGATGGTCTCGCCGCCGCTGATTCCGGATTGAGCGGGGTCGAGTCGTACGTGTATGGCGTAGTCCATCCACAGTTGCCAGTATTTGCGGCCCGGCCGGCCGGTGGAATCGCGCGTTCCCGCTGCGAATGCACGGCGGATACTGTTGGTGAGCGGGATGTCACGGCGGATGGCGCGCTCGGGCATCTGCCGGGACGCGGGCGATTGCGCGACGGCTTGCGAACCCGCGGCATAGAGGAGCGGGATGATCAGCGATCGAATCGACATGGTGGGATCTTAGTCGAATCGCGCCGCCGCGCCCAGCAGCGTGCCGTCGCAGCAGCAGCTTGACAGATCCGGCGGGCGGTCGCAGCGTCGGACCTTCCACGCTCAGGTCGTGCCATGAAGCGCCCCACTCCGCGATTAGCAAAGTATAATCGATGAAACTCAGCCGGCTAACCCTGGCGCTCGCGGCGGCCACGATGCTCGCCGCGCCTCGGCCGTCCGTCAACCGGGCGGGCCCAAACCGCTTCGGACAACCGGATCGCGTCGAGCGTCACATGCTACCTGCCGTGACGACCGGCCCGATGGATCCGGCATGGAGCCCGGACGGGCGCTGGCTCGCTTTCTCGATGCGCGGCGACATCTGGAAGGTTCCTGCGCAGGGAGGCGAGGCCGTGGCGCTAACGCGGGGACCTGCCTACCACTTCGAGCCGGCGTGGAGCCCCGATGGCAGCCGCATCGCACTGTCCATGGACACGAGCGGCAACCTGGACGTCGGCGTGGTCAGCGCCGACGGCGGTGATGTCGAGCGCATCACGCGCGACTCGAGCATCGAGGTCGAGCCGGCGTGGAGCCGCGATGGCGCGAGCATCTATTTCGCGAGCTCTCGACGCCGCGGATTCGGCATCTATCGGCACGACTTTGCCGGCGGCTCGGATACGCTCGTGACCTCGGGAATCCAGCCCGCCGTGTCGCCGGATGGCAAACAGCTCGCCTTCGTGGCGGCGGTTCGTGGCAAAGTGGGATCGGGCGGTCTTTGGGTAAAAGATCTCCCCGAAGGCGAGCCGCGATTGGTGCACTACGAGGAAACGGAGTACCGGATGAAGCCCGTCTGGACGCCCGACGGTCGCGCGTTCCTCTACGACACCGACCAGCTGGGCTCGAACGACGTCGCCATCGTCCCCGCTGACGGTGGCAACGAAGTCGCGCTGACGAACGAGAGCGCGCCGGAGGATCGCGAGCTCGCGCCCACGCCGAGCCCGGACGGCTCGCGCTTCGCGTTCGTGTCGACGAGGACAGGTCCGACGAAGCTGTACACCGCCGACATCGGGGGTGGGCCGTTCGCGTCGTGGCGCGAAGTACGCATCACGAGCCGTCAGTCACGCGTCCCGACGGGACGAGTGCGCATCCGGCTGCTCGGCCCCGACGGCCGGCTCATGCCGGGCCAGATTCACCTCGTCGCGAGCGACGGACGGTCTTACGCGCCCGACGGCGCCTTTCACCGCGTGATCGCCGCGACGGAGACCCACTACTTCCAGACGATGGGCGAGGACGAAGTGGAGTTGCCGGCCGGATCGGCGTCGATTGAGGCGATGCGCGGCTGGGAGTATCGCCCGCATTCCGTCAAAGTCGACGTCGCACCGGGCGCGACGCGAACGGTCGACATCCGCGTCGACCGGCTCGTGAACCTGCCGGCCCGCGGTTGGTACTCTGGCGACACGCACATCCACGATCTTCACCAGGGCGAATTCGGACTCTCGCACGAGTGGTTCTTCCGGCAGCTCGTCGCCGCAGACCTGCACGTGACGAACGCTCTGGTTCACATGGACGGAACACGCCTGATGGGGCGCTGGGGCGATCTCACGGGCAAACCGAGTCCGCTGTCGACGGCCGACTACATCCTGCAATACGGCGAGGAATTCCGTGGGTCGCTGGGACACATCAACATGCTGGGGATCCGCGAGTACGTTCTTCCACTGACCGCGGGCTCGGCCAACACGCCCTATGCGCCCCCCGCGCTCGAATCACCGTATCTGGCGGGCGCCCGCAAGCAGGGCGGCCTGGCGGGCTTTCCGCATCCGTACCTCGGCGCGGTAGACACGCCGAACGGCGTGGGCGCCGATCTCATACCGGTAGACGTCGCGCTCGGCCTCGGCGACTTCTACGACGTGGCGTCGCTTTACTCCGACGAGAGACGATCGACGGAGGTGTATTACAAACTTCTCAACAGCGGGTTTCGCCTGCCGGCCACCGGCGGCACGGACAACTTCTCCGATGTGTGGCGCGATCCACCGCCGGGCGCGGACCGGACGTACGTGCAGGTTCGCGGAACGCTCACTCTGCAGAGTTGGCTCGACGGGATCCGGCGCGGGCGAACGTTCGCGTCGACCGGTCCGATCCTATTCCTGGACGTCGCCGGCCACGAGCCGGGTGATCAGATCGAGCTCCCGGCTGGCGGGCCCGGGACCGTGCACGTACGCGCCGAGGCAGTATCGATCGCGCCGATGGACAGCATGGTGATCGTGGTGAACGGCGCAGCGTCCCGCGTGGTTCCGGCCAAGGATCCTCTCCACGTCGTGTTCGACGGACAGGTGGCCGTGCCCGAAGGCGGTTGGGTCGCCGCGCGGGTAGACGGGCCATCATCGCGCTACGTGTCCGACAGCTATGCATTCGCGCAGACGAGCCCCGTCTACATCGTTCGTGGTGGCAAGATATGGCGCTCGGCGAACGATGCGCAGTTCCTGGCGCAGGCGGTGGAAGCGACGTGGGAGCGCGTCAAGAATTCGCCGTGGCGCACAGCAGTGGAGCGCGATCGGTTTCACGCCGCGTTGGAGCAGGCCCGTGCGGTGTACGACTCGATCGCCGAACGGGAGACCACATCGCCGGAACCGAGCCAGCAGCCTCGCCGAATCCTGCTCGATCCGCAGAACCCGGAGTGGCGCCGACAGTCGCCGCCAGTCTGGTATGCCCGCTTCGAGACGACCAAGGGAGAGTTCGCGGTGGAGTGCGTGCGTGCGCACGCCCCGAATGGGTCAGACCGCTTCTACAACCTGATCCGCCTGGGCTACTATGACGACGCTCGCTTTCACCGCGTGCTGCCGCGGTACATCGCGCAGTGGGGGTTGCACGGCGATCCGGCCGTGAATCAGGCGTGGCAACACGCGCAGTTCGCGGATGATCCGAAGTACGGCAGCAACCTTCGTGGCACGTTCGCGTTCGCTCGCGATACCGTTCCGGGAACGTCGAACACGCAGATCTACGTCAACTTGCGGGACAACACGCGCAACGACGGTGATCCGTTCGCGGTATTCGGGCGGGTGATCAGCGGGATGGACGTTCTGGACAGCCTGTACTCCGGCTATGGCGAGCGGTCGGGAAGCGGGGTGCGGCAGCGCCGGCAGGGTGAGATCGTGAAGGGCGGCAACGCGTATCTCGATCGGGAGTTCCCGCTGCTCGACCACTTGATCCGGGCGCGGATCATCGACAAGCCGAAACTCGACGAGCAGAGGAAGTGATGGCGGCGGCCCGACCATCGAATCAATCCGCACGTCGCCCGATGTCGCCGAAGTTCTTCAAGACCGGCGCGGCGTTTCGCGCCTGGCTTGCCCGGCGGCATGATTCGGCGAAGGAAATCCTGGTGGGATTCTACAAGGTTGGCTCGGGCCGCCAGAACATGACCTATCAGCAAGCGCTCGACGAAGCGCTCGCGTTCGGTTGGATCGACGGTGTCCGCCGCAGGCTCGACGACGAGCGCTACACGATTCGCTTTACGCCGCGAAAGCCGACGAGCATCTGGAGCGCCGTGAACATCAAGCGGGTGAAAGAGCTCGAGGCGGCGGGCCGGATGACGCCTGCTGGATGGGCCGCGTTCGCGAAGCGCGACGAGAGGCGTTCCGCGATCTACTCCTACGAGCGCGAAAACGCGGGGCTCGACGCCGAAGCGCTCGCTGCGTTCGCGAAGAGCGAGAAGGCGTTGGAGTTCTACCAGCGACAGGCGCCGTGGTACCGCCGCACCACGGCGCACTGGGTGCTCAGCGCGAAAAAGCCCGAGACGCGCGAGCGCCGGTTACGAACCCTGATCGACTACTCGGAGCGGGGTGAGCGACTTCCAATGCTCACCCCGCCGAAGATGAAGTAGTCGCCTTGCTCAGGGAGTCGCGCGGACGGCGGCCTGCGGTTTGGGCCCGAGCTCGTACTCCCTGGGCGGTTCCATGCCGAGCAGGTTCTTCACGAAGTAATCCCAGCGCCGCCGCGTCATGTAATTCGATTCGTTGCCGTAGCCGTGCGGCTGGTTGGGGAGCATCAACAGATCGAAATCCTTGTTGGCCTTGATCAGCGCGTCGACGACGAGATAGGTGTTGTACGGCGGCACGTTGTTGTCCATCGTGCCGTGCGCCAGGAGGAGCTTGCCCTTGAGGTTCTTGGCCATGTTCTGATTGGCCTGGTCGTCGTAGTTCGTCGTGCCGCCGGGCCCGCGCTCGAGCAGACCCTGGTACCGCTCGCCCCAATCATCCTCGTATTCGCGATTGTCGTGGTTGCCCGACTCCGAGATGCCGACCTTGAAGAAGTCGGGATAGCGGAACATCGCGTCGGCCGTGGCGAAGCCGCCGCCGGAGTGTCCGTAGATCCCGGCGTGGTCGATGTCGATCCACTTGTAGCGGGAGGCAAGCTCCTTCATCGCCGCGATCTGATCGGGAAGCGTGTTGTCGCCCATGTTGGCGTAGTAGAAATCGTGGAACGCCTTCGAGCGCCAGGGTGTTCCCATGCCGTCGATCTCGACGACGACGAATCCGAGCTCGGCCAGTGACTGCGCATCACCGCGGGCCGCGGAGAACGACCGACCGCCGACCGACCCTGTCTGCGGGCCGGGGTAGATGTGGTTGACGATCGGGTACTTCTTCGTCGAGTCGAGCTTGGTCGGAACATACATGAGGCCATAGAGATCGGTCTTGCCGTCGCGCGCCTTGACGGTGATTGGCACGGGCGGCTTCCATCCGGTGGCGAGGAGCCGCGAGATGTCGGCTTTCTCGACGTTCAGCACGAGCTTGCCTTTCGCGTCACGCAGTACCGTGGTCTGCGGCATCTCGGGGCGGGAGTACGTGTCGACGAAGAACCGGCCGGAGGGGGACAATGTGACGTCGTGATCGGCGTCTTCGGGCGTGAGCAGCGTCAGGCCTTTGCCGTCCATTCCGATCTTGTAGAAGTGCCTGAAGTACGGATCGCGGCCCTTCTCCTTGCCAACGCCCTGGAAGTAGAGCGTTCGAGTTTTCTCATCGATGCGGAGCAGCTGCGTAACGTTCCCTTCGCCGGTCGTGATCTGCTGTTTGAGCTTCCCCGTCGTGAGGTCGTACAAATAGAGCTGGCCCCAGTTGTCACGCTCCGAGAACCAGATCACTTCGTTCGAGGCAGGCAGGACGTGCCAGTTGACCCGTCCGTTGCCGGACTCGAATTGCGTCTTCACCGTTTCCTCGAGCACATCGCGCACGGCGCCGGTCCCGGCGTCGGCGACGCGCAAGGCCTCGTGCTTGTGGTCGCGCGACGTCGAGACGAAGGCGAGGTGCGAGCCGTCCGGGTACCACTCGACGTCCGCCCACTCGCCGCCGCGACATGCGATGTCATCGCACAGGGTCGAGCGATGCTGATCCGGTGGCATCTGCAGCCGCACGATACGCGGCGTGGCGCTGCTCAAGTCGATGACGACACGCTGGATCATCGTGACGACGCTGTCGCCGGGCAGCGGGTACTTCCAGGCGCGCAGCTCGGGGTGGCCGACTCGCGTGGAGACGAGGTACATGTCGCCGACACCGCGCTGGTCCTGCTGGAAGGTGGCGATCTTCTTCGAGTCGGGCGACCAGACGAGAATGGCGCGATCGCTGTTGGTCCAACCCGCGTTATCGGTGGCATAGCCGAAATCCTTGACGCCGTCATGCGTGAGCTGCGTCTCCCGACCGCTCGCGACGTCCCGGACCCACAGATTCCAGTCGCGAATGAAAGCGCCCAGCTTGCCGTCGGGCGACATCGTTTCCGGCGGCCGGCCCGTTCCACCCCGTCCGCCTCGACCGCCGCCGCGGCCGCCGCGCCCGCCGGCGCTGGCACGCTCGCGATCGTCCACGGCCGCGCCGCAGCGCGTCGTCTCGATGTCGCATTCGACGCGTCGCCCGCCAATCGAGACCGTCACCATGCGACCGTCGTTCGCGAGCTCCGACTGCGTGCTCGCTTGCCCGAGCGTTTCCGGGGCGACGCCGAGCGCCGTCGCGATCGCCGCGGCAAGGCTTCGGTTGTCGAATACACGGGACCGCGTACCGCGTGTCGCGTCGACGATCAGAAGGTCGGCGCCCGTGGGCGTCACGTCGCGATACCAGAATCGGTCGTTCGGCAGCCACGTCGCACGCACGGCCGTGCCGAACACAAGCGGCGTCGTATTGAAGTTCATGAACCGCTCGGCGCGCGCGTAATCTGCGCTCGTCATGGCGCGCTGCGCGGTCGTGGCAGTCATCGGGGTGGCGACCACAACGGCGGCCGCGATCAACGTTCGGAAACGCATTCACGTCCTCGGGAAGTGCAGGGGTGATGCTGAAGTTGTCCGGGCCGACGCCGCCGAGCAACGGGCATTCGTGTCACGGCGCGTTCGGCATTCGCGACGAACGAGCCGGTCGAGATCGGGTACAAGGGTCGTTGCCGCACGCCGATCGTGCTCTCATACTTCGATTCTCGCGCCGCTCAGCTCCTCAAGCCCCGCCAGCCATGCACAGTGGAATTCTGTCCTTTGCGATAGCCGCCGGTCTCGCGACTCACGCTGCCGCGCAGCAACCGAAACCGGCGGCTCCCCATCCGTCCGCACCGCGTGGGCCGGGGCTTTCCACACCGCTTCCGCTCGATCCAAAGGTCCGGATCGGCACCCTGCCGAACGGGATCCGGTACTACATCCGGCAGAACAAGAAGCCTGAGAAGCGGGCCGAACTGCGCTTGGTGGTGAACGCAGGGGCCGTGCTCGAGAACGACGATCAGCTCGGCCTCGCTCACTTCGTCGAACACACGGCGTTCAACGGCACCACGCACTTCGCCAAGAACGATCTCGTCAAGTACCTGCAGTCGATCGGCGTTCGGTTCGGCGCGGACTTGAACGCGTACACAGGGTTCGACGAGACGGTCTACATCCTTCCGATCCCGACCGACACGGCGCGCATCGTCGAACAGGCGTTCACGATTCTCGAGGATTGGGCGCACGGCCAGGTGTTCGACTCGACCGAGGTCGCGAACGAGCGTGGCGTGGTGCGCGAAGAATGGAGGCTCGGCAAGGGCGCGGGCGACCGCATGCTGCACCAATGGCTCCCGATCGCGCTGCGCGGATCCAAGTACGCCGAGCGCCTGCCGATTGGAACCGAGCAGAGCATCATGTCCGCCACGCCGGCGCGATTGCGGTCCTTCTACAAGACGTGGTACCGGCCGGATCTCCAGGCGGTGATCGCGGTCGGCGACTTCAATCCCGCGCAAATCGAAGCCCAGATCAGGAAGCATTTCGCGTCGATCCCAAGGGCCGTGAACGCCCCCAAGCGCGGGCTCGCGACGGTGCCGGCGAACAAGGAGCCGTTGATCGCGATCGCGTCGGACAAGGAGGCGACGAGCTCCGACGTCGATCTCACCTTCAAGCTCCCGGTCGAGAAAACGCGCACGGTCGGTGACTACCGGCGCGATCTGATGGAACGGTTGTACCTCACCATGCTCAACAACCGCCTCGAGGAGATTTCGCAGAAGCCCGACGCCCCGTTCCTCGGCGCGAATGCGTCAAAAGGCAACTTCATCGGACGCGCGACCGATGCGTTCACCCTGTCGGCGAACGTCAAGGACGGCGCGATCGAGCGCGGGCTCGAGGCTCTGCTCACGGAGTCCAAGCGGGTGGATGAGTTCGGGTTTCTGCAGTCGGAGCTGGACCGCGCGAAGCAGAACATGGTGCGCGGTTACGAGCGCGCCTACGCCGAGCGCGACAAGACGCAATCGGCGGCGTTCGTGGAGGAGTACGTCGGCAACTATCTGAACGCGGAGCCGATACCCGGGATCGAGTACGAGTACAAGCTAGCCGAGCAACTCGTGCCGACGATCAGCCTGGCCGACGTGAACAAGCTCGCCAGCGGATGGATCACCGACGAGAATCGGATCATCATCGCGCAGTCGCCGCAGAAGGACAGCGTCAAGGTCCCGACGCGCGCCGAGCTGCTCGCGGTGTTCGACCGCGCGGCGCGCGAGCGGGTGACGGCGTACACGGAGAATCTCTCGGGAGCGGCGCTTCTCGATCGCGAGCCACAGCCGGGCAAGATCGTGAGCGGGCGCACGATTCCGAGCGTCGGAGTCGCGGTATGGACGCTCTCGAACGGCGCGCGCGTGCTGGTGAAGCCGACCGACTTCAAGGCCGACGAAGTGCTGTTCGGCGCGTCGAGTCCGGGCGGCACGTCGCTGGCCGCGGACCCGTCGTACATGTCCGCCGCTCTCTCGTCGCAGATCGTGTCGTTGAGCGGGATCGGAAGCTTCAACCTCGTCGACCTGGGAAAAAAGCTCGCCGGCAAAGTCGCGAGCGTCAGTCCGGCAATTGCCGCTACGAGCGAAGGATTGAACGGGCGGGCGTCGCCGAAGGACCTCGAGACGCTCTTCCAGCTCGTCTATCTCAGCTTCACCGCGCCGCGTCTCGACACGGCAGCATACCAGGCGTTCAAGAACCAGGTCGGGCCGTTCCTGGCCAACCGCGGCGCGGATCCCGACCAGGTGTTCAGCGATACCGTGGGCTGGACGATGTCGCAACACAACTTCCGCTCGCGGCCGATCACCGTCTCCACCTTCGCCGAGGTGAATCCGGACAGCGCGCTCGCGTTCTACCGGACGCGCTTCGCCGACGCGAGCGACTTCACGTTCGCATTGGTCGGAAACGTGGACACCGTGGCGCTCAAGCCGCTCGTCGAGCGATATCTGGCGTCGCTTCCGGCGACACACCGCAGCGAAACCTTCCGCGACAATGGCGGCGCGCCGCCCACGGGAATCGTCGAGAAGGTGGTCCACAAGGGCGTGGAACCGAAGGCGAACACCATTCTGGAGTTCACCGGGGCCTGCAAGTACGCGCCCGAGACGCGGTTCGAGATCCGCGCGTTGATGGAGCTGTTCCAGATCAAGTTGAACGAGACGCTGCGCGAGCAACTCGGCGGCGCCTACAGTCCCAGCGCCGGAGGGTCGTGCGCTCGCACGCCGCGACAGGAGTACGCGATAACCGTGCAGTTCAACTCCGCTCCGGACAACGTCGAGAAGCTCACGAAGAGCGTGTTCGCCCTGATCGACTCGCTCAAGGCGAACGGGCCGGCGGCGGCTGACGTGGCGAAGGTGAAGGAGCAACTCACCCGCACGCGTGAAGTCGAAGTGAAGCAGAACGGCTACTGGCTGGTGAATCTTCTCGGCCGCGACCAAGCCGGCGAAGACATTGGCGGGTTGCTCGACGTGTACGACGCGATGGTGAAGAACCTCACTGGCGCGCAGATTCAGCAGGCCGCCAAGACGTACTTCAACGAGAGCAACTACGCCCGGTTCGTGTTGCTACCAGAAAACGCCAAATCGAATCCATGACAAGACCAACGGCAGGCGGATCGCGGTGTTCCACAGGGTGGCGACTCGTCGTGTTGGCGGCGGCGGCCACGCCCGCGCTCGGGGCACAGATCACCGAGCATGAGTTCGCGGCCCGTCGTGATTCACTGGCCAAGCGCATCGACAGCGGTGTCGTGATCGCGTTCGGCGGCCGAACGCCGATCACGGATTTCGGCCCGTTTCATCAACTGCCCGCGTTTCACTACCTGACGAACTTCGATGAACCCGACGCGGCAATGCTGATGGTCGTGCGCGGAGGACGCGGTACGACGACGCTGTTCGTGACGCCCGCCGACCCACGCGCCGCGTTCTACTATGGATGGCGTCCGGATTCGGCGGCGGTGCGGGCACAGCACGGCCTGCTCGCGAGACCATTCGCGTCGCTCGCCGCTGTGGCCGACTCGCTTGCCGCGGCCGGGCTGCCGTTCTACACGCTCGACGATTTCGAGGACGCGGACTTCGCGCGCGCCGACAGTCTCACCCGGGGACGGGTGTTCGTACGCCGAGTGGCCGAGCGGCATCCCGGACTGTCGGTGAAGAACGCGCACCCGATCGTCGACCAGCTCCGCGCGCGCAAGTCGGACGCGGAGATCGCGCTGCTGCGCAAGGCGGCGGAGATCAGCTCGGAGGGCCATCGCGCGGCGATGACGGCGCCGTTGCCGCACCACGAGTACGAGTTGCAGGCGGCGCTCGAGTACACATTCACGCGGCTCGGCGGATCGCGGCCGGCGTACGGCTCGATCGTGGGCTCGGGCCTGAACGGGACGCAACTGCACTATATGAAGGATCGTGGTGAGACAAAACTGGGCGATCTCGTCGTCATCGACGCCGCGACCGAGTACGAAGGCTACGCCGCCGACATCACGCGCACGATCCCGGTGAGCGGCACGTTCACGCGCGAACAGCGTCAGATGTATCAGCTCGTGCGCGACGCGCAGGCGGCAGCCGAGCAGATGGCGCGGCCGGGGAAATCGGCACAGGCGGCGCAGGATTCATCGGTCGCCGTGCGGGCGCGCGGGCTCGCCGCGCTGGGCCTGGTCGAGAGCGTCGACGCCGCGTTCGATCCGCCCTGGGCCGCCGACTGCACGCGCACGCCGGCGTCGTGCCGGCAGGCGATGCTCTGGATGATCCACGGCATCAGCCACGGCCTCGGGCTCGCCGTGCACGATCCGGCGCAGTTCTCCTACGGCGACCGCGTGTACAAGCCGGGGGACGTGTTCACGATCGAACCGGGCGTGTACGTGAGCTTGCGGATGCTCGACGCGCTCCCCGACACGCCGAAGAATCGGGCGTTCATCGCCAAGGTGAAGCCGATCGTCGCACGCTACGAGAACACCGGTGTGCGCATCGAGGACGACTACGTCGTTACGCCAACCGGACTCGAGCGCATCAGCAACGCGCCGCGGGAGATCGCCGAGATCGAGGCGCTGATGAAGAATCGCCAGCGCCCGATCCCGTGATGAGAGATCTCAGAACAGCAGCCCGAACGTGACGGGAATCGACTGGATCGAATTCTTGTTGACCAATCCGCCGCTCTTGGTGTAGACGTTCTGGATACGGCCTTCGGCGAAGGCCGCGATGCGGCCGATCTTGATCTCGACACCGGCGCCACCGTCGACGCCGAAGTTGGTCTGCGACGTTGTGGTCGATCCGCTGGCGGCGTTCACGAGCTCTCGCACGTTGAACGCGCCGAGCCCGGCCATCACGAACGGCCGAACCGGGCCCGGAGCGAGGTGCAGCTTGATGCCGGCGGTACCGCCGAGGACCTGGCTATGACCCGCTTCGTCCTCGCCGGTCGCGGGCGTGACGCCGCTGATCGGCTTGAGCTTGAATCGATCGTAGCTGAACGCGAACCGAAGCGCGGGCAGGCCCTGTGTCAGATGGACGAGCACGAATCCCGTGCCGTTCACACCGTCCTTGAATGCATCGCGCGCGTCCGCCACGGGTACCGTCACGCCGCCTCCGAAGCCGACGCGAACCATATGTTGCTCCTGCATGGTCGACCCGATCTGGCCGAATGCTGGCGACGACAACAGGACGAGACCGGCAATCGCTGTCCATGTGCCACGTGCGATGGCACTGTCAAACGATTCGATCCTGCTCACGATGACTCCTGGAGAATAGCGATCGATGGGGATCACCGGCGGCTGATCGCGATGACCGCCGGCGGGCGGCGCGGGAGTGTGTGTGGGATGTGACGGACCGAGGCCGCTGTTGCGACGAGCCGCCGGAGATTCGGCTGCGTTGCGCCAGCGCCGACTCCGGTTTCTCCCGACAAGACCCCGTGACCGACGGAAAAGCCACGCGACTGCCAGGCCAGAATCGAAAAGGTCCCTGCCGGCTACGGAGGATCGGAAGAATCAGTGGAGCGCGGAACAGACGCCGGCGCCGCGGCCCGGTCGCCACGACGATAGTTCACATCGAGCGCATCGAGTCGCCATTCGTGCACGACCAGCCGGCGTGCGAAGTCGGAAAAGTCCCGGCGATCCGCTGGCGTCCACAACACCTCGGCCAGTGCGGAGACGCGTGGATACGCCATGTATTCGACGTTCTTGGGACCTTCGATGTACTCGGTCCAGACCTGGCCCTGAGCGCCAAGGATGTGCTTTGCGAACTCCTGCTCGAGCCCCGCGGGAACAGGCTCGTACGCGTACACGGAGTCGATCGGGAGGTAGCCCCCGATGGCGAGCGGCTCGCCGCTTTGATCGAGCGATTGGTACTTGTCGAAGTAGGTGTGGTCCCCCGGCGCCATGATCGCGTCGTGTCCGGCGCGCGCGGCGGCAATGCCGCCGTTCGTTCCGCGCCACGACATCACGACCGCGTTGCGGGCCAGTCCACCCTGAAGAATCTCGTCCCAGCCCACCAGCCGCCGCCCGTGCGACGCCAGGAAGGCGTCGATCTGCGTGGTGAACCAGCTTTGCAGCTCGTCTTCGTCCTTGAGCCCGAGCGCTTTCATTCGCGCCTGAGCGCGCGGGCTCGCCTTCCACTCCGTCTTCGGAGCCTCGTCGCCGCCGGTATGGATGTACGTTCCCGGAAAAAGCGCCATCACTTCGGTGAGAACATCTTCCATGAACTTGATGGTCGTATCCGACGGGTTGAGAATGTGGGTACTGACGCCCCATTGATCCCACACGCCAACGCTGTCACCGAAATTGCCGAGGCTCGGGTACGCCGCGATGGCCGCCTGTGCGTGGCCCGGCATCTCGATCTCAGGAACGATCGTGATGAACCGATCGCGCGCGTATGCCACGATCTCGCGGATATCGTCCTGCGTGTAGAAGCCGCCGTGCCGCTTGTTGTCGTACACGTTCCTGCTCGTGTCCGACTGCTGGTGGCCGATCAGCGTGCGATTGCGCCAGGCGCCGACCTGTGTGAGCCGCGGGTACTTTCTGATCTCGATCCGCCAGCCCTGGTCATCGGTGAGATGCCAGTGAAAGGTGTTCATTTTGTGCAGCGCCAGGAGATCGATGTACTTCTTCACGAACTCCTTGGGCATGAAGTGGCGACAGACGTCCAGGTGCATGCCGCGCCACTGGAAGCGCGGACGATCGACGATCGATACTGTCGGGAGGCGCCACTCGACGCTGTCGAAGCGCGCCGCGCGGAAGACCTGGGCGGGCAGCAATTGGCGAATCGTTTGCGTCGCGTAAAAGGCGCCGGCCGGAGACGATGCGGTGATCGTGATCGCGTCCGAGGTGACCTCGAGCCGGTATCCCTCGCGACCGAGGCTCGTATCGCGCGCGCTTGCCCGCCGAAAGAGGATTCTGCGGCCGCGCGGGGCGGAGCCGACGCGCACGACGAGGTCGTAGCCGGTAGCGCGAGCGAGATCGCGGGCCAGGCCGCGAGCCACCGCGCTGTCGGCTCGATCCGCCCAGATGATGGTGCGTGGCGTCAGCACGAACCAGCCGCGGCCAATCGTCATCGACGTTGGGCGAGGAATCACAGCGACGTCGTCGCGCACCTGCGCGTGGGCGCGTGACGCGGTGGCGGTGCTGACGGAGGCGTACGCGCCGAACAGCACGAGCACACGTCGAAAGGGAGAAATTCGCATAGTGCGAGAAAATAGCCGGCGCCGGCGCCACGGCCAGCGTCGACGGCACGAGCGACGCATCACCTTGGTGATCTGATTCACCGAGCTCACGCGTCGATTCGCGACACCCCGGGAGCGAGGTTGCTGCGGCTTCGATCGGCCTCCATACTAGGGCGACTTTGTCACGAGCTTCTGGAGTCCGTCACGTGCAGAATCGTCGTCGTTTTCTCGCCGCGCTCGGCGCGACCGCTGCCGGCCTGGCGGTGGGTCGCCGATCAGGCGACGCGTTCACCGCGCCCGATGCTCCTCGCGACTCGACGAGCGGACGTATCTCCCGCGTCGGTCTGCAGCTCTACACGGTGCGACGGTTGGCCGACAAGGACCTTCCCGGCACGCTCGCTCAAGTCGCGGGCATCGGCTACAAGGAGGTCGAGCTTGCCGGGCTGTACAATCGCTCGGCAGCCGAAGTCCACGATCTTCTCGCCAAGAACGGTCTCGCGGCGCCGTCGACGCACGTGGCGTTGTCGGCCATCGAGCGAGATTCGACCAAGACGTTCGCCGATGCGAAGACGCTCGGCCATCAGTGGATCACCGTACCGTCGCTGCCGCAGATGAAGCTCGATACGGTCGACGACTGGAAGTCGGTGGCCAAGCGGTTCAACGCGGCCGGCGCACAGGTGAAGGCCGCGGGCTACCGCTTCGCCTACCATAATCACAACGCCGAGCTGCGGGATCTTGGCGGCGGGACCACGCCGCTCGACGTGCTCGCCTCAGAGACGGATCCGTCGCTCGTGTCGTTCGAGATGGATCTCTACTGGGTGGTGAACGGCGGCGGCGATCCTCTGGCGTTCCTCGCGCGGTACCCCGGACGCTACAAGATGCTCCACGTGAAGGATTCCGTGGGACCGGAGCACAAGATGGCCGACGTCGGCGCCGGACAGATCGACTTCAAGACGATCTTCTCCAAGGCCAAGGGTGTCGAGCACTATTTCGTCGAACACGACCAGCCGGCCGACCCGATCGCGAGCATCGCCGCGAGCTATAAGTATCTGGCGAATCTGGAATTCTGATTTCTTTCGTGGACCACGAGCGACGACAATCATGCAACAACGACCCGTCTACGACGTGTGCATCATCGGCTCCGGCGCCGGCGGCGGCATGGCCGCCTACGCGCTGACGCAAGCGGGAGCCCGCGTGGTGATGCTCGAGGCCGGACCGCGCTGGTTCGCGTCGCGAGACAGCAAGATGTTGATCCCGGGCTACGCCACGCCGCATCGCGGCGCGGCAATTCACGGTCGTCCGTTCGGCGAGTTCGACGCCTGCGACGGCGGATGGGAGATCGACGGCGAGCCGTACACGAAAGCTCCGGGCACGGAGTTCAGCTGGTGGCGCGCCCGCATGCTCGGTGGACGCACCAATCACTGGGGGCGGATCTCACTGCGGTTCGGGCCGGACGATTTCAAGAGGAAGAGCATCGACGGACTGGGCGACGACTGGCCCATCGGCTACGACGACGTGAAGCCGTACTACGATCGCGTCGACCGCCTGATCGGCTTGTACGGCAGCAACGAAGGTCTGCGCAACCACCCGGATGGCATCTTCATGCCGCCACCCAAGCCGCGCTGCCACGAACTGCTCATCAAAAAAGCGTCGGATCAGCTCAACATCACGTGCATTCCGGCGCGCCTTTCCGTCATCACGAAGCCGTTGCCGGGACGACAAGCCTGCCACTACTGCGGGCAGTGCAATCGCGGTTGCCAGGTGAAGGCGAACTTCTCGAGCCCCGACGTGCTGATCGCTCCGGCGTTGCAGACGGGAAAGCTCACGCTCATCACGAACGCAATGGCGCGCGAGGTTACCGTCGGCCCCGACGGGCTCGCGAACGGCGTTTCGTACATCGACAGGAACACCCACGCCGACGAACACGTGCGCGCGCGGGTCGTCGTGCTAGCCGCAAGCGCGTGCGAGACGGCGCGACTGCTGCTGAATTCGAAGTCGGGCAAATTTCCCAACGGCCTCGCCAACTCGAGCGGCACGGCGGGGAAGTATCTCACCGACACCACCGGCACGGACGTCTCAGGCTTCGTGCCATCGATGGTCGACCACATTCCGCACAACCATGATGGCGTGGGCGGCATGCACGTCTACATGCCGTGGTGGTTGGACAACAAGGCGTTGGATTTTCCGCGCGGATACCACATCGAGCCGTGGGGCGGTGGGGGCGCGCCGGAGGCGGGGTTCATGGGTGGGATTCAGCGCTACAATGGCGGCGGCTACGGCGCGCAGCTCAAGGCCGACTACCGCAAGTACTATGGCGCGACGATCGGCTTCTCGGGCCGCGGCGAGATGATCCCCAACGACGACTGCTATTGCGAGATCGATCCGACGACGGTCGACAGGTACGGCATCCCCGTGCTCCGCTTTCACTGGAAGTTCTCGGAGCACGAGTACAATCAAGCAAAGCACATGCAGCAGACCTTCCGGGCGCTCATCGAGGCGATGGGCGGCAAGGTCTTCAGCCCGATGCCGACGCGCGAACGCGGGTACAACCTCGCGGCGGGTGGAACGATCATCCACGAGCTGGGTGGCGCGCGAATGGGCGCCGACCCGTCGACGTCGGTCGTGAACGCGAACTGCCAGGCGCACGACGTGAAGAATCTCTTTATCGCTGACGGTGCGCCATTCGTGTCGCAGGCCGACAAGAATCCCACCTGGACGATTCTCGCGCTGTCGTGGCGCACCAGTGACTACATCGCGCAGCAGCGAAAAGCGGGGGCGATATGAGCGACGAGGAGCGCGACCTGCCCAACGATGCGGAAGGCACGCCGGTTTCCGAAAAGGTGATCACGCGGCGCCGCGCGCTGCAAGTGCTCGGAGCGGTTCCCGTCGCCGCGGCGATCGGGCAGCAACCCGGGCAACAGCAAAAGCCGCTCACACCAGGTGTCACTCCGCAAGTTCCAACGCCGCCAACCGGACCGCAGGCCGCGGGCGTTGCCGGCCCGCGGTTCTTCAACAACCACGAATGGAGGAC
>DATJHY010000030.1:0-6826 GCA_035493635.1 Gemmatimonadaceae bacterium | reverse complement strand
GAATCGTCAGCGCATCAGCGTCTGGTCCGCGAACTTCGCGATTGCGCTGCTGTTCACGGCGGTATGGCTCTGGCTCGGCTGGCGCTCCGTCGTGCTGGTGTACGCAGTGCCGATGTATCTGGCCGCGGCGGTCGGCATCGGGCTCTTCTACGTGCAGCATCAATTCGAGGGCACGTACTGGACGGGACACGAGGACTGGGACTACGCCACCGCGGCCAATCGCGGCAGCTCGTACCTCGCCCTGCCGGCCGTGCTGAACTGGTTCACCGGCAGCATCGGGCTGCACCACGTGCACCATCTCGGACCGCGCGTTCCGAACTACGCGCTCAAGCGCTGCCACGAGGAGAATGCTGTCTTCCGTGAGGCGACTGTCCTCACTCTCGCGCGCAGCGTGCGCACGCTGCGATTGTCGCTCTGGCACGAGACGCGCGAGCAGCTCGTGAGCTTTGGCGACGTTGATGTGGTGGCGGCGACGCGCGCCGGCTGACTGAAACGCCGTTCATTCGCGGCAAATGTGAAATGAGACGGGCGCAGCACCGGGATCTCACTGGCGTTCGTAGGCGCGGTGAAGGGATATCCGTGCCGCATCGTGACCAACGACGCGGTCGCTCTCGAGAAGCGGCGCGCGATGGAGATCTTTGGCGCCAAGCTCGATGTACTCAAGAGTGAAGGCGGCAAGCTCACGCCCGACCTCGTGCCGCGGATGATGGATCGCGCGCGGGAGATCGCCGCCCAAGGCCCGAGCTGCGCCACGGATCAGATGCGCAATCCCGACATGGTGGCCGGGTACGAGTCGCTCGGCGAGATTTGTACGCGGCGGAAGCAGCGGAATAGGGCCGCCGGATGACGACTTGGTCTGCAATTGAACGACGATCACCGTGCGGCCGCCGCCGCCGGTTGATCGATCCCGAGCCGCTGCCGAAGATGCTCGAACCGAGCATCCGCGCGTAGCTCCTCGAACAACGGGCCCATGATCTCGGGCTTGAGCGAGTGGTCGTCGATCGACCGCTCGAGCCATACGAAGGCCCGCTCACGATCACCGAGACCGGCATACACTTCGGCAATGGCCGACGCCGGCGCGAGTCCATCGGATTCATCGCTCTGCAGCCGCGTCACGATGCGCGTGGCCTCTGCGCGTTGTCCCGATCGCGCGAGTGCATAGCCAAGTAGTCCCCACAAATACGGTTGTCGCGGAGCCGCCCGCCGGAGTAGTGCTATCGCGTCGGGCCATCGACCCGTCGCGCAATACACCGTTGCGATGTAGTCATTGGCGCGGCGAAGCGGTGGCCTGAGTGTCGCGACCTTCACGAGCTGCGCGAGCGCCTCGTCATAGCGATGAGCAAAGTAGAATGCATCGCCAAGTTCGGCGTTGGCGGTCACCGACAGAGGGTGGGCGCTCACCGCGCGCTGTGCCGCCGCGATTGCATCTGCCGGTCGGCCTACCCATTCGTAACCCTTCGACAACATCTCCTGCGTCTCGCTGGCGTTTGGGTCGAGCGCGCTCGCCCGCTCCAACTCGGTGAGGCTCGCCAACTCCTCGTAGCCGACACCCAGCACGTATCCGAGCGCCGTATGCGCGTCGGCGAGCGAGTCGTCGAGGGCCACCGCCCGTCGCGCCGCCGCTTCGGCACGCGCGAATGTGGCGCGGCGCTCCGAGATCGGCGTCGCCTGTGCTCCCCACGCCGCCGTGGCATACCGGCTGGCGAGCAACGCGTACGCTGCCGCGTAATTCGTGTCGAGCGCGACGGCTTGTTCAAGGATCGCGATCGAAGTCCGCAGGCCCGAGTCGGAGCGCAGGAGTCGTGGGTCTGCTCCGCGTTCGACGAGATCGTGGGCCGCGATGTTCGCCGTCTCGAGTCTGACTCTTGGCGAGTGCGGCGAGGTCGTACGCGACCACGTTGCTACGGATGGCCGTGACGATGCGGTGTGCGTTGCCCCGGCGGCAGCGGGACCACGGTTGCGCGCGACCGCATATCCCGCGACGAGTAACCCGATCGACAACATCGCCAAGACCGCCGTCTTCATACGACGTAGTGCTACCATTGAAGCAGCGACCGGCGGAGCAGGAGAACGCGAATGTGAAGACGAAATGGCTGCGTCTACCGGCGCGCTCGTCGCGACGGCCGGTAGCGAGGAATGGGCTCGTTCCATGCGCAACGCGTTCACGAACGCCGACACCGCCGGATCGGGTGCGGACTCGAACTCCGTTCGCATGATGCGCTCGTGGACTCGAGCAAACTCCAACGCGCCGGCGCGATCGCCTGCGTCGACGAGCGCTCGCATCAGGCCGAGCGCCGTGCGTGAGCCAAAGCGATCTTCCGCCGCCAGCCGGCGCCACCAGGTCACGGCCTCGCCAAGGGATCCGTCGTGGCTGGCGCGTGTCGCCAACGTCTCTAGCGCTACCCGGTATTCGGCCGAGTATTGCCCGCGCGCGGTTTCCACCCACCGCTCGAATTCCGCCGAGTTGTTGAGGTAGAAGCCGTGGAGGAACGGTCCGCGGTAAAGCCCCATGGCGGCCGCTAGGTCGCCGCGCCCAAGCGCCGAAGTCCATTCATCGACGTCGCAAGCGATCACGTCGGGGTCGAGACGGAGCGAAGCCGTTCCGCGTACAGGAGAGGCACCCAGCGCGCGCCGCGTCTGGTAGAGAAGCTGATCGAGAGAATGGCGTGCGGACTCGATGTCCCGTTCCGGCCAGAACAGCGCGAGCAGCTCGTCGCGGCTGACACCGTGCGCGCCCGACGCCGCGACCCGGACGAGCAAGGCGATCCGGCGGCGAGGTTGCGGCCGCTCGCCCTCGCCATCTAGCAGTGTGAGCCCGCCCAACGTCTCCAGACGAAGCATCGCGACGCACCTGCCCTGGCAGTGAGGCAAAAATGAGCCGCAAGTGAGGCTCGCCGCCGAGTTTATGCCGACCGCCCGAGGGCGGCAAGGCCAACTCACTTCGACGGAGACAACCCATGCGACCGACCGCACGACTCCTCTACGCCTTGATGAGCGCAGGCGCGTTTGCCGGCGGCTGCGCCGATTCACCGGCTCCGACTTCGCCGCCGAAACGCGTCATCGCCGTCGATTTGGTCCGCGACGTTAGTGAAGCAACGTTTACGCCGTTTGCGGTTCCGGGCGCGACATTCACGCTTCCCCTCGACATCAACGAGCATGGCGTGATCGTCGGACGATATGCGGCGGCAGGGCGAACACATGGCTTCCTGCGCGAGGAAACCGGTGCTTATACGACCATTGATTTCCCCGGTTCGAATTTCAGCGTTGCGGCCTCGATCAATGACAGTGGTGCTGTCGCGGGCTGGTACACCCTCCCCGCGGCCCCGGCGGTGCGACACGGGTTCATCCTCAAGGCCGGGGTGTTCACGACGATCGATCCGCCAGGATCCGCGTTCACCAACGTACTAGGGATCAACGAACGTGGGGATGCGTCCGGCAGGTACCGTCCGCCGGGCACCGGGCCCTTCCACGGTTTCGCGTACCAAGACGGAGTGTTCAAGACTCTGGACGTTCCGGGCGCAACAGAGACTGACGCATTCAAGCTCGCGGCGAGCGGCGTGGTGGTCGGCGGCTTCATTCCAATCAGTGGCCCCGAGCAGCTATTCGTGTTCTCACATGACGAGTTCACGACTTATGCATTGCCGAACGGAAAGTCCATTTCGCTCGACAATGGTGGCGTGAATTCGCACGGCGACATGGTGGGCGCGTACTGCGACGTAGCGTTCCCCTGTCTGTTCGCGGCAACCGGCACCCACGGGTTTCTGCTCACCAGCCGCGGCGAATTCACAACGATCGATTATCCCGGCGCGATGGCCACCCAGGCTATCGGGATCAACGCGCGCGGGGATATCGCGGGCGCGTGGGTGGATGGCAGCGCGGTGTCGCGAGGATTTGTCCTCACGAGTCGCGGTGTGGTGCCTTAACCGTCGATGCTTGGTGCAGAGGCGTCGTCGGGTCCGACAACGATGCGCGCGGGTGAAGGATCTGTTCGCGAGCAAACCATGAGTCGCGCGTCCGCTCGCGATTGGGGCTGTGGCACGAGGAGCGCGCGCAACTCGTGGGCTTCCGCGACGCGGACGTCGTGCGAGCAAAGCGCGTCGGCTGACCGAGGCGGCCACTCGTCCGCCGTGCGCTACTCCGCGCGCAGCGAAATCAACGGATCGATGCCGATGGCGCGGCGCATCGGCACGATGCACGCCGCGATGGCGACGAGGACCAGCGCCGCGCCGGAGAGGACGAGAGCCGGAAGACTGTACGGCGAGATGCCATAGAGCTGCGACGCCACGGCGCGGCTCGCGAGTACCGCGAGCGGAACGCCGACCACCACGCCCGCTCCCACAATGGCCAGCGACTCGCGCAGCACGAGCGCGAACACCAGCCGCCCGCTCGCGCCGAGCGCCATCCGAATGCCGATCTCCTTGGTGCGAGCCGTGACCTGGTACAGCATCACGCCGTAAAGACCCACCGCGACGAGCCCGAGCGCGACCACGCCGAAGAGCGTCGCCATCCCGGCGGCGATCCGCTCTCGGACGAGCGCGTCGTCCACGGCGGTCGAGATGGATTGAAGACTCCCCTGGCCAATGCCCGGCGCCACGTCGGCGATGATGCGCGCGATCGCGCGGCCCAGGCTGGCCCCGGTCCGCTCGGGCCGGACCACGAGCATGAGATATGGCCAGTTGCCGTCGGCCACGGGAACGAAATACATCGGCCGTGGCGGCGCGCGCACGTCGAGGAACCTGGCGTCGGCGACCACGCCGACGATTCGATCCGTCGTCGCGGTGGTATCGTCCTCGTCGGCGTCGGTGAAGATGCGGCCCAGTGCGTCGCGGCCGGGAAAGAACGTCCGCGCGAATGTTTCGTTGACGACCACGTCGCGCACTGCCTGCGTGCCCGACGCGTGCACCGGCGGCGGCACGTCGCGTCCCTCGCGCAGCGCGATGCCGAGCGAGGCGAAGTAGCCGGGCGTCACGCCGGCAAAGTCCGTCTGGTTCGAGGAGAGCGGCGGCGCGCCGGGCACATTGACGTTGTCGAACGAGCTGCGCCCGCCGAAGATAGGCATCCAGCTCCCGAACGCCGCGGACTGCACGCCCGGCAGCGCGCGCACGCGACGCAGGATTTCGTCGGCGATGGCGACGGTCATTCCAGTTCGCTGATATGCCGTGTGGCGCGTCTCGACGGACGTGACCTGGGGCCCGGCCGGCGTGAAGCCGAGGTCGATGTGCTCGAGATTGCGGAAGGTCTCGACGAGGAGCATCGCGCCGGTCACGAGCAGCAGCGCGAGCGCGATCTGGATCGCGACGAGTCCGCGATCCACGACGCCGGCGCGGCGGCGCGTCCCTCGGCGAGCGCCGGCGTTGAGCGCCAGCGCCAGCTCGGATCGCATGACCCGAAGCGCCGGCACGAGGCCGAAAACAAGCCCCGAGAGAGCGCTCACGATCGCCGTGAACGCGAGCACGCTCGCCGACAAATTGGGGGAGACGACGCCGGACAGGTCGCCCAGCTGGGTACGCGTCAGCGCGACGAGCCCGAGCTTCGCGACCGCCACGCCGAGCACGCCGCCGATCAGCGCCAGCTCGAGCGCCTCGGCCACTACGCTGGACACGATGCGCCAGCGCGAGGCGCCGAGCGCGGCGCGCACCGACAGCTCGCCGGCGCGCGCCGTGCTGCGGGCGAGCAGCAGACTGGCGACGTTCCCGCACGCCGCCAGCAGCAGCAGGGCGACCGCCGCCATGAGCACGATGAGAATACGCGAATACTGTCCGCGGAGATCGAGCTTGCGCAGCGTGATGCCGCGGCTCACGTCCATCACGGCGAGCTGCGATGGCGCGACCGTCTCGCCGCGTCGCGCAGTGAAGAGGGCGCCGCTCGCGCAGCAGGCAGCCCACACCGGCGCCAACGCGCGACGCGCTCGATCGACTGACGATGCGCCGCGACGGCCCACGATCTCCACCGTCGGCGCGCTCGGCGTGGCGCCACGCACGATCCCCAGCGCGACGCTCGTCCGGTATGGAATCATGAGATCGGCCATCGGGGGAAAGCGGAGGCCGGCGAACCCGCGCGGCGTCACCCCGACCACGGTGAATGGGTGGCCGTCGACAGTGAATGTACGTCCGAGCACTGCGGAGTCGCCGTTCATCCGCGTGCGCCAGAAACGGTCCGTCACGACGGCGACCGGCGCGGCGGCGTCGTCGTCGATTGGCGTGAGGCCGCGTCCGCGCGCGACTCCGAGCTCGAGCAAGCCGAAGTACGAGCCGTCGACCGCGTCGAGCGATGCGTTCGCTGCAACGCCTTCGAGCTCGACCATCGTGAAGGTCGACGAGAACATCGTGAGGGGCAGGTGGGCGCCGGCCAGCGCATGAAACTCGGCGGCGGAAAAGGTCTCGTCCGTTCCGTGGCGGCCGACGTCGCGCTGGAGCTGGATCAGCTCCGCGGCGGTCGGAACCGGCAGGCGCGCAAGCAGCAATGCATGCAGAATGCTGAAGATCGCCGCGTTGGCGCCGATCCCCAGCGCGAGTGATCCGGCGGCGATGGCGGTGAAGGCGGGCGAGCGTGCGAGACCGCGCCACGCATGGCGAGCGTCCTGAAGCGCCGCCTCGAGACGTGGAGCGAACCAGACGCTGCGCGCCTCTTCGCGCATGTACGTCTCGTTGCCCATCGCGCGGCGCGCGGCGTGTTGCGCCTGTGTCGCCGGCAGCCCGCGCTCGTGCAACGACTCGGCGAGCTGGTCGCGATGGAAGGCCATCTCCTCGCGCAGCTCGGCGTCGCGCCGGCCAAAGCGGATCCAGTAGACGAGCCGTCGAACCCAGCGCATGCGGACCTCCCAGCG
>DATJHY010000029.1:0-4902 GCA_035493635.1 Gemmatimonadaceae bacterium | reverse complement strand
CTGCATGCATTCACACCGGGCCCCGGCCCAGCGTGTCGTACTGGGCCACGTCGGACTCGAGCCTGTACTCGCCCGTGGCTCGCTTTCGCGTCACGCCGGTCTTGCAGGCCGGCCAACTACGGATCCGACTCGATAGCGGCTCGTTGAGCGTTCCCGGCGACGAGGCGCTCAACGCGCCGCCGCTCATGAGCAAACTCTATCTGACCGCGTTCCTTGCCATCCTGGACTCGTCGGGCTACGCCACCGTGAGCCATGGGCGCGGTCAGTTTCAGGAACGCCGAGGGTGGCGGCCCATCGCTTCGAGCGATTCGGTCCTCGTCGTGGACGAGCTTCACTACTGTGAGCGCCGAGCATTCAGCCCGCTGGACTTCGTGATTCGCGACACGGCTCAGTCGCCGACCCAGCCGCTCTGGTTGGTGTTTCGAACCTCGGGCAACACGGTGCTGATCAGCGCTCCGCCGGCGCCGGGTGCGCCGCCGGCCCGCCGCGATCATCCGGGCGGCGTGAACGTGTACGTGTGCGGCGATCGCGACGTCGCCGGTCGGCTCGACCCGCCCCGCGCGGCCGCGCTCAAGCGCGCGTACGGACTGTCCTGCTGAGCGGCGGCGACGCGCTCAGCTCGAGACGTCCTGAACCTGGCCCGGCCGCCGGTACCAATAGGCAATGCCAAGCAGAAACGCGCTGGTGACCAGGTACGCGAGCACGCGCACGCCCACCACGAAGTAGCTCGTCGCGCCGTACACCGCGGTCGCTGCGGCGAGGAGCGCCAGCGCGAGTCCGACCTTGCGCGTGCCGGGCGACTGTCGGACGTGGCCAACCGCGACGCCGGCCACCGCGGTCGCCGCGAAGTAGACGACGAGGAGCAGCGTCGACGTGCTTCGGCTGAACGCCATCGACAGTTCGAGGTAGCACCACAGGAAGGTCCAGGCCCACGGCGATACGATCACGATTCGCCGGCGCAACTCCCGCTCGGACTCCGCGATGGCCCCGCTGGGCGGGGGGAGCACCGACTCGGTTGCATCGGCGAGCAAGCCGCGGTACCGCACGATGAGCGCGAGCGCGATGGTGACGCAGAGGGCAGCGAGCGACGCCTCGGTGGCGAACGGCGAATACGCGTACGGGCGGCGGGCGACCAACGCGAACGCGGTGACACCGCCGGCGGCGAGCAGAATGAACCCCGCGCCCACGACCCACGTAATAGTCGGTCGCTCCCTGTGCAGCGCCAACGCAACGAGCGCAAGCGCCAGCCATGCCAGGACGCGGCCGACGGGCTGCTCGAGCCCCATGTCCAGCAACGCGCCAAACATCAGCACAAGAAATCCGGCGACTGCCGCGTCGCGTAATGCGCCGATCGGTCGCCGCCAGGCGAACCAAAGGAAGATGCCCGCGCCGATCCCATACGCCACCCACGGCGATGCCGCGGGCTCAATCACACCGCCCGCGCGGAAGCAGAGTGCGAGGGGTATGAAGGCGGCATCGATCCAGTCGAGCAGCGAGATGCGACCGCGATTGGCCACGAAGAGACTCGACTGCTCGATGACGCCGAGCCAATCGACGATCGCGAGCCAGAGTGCCACGCCAACCAGTAACGCACTGGCAACGGTCCCCGCGGTGGTCGCCGCGCTGGGGGACCGCCATGCCGCGATCGCTACGAGTGCTCCAAGCCAGCGCAGCGCGGCGCGCTTCCGCGAGTCGGGCGCGAACGGCAGCACGCCGCAAGTCGCCACGACCAGCGGCAGGGTGAATGCCACGAGAAAACCCGGCAGCACGTACCTTCTCGAGACGATTACGGTCGTCGCGACGAGCAGCGCGGCCGCGGCGTAGAAGACCCGCCAGGCCACCGCCCACGCGCGGTGCCCAATGGCGAAACACGAGGCGATGAGCACGGACGCGCCGTAGGCGGCGAGCCCGTACACGTTTCCCTTCCCGCTACTCGTGACGAACGGCGCGATCGCCGCGCCGCCGAATGCGACACACCACAATGGCTCGTCGTCTTCACTCCGCGCAAAGATCGCCAGCGCCCACGACACCGCGATCGCACCAGCGAACGCGAACCACTCCGGCACGACTGCCAAGCCCGGTCCCGCCGCGTAGGCACACACCAGCACGATCACCAACGACAGACCAAGAAGACTCGAGCCAAAGGAGCGCTCGGCGCGCCGAAGCCTGAAGCCCCACGCCGCGATCGCCGCGGCAAACAACAGCCCGACGACGATGCGCGCTATCGGCGGGAGCGTGAGGTAGCCGTGACTGATCGCCCAGCTCAGGAAGGTGCCGACGGCCGCCGCCGCTGCGAGTACGGCAATGCCGAGCATTCCATAGCGGCCGAGCAATCGCTCGAAGTCAACCGACTCGCCAAGGTAGCGGCGCGGTGCGCGGCGCGGGGGCGCGCTCGGCCCGGACGGCTGCCGTCCCGGCATCGAGCGCGCGGTGTGCATCAGCGATGCTGATTCGGGGCGCGCCGCGCCACTCAACTCGCCACGGATGGCCGCGACCTCCGCCGAGAGCATCGCGATCGAACGCTCGACCCGGGCAAGGCGCGCGTCGAGCGTTGGTGTCTCCTCCGGGTCCGGCTCTCGCGTCATACGCGAGAATCTACCGTGGCTTCTCGTCCGGAGAAACGCTCGTGGCGATCCGCGGCTTACACGGTGTGTTGCGGGACCTTCATTCGAACCTGCTCATCGAGCTGCGCGAGCTCCGCGGGGAAGACTCGCGACAAGAATGACCGCACGAACGCGCCCTCGAGCCGCCCGAGCAACCCATCGCGCACGATCGCGTCCGTGCGGATCGTCACTCGCGAGCTCGAAGCGCCGCGCGGTTCGACGATGAACGACGTCACCCATCCCGTGTCGGGGTACGTCTCGACGAGGACGCGTCCGGGTTCCGGCTCGCTCACGCGTGCGCGCGCGTGGTTCGTCTTTCCGAACACGAGCATGTCGAATTCGATGACGGTTCCCTCGCCGTAGCCACCCTCGATCACGCGCAGATTCCGGAAGTATTTGGGTGGAATGATGCGCGTGTGTCCGTCGTGATAATCCGCGATGATCCGGTAGGCGTCGGCCGCTGATGCGCCCACGTCCGCGCTCGCCTCTACACGTATCACTCTACGACCCGTCTCGTTCGGGCTCATGATCGCTCCTTGTGTGCCGCAGTTTCACAGTGCCGCAAGCATTCCTGTAATGAATCCGACGCCCGTGTCCGGGCGTTCACCGACTCATTGCGGAGGCCGCGGCCGGCGAGCGACATGTTCTTTCAACAGCGCGACGATTTGCCTTCGCTTGAAGAACTCGGCCCAGCCGATCGCGTCGCTGTCGTGTTTGCTGTCGCGGATCGTGGGGTCGGCTCCTGCGCGCAACAGGGCGTGCGCGATCTCCCGATGATTCTGCCGTGCCGCGAGATGGAGCGGCGTCACATCGGCGTCCCAGTGCGCCCAGAGCGCATTGGGATTCGCCTCGCGATCGAGCAGCCACTGCACGGCTCGAAGGTCACCGCGCTTCGTCAGCATGTGCAGCGCACCGCGATCGATCGAGCCACGATCCTCGCCCAGCATCCGCTCGGCTGCCGCGTCGTCCCCGAGCGCGAGCGCGCTGAACACATCCGTCGGCCGGCCATCGACGAGAAGCTCGATGATCTTGCGGTCGACGTTCGGCGACGCGGCGTATGTCATTGCTGTGATTCCGGAGCCGTCGGTCGCCGCCGGATCCGCGCCTAGCTCCAGCAGCAGTGCTACCATCTCCGGACGATTCATGCGGACCGCGAAGTGGATCGGACGCTGGAAGTTCTCGTTGCGGCTCATCGTCTTCGTCAGCGCGGCGGGATCGGACGCGACGATGCGGCGAACTTCATCGGCGAGGTTCATCGCGATGGCCGAGAAGATGTGGTGCCGCGCGCCGCGCGCGAGAAGAAGGTCGACGATCGCGCGATGCTTGTCGTCGTCACAGCCATCCCAGCACGTGGCCCACCCGATCAGCTCGAGCTCGTGGTCGTCGCCTTGGCCGATGACGTCACCACCCGCGTTGATCAGGCGCCGGACGACGTCGACGTGACCGGCCGCCGCGGCCCAATGCATCGCGTACGTGTTGTCGCCCTTTTCGCGACTGTTTACGTCGAGCCCGCGATTCAGCAGGATGTCGACGACCGCGAGCTGGCCGTTGAACGCCGCGGCATGCAGCAGGGTCCATTCGTGCGGCCCGGCGCGGACAGGCACCTGCTCGGGATGTTGGTCGAGCAGAGCCGTCAGTGTGTCCGCGTCGCCGAGTCGCGCCGCGTCGAATAATTGGCCGACGAGCTGTGGTGGATTCACGTGCGCCTCGCGCGCCAACTCCCTGCGGCGCAGGTCGAATGCTAGACTGTAGCCCCGAGGCTCAGCAAGGGAGCGCGTGTCTACGCGAACGTTTGCGCGTCGCGATGGCTAACTAGCGTGACGGCCTCGCCACACCCGGCCGTCCTACACTCTCACCGCTCTGAAATGCAATTCGTGATCATCGAGAAGTTTCGCGGCGGCGACCCGATTCCCGTCTATCGTCGATTTCGCGACCGCGGCCGCCTGGCTCCCGATGGCCTGCGCTATGTGGCGAGCTGGGTCACCGAGGACCTGACCCGGTGCTATCAGGTGATGGAGTGCGAGGATCGCGGGTTGCTCGACGAGTGGATCGCGAATTGGCAGGACATCGTCGATTTCGAGGTGATTCCGGCGATGACGTCGGCCGAAGCAGCCGCGGCGGTGGCGCCGCGCCTCTGAACATCCGCGCGCATCGGGCCCCTTTTTACGGCGTTCATCCGCCAGAGAGGTCCGACACTCCGCGGTGGTAGATTGTCGATTCTCCACGTCGACAATCCATGATCTCTCCCGCCCCCGTCACGCTCGAAGGTCACGGCATCCGCCTGGAGCCGCTCGGTCCC
>DATJHY010000028.1:0-4944 GCA_035493635.1 Gemmatimonadaceae bacterium | reverse complement strand
TGCTGCGGGGTGAGGAGGGTCCCCTTGCTCCAGAGGACGAGATCGAGAGATGACATGGCGTACAACGTACCGAGCGTTCGCCCAGACGCCTAGACGGCATTTCGGCGCGGTGTCACAGGCGTGTCGCCGAGCACGCACCGGATGGTGGGGTCGCCTTGACCGCGACGCGTCGCGCACGGATCCTACGCAACCATGACTACGATCGACGGCGTCGCCGCCTCCCCCCCACCGCCGGGCACACTGGATGCGCCCGCCGACGCGTTCGCCCTTCTCCGCGATGCACTCGCGGCCGCGAAGTTCGACGAACCGACGGTTTCGGCGCGTCTCGGCGTCGCGTCGTTGTACGACGTGAAGCGCCTCGCCGATGGCCGGACGACGCTCGCGTCGCCGCCGGAGGACGCGAACGCCGTCCTCGTTAGGCTCTTCATCGACAGCGAGATGTTGCCGACAGCGCTGGTCGAGCGCCTGCTGGGGTCCGATGTGCTCGCCGCGCTGCACGCGCTCGGGCTGGTTGCGCCGGCCGCGGGCATGGATGCGTCGTTATCGGCGACGGCCATGCTCTATCCGACGCAGGGGCTGTGGCTGGCGTCGGACCGGCAGCCGATGCGAGCGGCCGAGATGGAGCTCCTGCCTCAGGATTACGTGTTCAGCGCGTTGAGCAGTCTTACGCAACAGTATCTGGCCGTGCTGCCCGACGCCCCGGGAGGTCGGGTGCTCGAACTGTGCGCCGGCACGGGCGTGGCGGCAGTGCGCGCGGCGCGCCGCGGCGCGGCCGAGGCGTTGGCGACGGACATCGCGCCGCGATGCGTCGAGTTCATCCGGTTCAATGCGCGGTTGAACGACGTCGCCGATCGGGTGCGCGCCGTGGAGAGCGATGCCTGGTCAGCGTTAAGCGCCGAGACGTTCGACCTGGTGGTGGCGCATCCGCCGTACGTGCCGGCACTCGCTCATCGGTTCGATTTCCGCGACGGCGGAGCGGACGGCGAACAGGTGGCCCGCCGGATCGTGGAAGGGCTGGCCGCACACGTGCGTCCCGGCGGCCGGTACGTGATGCGAGCCGGACTCAGCGAGCGCCGTGGCGCGCCGATCGTGGCACGCGTGCGGGAGTGGCTGGGCCCCGGCGGCGATGAGTTCGACGTCGTCGTTCTCGAGAATGGGGTGTACGGGCCCATGGAGGCGTACAAGGCGGTCACCAAGGGCGGGAAGGGCTATGTCGACTGCGAGCGGTGGTTGCGGCACTTCGACGCGCTTGGCGTCGAGGGGTTCGCGGTGAGCTTTGTCGAGATGCGTCGCGATGCCGCCGGGCGGTCGCCGCTGACGGAGCGGCGAGTGGCGGGACTCGCGCCGGATCACCGCGCCATCGATTGGGTCTTCGGTTGGGCGCGCCGCGTCGCGTCGATGGGCGCGACACCGGAAGCGCGACTCGGGGGGCAGCGGCCGCGGGTCGTGCCCGGGGTTCGGCTCGCGGTACATCTCGAGTCGGATGCATCGGGCGCGTGGGCCAATGTCGGCGCCGGGGTCGAGACCGGGTGGCCGACGCATAACGTCGTGAAGGCACCGCCGCTGGCTCCGACGCTGCTCGAGCTCTGCAATGGAACCCGCGATGTCACGGCGATCCTCGCCGGTCTGCGTGAGGCGGGCCTCGTGTCCGAGGACGTCACGCGCGGCGACGTCGCGCACCTGGTGGAAGTGTTGGCGGCCGCCGGCGCGGTGGAGCTACCCGATTGTCCCATCCCCGAGGCCGGGAACGCGTAACGAGTTACGCGACCCGCTCCCGATCGACCACGACGCCGACGGACAAGTGCCCCGCGCACTGCACGAGCGCATAGCCCGGCGGCACGCCCACGCCGCGCTCGAGGTCGGGTGAGAGCGTGGACGGCGGATGCCGTGACACCGACCCGGCGCTCGACTCGGCTTCGGCGTCCGGGCCGGCGGCAGACGCGAGGCGCCCACGGCGCGGGCGCCACACGTCACTGGCGGTGAGCCAGCCGATGCGGCGTCCCGGTTCGAGGAAGCGGTCCCAGCTCTCGGGGAACCAGTAGCGGTCGGGCGCGCCAGAGCGTCCCGTTAGGCGGGCCCAGTGGGCGAGCGTGGTGGCGTCGGCATGCTCGGCGAGCCAGGCGTCCGGCACGAGAAGCGGCACCACGAACCACGCCCGGTATTCCTCTCGCTCTGAGGCCTTGCCAACGTGACGTGGTCGACGCCGATGAGGCGGCCAGGCCGTCGCGGATGCAGCCACGGCCGTGGCATCCAGCGCTTGCCAGTCGAGCGGAATGTCGGAGCCCGCGGCAATGACGACGTGATAGTCGACATCGATCGCTGCGAGGACACTTCGCGAGCCCGTCTCGATGGCGGCGGACGGATCGAGCCGGACGGTGGGTGTGGCGGACTCGTAGAGTGCGAGCGCGGCCCATGTCACGCCGCGCGACAATTGATCTCGGACCGCCGATGGAAACGTGGTCAGCAGTCCCTGTACCATGCGTCGCGCGAACACGGCGCGAGGATCGCGCTCGGCCTCGAGCAGCGCGCGGGCGTGGGCCGGTGAATGTCCGCCCGGTGCCGCGGCCGCTGTGTCAGTGAACACCGACTCGTCGAGCCCAGCCCGAACGAGCGCATTGACGGCGGTGGCCAGACCATTCGGAAGCCGGACCGCACGCTGATGGTTCGCGACGGCGAGCCGGCCACGGAGCGCCGACACGAGGGCGTGGAGTTGCGCGGGAGCGGGCAAGCGCGATGAGAGGGCGTGCGCAACCATTGGCGTTCCAAAGAACGTCGGCAGTCGGCGCGGTGCGACGACGAAGCGAGTGATGACATGCGCGGTATTCGACCATGGTGCCGATACCGCACCGGTCGACGCGATGCGTCTCAGCGACCCTCGATCGATGCTCGCGTTCATGAGACATTAACGTTGCGAGTTTCGCGCCTGCACTCGCTTGACATTTGATCGCGCGCTCTGCACGATAGCGCGCACAGTCGCGCAGCTACATTTTCCGTGCGCGGTGGAAGTCCTCCTCCCGGCTTCCATCGCAAAGCTGTGTCGTCTCCGTAGTGTCCCGCGTTCCTGATCGCTGGCCCCATCCCACCCCTGGGAGTCACGCATGGCCGACAGCACACAGAAAAAACTCGAGCGTGTTCGCCCTCCGCGCGTCTCGATTGCCTACGAAGTAGAAACCGGTGGTGCAATCGAGAAGAAAGAGCTGCCCTTTCTCATGGGGGTGCTCGGTGACTTCAGCGGGCAGCCGACGGAGCCGCTGCCGAAGCTGAAAGAGCGTAAGTTCGTCGAGGTGACGCCAGAGAACTTCGACGATGTGCTCGCAAGCATGAAGCCGCACCTCTCGTTCACCGTCGAGAACAAGTTGTCCGAGGACGCGAATGCGCCGAAGCTCGCGGTCGATCTCAATTTCCGCAGCATGGATGACTTCTCGCCTGAAGCCGTCGCGAAGCAGGTGAAGCCGCTGCGTGAGCTGCTCGATCTCCGGACGCAGCTCGCGGATCTGCGCGGGTCGCTGCAGACCAACGAGAAGCTCGACGAAGTCCTGCAATCGACGCTCGGCGATGCCGACAAGATGAACAAGCTGCGGTCGGAGCTCGGACTGCCGGAGGGCGGAAACAATGGCTGAGACACAGGCTGCCGGCGGCCAGGCCGCGGCATTTACGAGCGGGGCAGAGACTTCGCTCCTCGATCAGATCCTCGAGCAGGGCAAAGTCGGGCGCGACGCGGAGACTCGCGAGCGCGGGAAGGACCTCGTCAAGCGGTTCGTCGCGGAAGTCCTCGAAGGCTCGATGACCGTCGCGCGCGACACCGAGATGATGATCAACGCGCGCATCGCGCAGATCGATCATCTGTTGTCGCTTCAGGTCAACGAGGTTCTCCACCACGCCGAGTTCCAGCGGCTCGAGTCGTCGTGGCGGGGGCTCAAGTATCTGATGTCGCAGAGCGAGACGGGGACGATGCTCAAGATCAAGGTCCTCAACGTCTCGAAGAAGGACCTCCTTCGCGACCTGCAGCGTGCGCCGGAGTTCGACCAGAGCGCGCTCTTCAAGAAGGTATACGAAGAGGAGTACGGCGTGTTCGGCGGCACGCCGTTCGGGGCGCTCGTCGGCGACTATTACTTCGACAAGAGCGGCCAGGACATGGAGCTGCTCGAGAAGGTCTCGAACGTCGCGGCGGCAGCGCACGCGCCGTTCCTGTCATCTGCGTCTCACGACCTCTTCAACCTCGAGTCGTTCACGGAGCTGGACCAGCCGCGCGACCTGGCGAAGATCTTCGACACGACCGAGTACGCGAAGTGGAAGGCGTTCCGCGCGAGCGAAGATTCCCGCTACGTCGCGCTCGCGGCGCCGCGGGTTCTCGTTCGCGAGCCGTACGGCAGCGGCACCGTCCCGATCGAAGCGTTCAACTACGAGGAGCGCGTCGACGGCACCGACCACAGCGCCTACCTCTGGGGCAACGGGGCGTACGCGCTGGCAGCGAACGTCAACAAGGCGTTCGCGGCGTATGGCTGGTGCGCCTCCATTCGCGGTGTGGAGAGCGGTGGACTCGTGGAAGGCCTGCCGGTGCACAACTTCCGCACCGAGGCCGGTGAGCTCGTGATGAAGTGCCCGACCGAAGTGCAGGTCACCGACCGTCGCGAAAAGGAGCTCGCGGATCTCGGCTTCGCGGCGCTCGTGCATCAGAAGGGAACGGCGAACGCCGCATTCTTCAGCGTGCAATCGTGTCAGAAGCCGAAGGTGTATGACACGCCGCAGGCCACCGCGAGCGCGCGGCTCTCGGCGCAGCTGCCGTACATCTTTGCGACGTCTCGCTTCGCGCATTACCTGAAGGTGATGATGCGCGACAAGATCGGCGGCTATACGTCGCGAACGCAGATCGACGTGTTCCTGAACCGCTGGATTCAGAACTACGTCACGGGCGAGGACGCGGCGGCTTCGATCAAGGCGCAG
>DATJHY010000027.1:0-7847 GCA_035493635.1 Gemmatimonadaceae bacterium | reverse complement strand
TACGACGACTATAACGGCTGGGACACGATGGACTTCACCGACGCGCAGGAGTTCTACAGCGACTTCAACGACTACGACGTCACGGTGCGTGTGCCGGCCAACTTCATCGTCTGGGGCACGGGCACGCTGCGGAACGCGTCGGACGTGCTGCAGCCGGAGTATCTCCATCGCTTCGAGTCGTCGCTCGTGTCCGACCAGACGATCCGTATCGCCACCAAGCAGGAGCTCGCGTCGCGCACGGTTACCAATCGAGCGGCGCAACTTGCCTGGCGCTTCATGTCGACGAACGTGCCCGACGTCGCGTTCGGGTTGAGCGACCACTACGACTGGGACGGCGGCAGCGTCGTCGTCGACACCGCCGCCCACCGGCGCGCCAGCGTCCAGGCGGCGTACAACGACACGGCGACCGACTTTCATTATATGGTGCAGATGGCCGCGCACTCGCTCGCCTGGCTCTCGAGCCAATGGCCGGGCGTGCCGTACCCGTACGAAAAGACGACGGTCTTTCAGGGCGGCGCGGGCATGGAGTATCCGATGATGGTGAACGACGAGTCGTACAAGGACACGACCTTCGCCGACTTCGTCGCCGCGCACGAGATCGCGCACACGTACATGCCCTTCTACATGGGCATCAACGAGACGCGCTACGGCTTCATGGACGAAGGCTGGGCGACGACGTTCGAGTACCTGATCAATCAGTCGAACATGGGCGCGGCACCGGCAGCCAAATTCTACCAGCAGTTCCGGGTCAACTCCTGGGCCCGCAACCCATCACCGACCGTGGACCTGCCGATCGTCACGCCCGGCGACGTGTTGAGCGGCTCCGGACTCGGCAACAACGAGTACGGCAAGGCCTCGCTCGGCTACCTCGCCATGAAGGACTTGCTCGGCGACTTCATGTTCAAGAAATGTCTAAAGGCGTACATCGCGCGCTGGCACGGCAAGCATCCCACACCGTGGGACTTTTTCTACACCTTCAACGACGTGTCCGGCCAGAACCTCGACTGGTTCTGGAACGACTGGTATTTCAAGAATTCGTTCATCGATCTTGCCGTGCGTAGCGTGACCAAGGCGCCGAGCGGGTATCGCGTGACGATCGATAACGTCGGCGGCATGGACGCGCCGGTAGATCTCGACCTCACCTTCACCGACGGCAGCACGCGGACTGTGCACGAGACGCCGGCCATCTGGGCCGCGAATCAGAAGACTGCCGTCGTGACCGTTCGCGCGGACAAGGCGCTCAAATCGCTCGCGCTCGACGGCGGGATTTGGGTCGACGCGGACACGACGAACGATCGGTGGCCGGCCAAAGCCGCCCGAAAATGACCGGGTGCGCATGACAGGGTGAGTCGGAGCGGGCGTCTCGTGCCCTTGCTCAGGCGCGGCTATTGCTTTGCGAGACGCTGAGCCGGCCGCCAACGGTCTGGCAGAACCGCTCCTCGAGCAACTCGCATGATTGCATGCATCGCGCGCCGTATCCCTCGGTACAAACCGTTCTTGATCCTCATCGCGGTCGCCTCGGCGCAACACCTTCCCGCCCAGCCGACCAGGCCGGCCCCCGCGAAAGCTACGACTGGAGGTCGAAGCAAACTTCTCGTCGCCGGTGAGCTCGCCGGCTTTCTCGCGTTGCTCAACACCTACGACCGCTCCGCTTACGCGAACGCGTATGAGAACGGGAAGAAGGTCTACGCGGTAACGTTCAACACCGCATGGGACCACCTTCGCGAGCAGCGTTGGGTTCACGATCGAGATCCGTTCAACGTCAATCAGTTCGGGCATCCATACCAGGGCGCGACGATGTACGGCATCGCGCGCTCGAGCGGCCAGAACTTCTGGACGTCCCTCGTCTACTCGGACGTCGGCAGCTTCGCATGGGAAATGGCCGGCGAGACGACGCCGCCGTCGATCAACGACATCACCACGACGGGGCAGGCGGGCTCGCTGCTTGGTGAAGCGCTCTATCGCCTGTCGGATCTCGTGACGAAGGACAACCCGGGCAAGCACCATTTCTGGCACGATCTGCTCGCCGACGTGCTGTCGCCGCCGCAGGCGGTGAATCGCCGGGCGTTCGGTGAGCATTTTCGGAACGAGCTCGCGGACTCCGCCCCGGCGACGTCGTGGCAACTGCGACTCGGCGCGGCGGTCGACGCGCTCGCGCACGACCGCTCGCAGCCATCGACGCTGTTGAACCGCGACGTGGCGGGCGAATACTGGATGTCGTACGGTTTGCCTGGAAAGCCAGGATACGACTACGACCGTCCGCTCGACTACTTCGACTTTCAGGCGTCGCTGCTCTCGAATACGAGCAATCCCATCGAGAACGTGATGCTGCGCGGGCTGCTCCTCGGGCGAAAAACGGCAGCGGGATCGAGCGCGCGCGGGATTTGGGGACTCTACGGCTCGTACGACTACATCTCTCCGTTCCTGTTTCGCGTCTCGAGCACCGCCGCTTCACTCGGGACGACGCAGCAGGTGTGGCTTGCGCCGGGTCTCGCGCTGCAAGGGTCGTCGCTGGCCGGCGTCGGGTACGGCGCCGCCGGAACGACGACGGTCGTTCCCAGCACGCCGACGAGCGAAGAGGTGCGGGACTATCACTTCGGCGTGACGCCGCAGGCGTTGCTCGCGCTGAGATTCATTGCCGGCAACCGTCTGAGCGTCGATGCGGACGGCCGGGAATACTATGTGAGTGGGCTCGGCTCGGACGACGCCCACGGCTCGGAGACGATTTTCCGCGGCGACATCGGCGCGAGTGTGCGCATCATCGGAGGTCACTCGCTCGGCGTGCGATATGTCGCGTCGACACGCGACGCGAAGTATGGCAAATTCCCCAACCGGCACTTCACCGAGGGAACGGTGACGGTCGCCTACTCGTTCCTCGGCGCCAATCAGTTCGGGGCGGTGAAGTGGTAGGCCCGCAAGACGACGCGATGAGACATTCGCCAGCACGCCACAACTCCCACCGGCAAGGGCACGGCACTCGTGAGATCCAGACACGCTGCACAAATCGCCTTCGCGACGGGGATGATCGGCCTCGGCGTGGTCGGACTCGTTTTCGGTGACTTCGCGCAAGTGTGGCAGTCCGCGCCCAAATGGGTGCCGGGGAGGCAAGTGCTGGCGTACGCTTCGGCCGCGCTCATGCTGGCGTGCGGCATCGGCCTGTTGTCGAAACGCACGGAGGCGCCGGCGTCCCGCGTGCTGCTCTACTTCTGGGCCTTCGTCGTAGTGCTCGTCGAGGTCCCGCTGGTGGCCGAGCATCCGCTCAACGAGATCGCCTGGCAGGGGCTGGCACATCAAACCATGCTGCTCACGGCCGCATGGGTGCTGTTCACGACGAACGCGCGTGCCACACGCATCGCGCGATTACTCTTCGGGCTCACGCTGATTCCGATCGGGCTCGCGCATTTCGTGTACGTCGAGCTCACGGCGCCGCTCGTTCCCGCCTGGCTTCCGTATCATACGTTCTGGGCCTACTTCACCGGCGCCGCGCAGCTCGCGGCCGCGGTGGGCGTGCTGTTGGGGATTCGTGCGCGGCTCGCGGCCGGGCTCGAGGCCGTGCTCCTTGCCGCATTCACTTTCCTGGTCTGGCCTCCGCTCATGCTCGCCGCGCCCACCAAAGCCGGCTTATGGTCGGAGTTCGCGATCTCGTGGGCACTCACGGCGGCGGCGTGGGTCGTCGCCACACGCATCCCGGAGCATTGACGCAATTGACGCTGTCTGCTCAGCGGGTATAGTAGGCTGCGCTACCGCTCCCAACCCGCCGCCCGCCGTCCGCCGCCCGTCGCATGACCACGCTCAGCATCCCGAGTGACCGGAGCTCACTCCGCGCCGAATTCGTGCGTGGCTGGGCATCGCGTCTCGGGCCGTGGCTGGCGCTGGGCCTCGTCGTGCTCGCGTTCGCGCTCATGACCGATGCGCCCGGGCGCTATCTCTCGGCGTTCAACCTCCGCATCGTGCTGTCGCAAACGGTGATCGTCGCGCTAGGCGCGATCGGTATGACGTTGATCATCGTCAGCGGCGGCATCGATCTCTCGGTCGGGGCGGTCATCGCCCTCACCGGCGTCGCCGCCGCGCTGGCGCTGCGGGCCGGATGGCCGCCGATCGTAGCCGTGCTCGCCGCCGTGGGGATCGGCGGCATCGTTGGCGCGTGGAACGGCGCGCTCATCACCCGCCTCGGCGTGGTCCCGTTCATCGCGACCCTCGGCACGCTCGGTATTGCCCGCGGCGCGGCCAAGTGGCTCGGCAATGAGCAAACTGTGAACGCGCCGCCGACGTGGGTGAACGACCTCCTCGTCACGTTCCCGCGCCATGCCTGGATGGTGTTTGCGCCCGCGGTGTGGGTCACGCTGCTGCTCGCGCTCCTCGCCGGCGCGGTGCTGCGCACGACCGTCTTTGGCCGACGGCTCTTCGCGCTCGGATCGAACGAAGCGGCGGCGCGCGCCTGCGGGATCGATACGAACCGATTGAAGATCCTGACCTACACGGTCGGCGGTCTCCTGTTCGGGCTCGCGGGTGTGATGCAGATGTCTCGGCTTCGTCAAGGCGACCCGACGGTCGCGAATGGCAGTGAGCTCGACATCATCGCCGCGGTCGTCATCGGCGGTGGAAGCCTGTCCGGCGGCGAGGGAAGCATCTCGGGATCGATCGTCGGCGCGCTGATCATGGCATTTCTCCGCAACGGCTGTCAGCAGATGGGATGGCCGAATTACATCCAGGAGATGATCATCGGCGCGATCATCGTCCTCGCCGTAGCGCTCGACCGCTGGCGCGTATCGTGGGCCACCAAATGATCCTCGACGCCCACGTGCACTTCTGGGACCCGGCCAGGCTGCGCTACGCCTGGCTCGACGGCTTGCCGTCCTTGCGCCGCGCGTTCACGCCGGCCGAGTACTTTGCGACCGTCGGCGATCGCGTGGACCGCGTCATGTTCGTCGAAGCGAACTGCGATGCGGCTGAGAATCGCGACGAGGTGGCATTCGTCGAGCGACTCGCCGCCGCCGACGAACGCATTGCCGCCATTGTCGCGTACGCCGACATGACGGATCCGCACCTCGGCTGCGCGCTGGACGCACTCGCCCAGCGCCCGCTCGTGCGTGGCGTGCGCCAGAACATCCAGGGAAATCCCGCGGGATTCTGTCTTCGGCCCGCGTTCATCGCCGGCGTCCGCGAAGTCGGCCGACGCGGCTTCACGTTCGACATCTGCGTCACCCACGACCAACTCGGCGACGCGCTGGCGCTGGTCCAGGCGTGTCCCGACGCGCGCTTCGTGCTCGACCACGGCGGCAAGCCGCGGATCGGTGGAGCGATGCTCGAGTCATGGAGCGTAGGTCTGTCGCGACTCGCCGAGTGTCCGAACGTCTGCTGCAAGCTCTCCGGGCTGCTCACGGAAGCTGATGAGAGCCATCGCACGCGCGACGCGCTGCTGCCATTCGCCGAGTGTATCGTCAATTGCTTCGGCGTGGATCGACTGCTGTTCGGCAGCGATTGGCCGCTCGTGACGATGGCCGGCGGCTTCGACGCGTGGCTCGCTCTCGTGGAAGAACTGGTGTCGGCATGCACTCCGAGTGAGCGGGAACGGTTCTACGGCGGGACCGCGGCCGCCGTGTACGGCGTGCCAACCTGGTCGAGCGGATCATGACCCGATCCTCCGGCGACACCGACGCGCGTACGCTCGACGGAAAAACGGCCATCGTCACCGGCGCCGCATCGGGGATCGGCCGCGCGATCGCGATTCGCTTTGCGAGTGCCGGCGCCCGCGTCGGTGTGCTGGACATCGACGAGCCGGCGGCGGCTGCCGTCGTCCGCGAGATCACCGAGGCGGGCGGCGCTGCAGTCGCGGGACGCTGCGACGTCACGCTCGCGGCCGACGTTGCCTCGGCGTTCGACGCCGTGCACTCGCGCTTCGGTCCCCTCGACGCGCTCGTGACGAGCGCCGGCGTGGCGCACGTCGGCACGGTCGAGCAGACCTCGGAGGCGGACCTGGACCGTGTGTACGCGGTCAACGTGAAAGGCGTGTACCATGCGCTGAAGGCCGGCGTGGCGGCGATGAAAGGCCGGGGCGGCGCGATTCTCAACATCGCATCGATCGCGTCGTCCGTCGGCATCGCCGATCGCTTTGCGTACTCGATGTCCAAGGGCGCCGTGCTCACGATGACGTACTCCGTGGCGCGCGACTACATCCACGACAAGATCCGCTGCAACTGCGTGGCGCCGGCGCGGATCCACACTCCATTCGTCGACGGGTACCTCGCGCGCAATTATCCCGGCCGCGAGCAGGAGATGTTCGAGCAGCTTTCGCGCACGCAGCCGATAGGCCGCATGGGCGAGCCGGAAGAAGTCGCCGAGCTGGCGCTCTTTCTGTGCTCGGACGCGGCAAGCTTCATTACGGGAAGCAACTTTCCAATCGACGGCGGGTTCGCGTCGCTCAAGATGTGAGCACGATCCCCACGACCATCGTCGCCGTCGACGTACTCGACGTCCGATTCCCCACGTCGGACGCGCTCGACGGCTCCGACGCAATGAACGCCGATCCCGACTACTCGGCGACATACGTCGTCCTGCGCACCGATCGGTCCGACGGCCTGGAGGGACACGGGCTGACGTTCACCATCGGTCGTGGCAACGAGGTGTGCGTGGCCGCGGCGCGGGCGCTGGCGCCGCTCGTATTGGGGCTCACGCTCGAGTCGATTGCCGCGGACATGGCGGGCTTTTGGCGACGTGTGGTCGGCGATTCACAGCTCCGCTGGATCGGGCCCGAAAAGGGAGCGTTGCACCTCGCCGCCGCCGCGTTGGTGAACGCGGTGTGGGACCTCTACGCCAAGTGCGAAGGCAAGCCGCTCTGGAAGCTCATCGCCGACATGACGCCCGAGCAGATCGTGGCCTGCATCGACTTTCGCTACATCACCGACGCGCTCACGCCCGCCGAGGCGCTGGAGATCCTGCGCCGCAACGCGCCCACCCGCGCGGCGCGCGAAGCCGAGATGCTGCGCGACGGCTATCCGGCGTATACGACATCGGCCGGCTGGCTGGGTTATTCCGACGACAAAATCCGGCAACTGTGCCGCGAGGGGCTGGCGAAAGGGTGGTCGCACTTCAAGATCAAGGTCGGACGCAATCTCGACGACGACCTGCGGCGCGCCGCGATCGTTCGCCAGGAGATCGGCCCCGGGCGCAAGCTGATGATGGACGCGAACCAGGTGTGGGACGTGGACGAAGCGATCACTAACATGCGCGAGCTGGCGCGCTTCGATCCGTGGTGGATCGAGGAGCCGACGAGCCCCGACGACGTGCTCGGCCACGCGTACATCGCCCGCGCCATCGAGCCGATTGGCGTCGCCACCGGCGAGCAATGTCAGAACCGCGTGATGTTCAAGCAGTTCATGCAGGCCGCCGGTATGCAATTCTGTCAAATCGATAGCTGCAGACTGGGCGGCGTGAACGAGGTACTTGCCGTGCTGCTCCTCGCCGCCAAGTTCAGCATTCCGGTGTGCCCGCACGCCGGCGGCGTGGGGCTCTGCGAGTACGTGCAGCATCTCGCCCTGATCGATTACATCTGCATCAGCGGCGATCTCGAGGATCGCGTCGTCGAGTACGTCGATCACCTGCACGAACATTTCGAGCATCCGGTCCTCATTCGTGACGGACGCTACATGCCGCCGGCCGCGCCGGGGTACAGCATCACCATCAAGCCCGAGAGTCTGGCGCGGTATGCCTTTCCCGAGAGCGAGATCTGGCGCGCGCGGCAAAGGCCGCGCGCATCACACGCCAATGGGTGAGCTGATGCGCGCCGCGCTCCTCGTGGACGCGAATCGTTTCGAGATTCGTGATGTTCCACGGAACGACCCGCGCCC
>DATJHY010000026.1:0-34782 GCA_035493635.1 Gemmatimonadaceae bacterium | reverse complement strand
CTCGCCGAGAACATTCGCGGCCACAACATGGCCAAGGCCTCGCTCGAGATGGGATGCTGGGGACTCGAGGCGGTCATCCGTGGCCTGCCGCTCTCCATGCTCCTCGGCGGCACGCGCAGTCTCGTGCCGACTGGCATCTCGCTCGGAATTCAGTCGGCGCCCGAGCGGCTCGTCGAGCGCGCGCTGGCGGCGCTCGCCGCGGGCTATCGCAAGATCAAGATCAAGATCCAGCCGGGCCAGGACATCGCCTACGCGCGGGCCGTCCGTGCCGCGATCGGTCCCGACGTCGAGCTCATGGCCGACGCCAACGCCGCGTATTCGATCGAGGATGTCGACCACCTCGCGCAGCTCGACGATTTCAATTTGCTCATGCTCGAGCAGCCGCTCGGCGCCGACGAGCTGCTGCAGCTCGCCGAGCTGCAGCGACGCATGAAGACACCGCTCTGTCTCGACGAATCGATCACCGACGTGCGACGCGCGCGCGACATGATCGCGCTCGGCAGCGGTCGCATCATCAACATCAAGCCGGGGCGCGTCGGCGGCTTCGCCGCGTCGAAGGCGATCCACGACGTCTGTCAGGCCGCGGGCGTTCCCGTGTGGTGCGGCGGCATGCTCGAAAGTGGGGTGGGGCGCGCATACAACGTCGCGCTGGCGTCGCTGCCGAATTTCTCCTTGCCCGGCGATCTCTCGCCAAGCTCGCGCTACTGGGCTCGCGACATCGTGGAACCCGAGTGGACGATGAACGCCGAGGGCATGGTCCGCGTCCCGCGTGAGAAGCCGGGACTCGGCGTGCGTGTCGATGTCGACCGCATCGAGTCGATCACGGTCCGGCGCGAGACACTCGGCCCGTCGCGCGTCAGCGTGCCGACTCCCGCAGCCCTCTGATCGCGCGCCTCACGGCGTTCGTCGCGGGTCGCAGCCGCCCGTCCGGCGCGCGCAGTCCGCGCGCTTGTCCGTAGTCGCCGGCCTCGAACACGATCGTCCCCTTGATGTTGGGATGGTCGGTCGCCCACGCCAACACCTCCCAGATCGCCGCTTCCTGACTGCGCTCGCCATAGGACAGGGGATAGCCGCCGGTAGCGAAGACCCACACTGGTTTTCGGGGAGGCGTCGCGCGCATCCACCGATCGGCCGTGCGGGTGTCGGCCTGGATTCCCCCGCCGACGTACGGAGACGGAAAGAGCGAAAAGCCGAGGAGGTCGACCGCGGCGAGTGGCGAGTTGGCCCACGCAAAGAGCGCGCTGTCGTTCCGCGTGTACGCCGACACCGACAGCCCGATGCGGACGTTGGGATCGATCGCCTTGGCGGCGCGAATGGCGTCGATGTAGTAGGACTCCCAGCGCGCGGTGGTCAGCACGCCGTGCGCGCGCTCGCCCGCCGTGTACGGATCCTCGGCGGGAAGCAGAATGTCGGGATGGAGCCGTTGCACCACGCGTCGAACAGTCGCGAGACGCTCCTGCGCGTCAAAGGGCGCCTTGGTGAGCTCCGGCACGAGCACGCCGCGATAGCCGATCGATGCGATGATCGTGGTGCTGTCGCGCCGCGACGGCTCCAGGACGCGTGCGAGGGAATCGAGCGCCTGACGCGAGATTCCCGGCACGACGACGACCTCGAGGGCGTCGCCGTCGATGAGCGCGACGAGCGCGGAGTCGCTGCGAATCGCCGGCGCCGGAGGGGCGTTCAACATGTCGGGTAGGATCTTGATCCCCACGGCAAAGTCGGCGTCCGGCCGTTCACGCAGCTGGTCGCGTGTGTGCGCCTCATAGTTGCGGAGCTGAATGACCGCGCGCGGCAGCCCGATCGCGATGATGAAGGCGCACCAGAGCGCGGAGTACACCGACATGAGAAAGCGGAACGACGCCGTGAGGCTGTGCAGTGCTGGGAACGCCGGCGATACCATCGGGACGTTCAGGTACAAGGGCGACGCGAGCACGCCCGACGTGCCCCCGGCGAACACCATGGCGAGACTCTGCGCCGCGACGAGCGCGACGAACGGCTCGGCCGGCGAATGGCCGTGCGCGACGAGAAAGCGAATGATCCCGACGGTCGCGATGAGCAAGTTGTAAATGGCGATGGGCAGTCCCCACGCCGGGTTCACGAGACGTTGCGTGAACGCGTACACCGCTTGCACCGCGAACAGCACGAGCACCGCCGGCCAGAGCCAATCCATCGTCGAAACGGCGCGGCCCGTGACCACGGTCGACGTCGCGAGGTGGAACAGCAGTGCGGGGATCAAGAGCAGAGCGGCCAGACCGCAAATCGCCTGGAACGGGCGCGGCGCCTGGTTGTTCTGCGCGATACGCCCGGCCAGCACGACGTCCCACATCAGGATGATGATCGTCAGCGCGAGGTGCGCCGGCGCGAGAAAAGTTCTCATCCGCGTCCGCGGGTCACGGTCTTGACGTCGCGCGTGGTGAGGCGACGCGACAGGACCTCGACAACTTTGCGAAAGTCGTGCGCGGCCGGCGCGACGATGTCGAACAGCAGCACCTGGCGCTTGGGCACGGCGTGGATCGCGATGTGACCGGAATCAAGGAACAACACCGAAGATACGCCTCCGTCGGCATGTTCTCGCACGATGGGCACGCCGAGCGTGCCGAATCCCGCGGCGCTCGCGGCGGCGATCAGCAAACCGCCGAGCAGCTTCGCGTCGCACAGTTGCTCGCTCGGGACGCCGAGGAACTCGGCGGAGAGGTGAGAATGGGACGGTTCCAAGCGCGCGCCGGTGTCAGCGCCCGTCGCCGCACGCCGGCGGTGGCGGACCAGCTGGTTGGCCTCCGCGTCCGCCGGTCGCCGGCGGCGAGGCGGCGGCGCCTGACTCGCGGACGGGCGTCGGCGGAGCGGGCATCGATGCCGCCATCGAGCGAGCGCCATTCGCGCCCACGGCGCGCACGCCTGCCCATTCGTCATCCAGCTGCCGCGCGAGCGTGCAGCGCGTCGTGTTGCCAAGCGGGATGACCTGCTCCCACGTCGGGGATGTCGTATGGCGCACCAGCAACTCGTATCCCACGGCGCCGGCCGAGGCATCCCAGCTCAGTGTCCATGCCTGGCCTCCCGAGCCCGAGCGCGTGACGTTGCCTGCCGCGCTAGGGGCCGCGCGCCCTTGTCGCGCGGCGCGCGCGTTGGCCGGCGTCGCCGGAGCGGCGGCGAGCGAGGCGACTGCGATCGCATTCACGCGGGCGACGTTCGCGACGTACCCGAAATTGACGTGCGCGAAGTCATCGGTCGGCAGATGCTGGCGATTGTAGTTCTCGACCCGCTCGGTGAACCGCAGGCCGGCGTCGCCGAGCGAGACGTATGGCTCGTGATCGCCACCGCGTCCGATTCGATCGAGACGCCAGACGGGGAGCACATCGAAGTTCGGCATGTACAGGCGATCGAGGCTCCACACGTAGCGTCCCAGCTCGCGACTCGGCGAATTGTCCGGATCGGCCGCGAAGATGCGCATGCTCGTCGAATCGGCGTAACCGTTTTCCGCGAGCACATTGCCGACGATATCGTCGGTCATCCCGGCGACGACGGTGTAGTGATGCTCATGCAGCCACTCGGCGAGCTGGCGAGCGCCGAGCAGTCCCTGCTCCTCGGCGGCCACCGTGACGAAGATGATCGACGCGTCGAGGCCTTTGGGATAGCGCCTGGAGAACACGCGCGCGAGCTCCACCACGGCCGACGTGCCTGATCCGTCGTCGTCGGCGCCGGGTGCAGTGGCGAGGGAATCGCTGCTGCCGCCCGGCATGCCGCACACGCACGAATCGTAATGGCCGCTGATCACGACCACCCGGGACGTGTCGCGTCCCGGCAGCCAGGCCAGCACGTCGACGATGTTCACCTGGCGACCCTGCGCGCGCGCCACCGACTGGACTTTGCTGTTGTACTCCACGCGCAGGCAGCCGCCGCAGTCCCGTGCGTATTGCTCGAATTCGGCGAAGATCCAGCGTCGTGCCGCGCCGATGCCGCGCGTGCTCGACGTCGTATCGGAGAACGAGTTGCGGGTTCCGAACGAGACGAGCGCCGAATCGATTCGACGAATCCGCGACGGATCGATGTCGCCGAGTGCCGCGGCGATTGCGCCATTGCGCTGCAGACCGGCGGTCGCGTCCAGGGGCTGTGAGATTCCGGCGACGGTCGGCGCGGGAGTCGGCAACGTGGTGCGTGCGACGGTTGCCGGAGTGCCGCACGCCGTAGCGAGCGCGGCGAGCAGGCAAGCGGTGGTTCGTAGTCTCGTCATTGCGCCATTGGGTGTAGGCTGGGCGAAGCTATGAACGCCCGCGCGCGCTGGCAAGCGTTCGAGATCGCACATAGCTTTGAGCATGGCCGCGCGCGCGACTCTTCGCGCTCTTCCGAACATCATTTCGTCGTCACGCGTTCTGCTCGCCGCGGGCTTCGCAGCTTCCGCCGACCCCGATCGTCGGCTGGGGCTCGTGGGTCTGGCCGCGGTCACGGACTTTCTCGACGGCTGGGTCGCGCGCCGCGGGAAATGGACGTCGCGCTGGGGCGCGTTGATCGATCCCGTCGCCGACCGCGTGTTCGCGATCGTCGCCGTGTCGACCTTTCTCGTGATGGGCGCGCTGTCGATCGTCGGGTTCTTTGTGATGATCTCGCGCGACATCATGACGGCCGTCGGCTTCATCGTGGCGAAGATCGTCCCGTGGCTCCGTCCCGTGCAGTTCAAGGCGCGCGCCTCGGGCAAGATCGTCACCGCATTCCAATTGATGACGTTCATGATTCTGCTGCGCGCACCCGAGTGGGCCACGCCATGTCTCTGGGCAGTCGGCGTGACATCGGCGATCTCGATCGTCGACTACACCATCGCGCTCTGGCGTGCGCGCGTGCGGTGACGCGTCGCGGACTGGCGGTCCTCGTTGTCACGGTCTTCGCCGGAACGTTCGTGCCGGCCATCGCGCGTGCGCAGCGAACGCCGCCGCCGTACCCGGAGCTCCGCGCCGACGCGATCGTCGCCCGGGCGACGTCGGTGCAGGGCGGTGCGGGGCTGGAGATTCCCGCCGGAATCTACGTGCGGATTGGTTTGGACGGCGCGGCAGGCGCGACGTGGCGCGACGGTCGCGCGGCAACCAGTGGCCGCGCGGACGCGATCGCACGCTTCCTGCTCGACCCGTTTCGCGAGGTGCCCGTCGGCGTGTCGCTCGGAGGAGGCGTGAGCGTTCCCATCGGCGCACCGATGGGCGCTCGCTCGCCGTATCTCGCCCTCGTCGTGGACGTCGAAGGAAAATCACGAAATGGCGTAAGCCCTGCGCTCCAGATCGGGCTCGGCGGCGGCGCGAGAATCGGGCTGGTGCTGCGGCGATCCTCGCGGGTGTGGCGATAACGAAAACGCCCCCGAAACGGGGGCGTCAAACGCTTTGACTGCTAAGCGGCCGCGGTGTCGTCGCGCTTCTTGGGCGGTTGCGAGAACCGCTCACCGAGCTTTCGCAGCTCATCGATCTGCTCGCTCGCCAGCTCCGGATACCGCCCCGTCATGTACGCCATCGTTTCGTCGAACCACTCGGCCTGGTGCTCTGGAGCAGACCCGACCACGCCGCACCGCATTATGTGCTGGAACAATTCATCGCGAGCTTCCTCGAACGGCGAGGGTGTCGCGGGGGCTTTCATCGATCGGTTCTTCTGCTTGGCCATGTAATGGAGTTAGGGAAAGAGACAAAGAAATCTAGCGATATCCGGGCGGCGATTGCAGCGGACGCGTCCGCGACGGTTCGCACTCCACTTACGCCCTGACATGCGCAATCGTTGCGCCGCAACAACGATTTTACACGTGAGGGCGGGAACCGGCTCATTCAGCCCGCGCGATTGCCCCAGCGGCGCCCACGAACTCGAGGATCATGTTCGTCAGCGTCTCCGGCGCTTCCTCGGGCACGAGGCGGCCCGTTCCAGGGAGGCGCACGAGTCGGCTGCCAGGGATCGCGTCCGCCAGCCGATCGCCGAGCTTCGGCCCCACGAAGCGGTCCTGATCGCCCCAGATGATCAGGGTCGGACAGTCGATCTGCCCGAGCTCGATCTCGGCCATGTCCTTGTCGTCGACGGATCGCGCGAGGGCGAGGAGGTGGTTGAGCCCCTCCTGGCCGACGTATGGCGCCAGATAGCGGGCGAGGAGCGGGTCGGGCATGTGCTCCCGATCGGCCACGCTTTGTTCGAGCAGCTCGCGAACGAGCGGCGCCGCGCCGAGCACGCCGCGTGATATTCGCAACGCGTACCGGGCCGTGTTGCGCTGCATGGTCTTGATGTCTTCCGCGGGAACGTCCTCGAACGCGATCGCGTTGATCAACACGAGGCGTTCGACCCGCTCCGGCCGGTTGTACGCGAGATGCATCGCGATCGCGCCGCCCAGATCGATCCCGACGATTGTCGCTTTGGAGAGTCGGAGGGCGGTCAGCGCGCGATCGAGATAGTCCGATTGTGCCTCGATCCCGAATTGCGCGTCAAAAGGACGGTCGGACTCTCCATACCCGAAGAGATCGACGGCGAACGCCGTGCGGTTCGCCAGCGCGAGGCCAGGACCGACGTCACGCCACAGGAAACTGCAGGTCCCGAATCCGTGTACCAGCAGGATGGGCGCGCCACCGTGTCCGTACCGCTCCACGTGCATGGAGCCGGGTCCAACTGGTATGCGAAGAAGGTCAGCGTCCATGGCGTAGAATAAGCTTGCGCAACCCAGGTACCATCATAGCATCTTTCGTGGCGTTTGAAACGAGCCGAACCGGCGCCCTTCTGGAGCACCAGCGGTATGGCGGAGCAGGAGCAGACGTACGACGACGGGCGGGCGCGCAACCTCGAAGCGCTGCTCCGCGCGCTTGCCGAGCGCATTCGGGAGCTGGACGGACAGGGACGCCTGCTCGAGCAGGCGGGCGAGCTCATGAAGCTCATCGGCGACGTGCGCAGCGAGCTCTTTCACTACGAAGTCCGCATCACGTACGACACGCCGGAAGTGGCTGAAAATCGGCGGATCGTTCGCGAAGCCCAGGAACCGGATGACGACAAATGGCAAAAAAACGAGTGGACGCCGGACGAGGACGAAAGCCCGGAGTGGTGAAGGCCACAAAGAAATCGTCGGCCAGCAATAACGCGTTCTATCTCATCATCGCGGTGATCGCCGTCGCAGGCGTCGCCGCGCTGACGTATGTATCGACGCGCAAGACCAACGTGGCCACGGCAAGCCCCATCGATACGACGCTGCCCAAGGTCGAGTCGAACGGCTATGTGATGGGAAGCCCCACCGCGCTGGTCGAAGTGACCGAGTTCGGCGATTTCGAGTGCCCGGCCTGCGGCACGTTCTCGCTTCTCACGGAGCCGGAGCTTCGAAAGCGATTCGTCGACGCCGGCCAGGTACGCTGGCGGTTCGTCGACTTCCCGCTCTCGATGCACAAGAACACCTGGAACGCCTCGCGCGCGGCGGCCTGCGCGGACGAGCAGGGCAAGTTCTGGGCGTACCACGACGTGCTGTATTCGAGGCAGGATCAGTGGAACGGCGAGGCCACCAACGATCCCGACAAGTTCATGAAGCAGTACGCGCAGCAGATCGGACTGAACACGTCGCAGTTCGACCAGTGCGTCGACACCAAGAAGTACCAGGCCAAGATCCAGGCGCACGAGCTTCTCGGCGAAAAGCGCAAGATCGGGCAGACGCCGACCTTCCTCGTCGGCACGCAACAGATCGCGGGCGCGGTGCCGTACGACGGGTTTGCCAAGACGATCACGGAGGAATTGGCAAAGGCTGGCGCCAAACCAGGCGTTGGCGGCGACACGGCCAAGGGCGTACCAGTCAAACCCGGCTCATGACGCGTCGCATGTGGATCGCGGTGATCAGTCTCGCGGGACTGTTCATCGGCATCTACCTCACGCTCTACCACTACGGCATGATCGGCACGCTGGCCTGCGGCGTCAGCTCCTGTGAAAAAGTCCAGACCAGCCGTTGGGCGATGTTCCTTGGCGTGCCGATCGCGACCTGGGGTGCCGCCTATTACGCGCTGATGCTCGCCCTCTCGATGGCTCGCATCCAGCCGCGCCTCGAGGAGTCCGCGGGGCTCACGCTCGCCACGTTCGTGCTCGCCAGCTGGGGCATGATCTTCTCGGCGTGGCTCAACTACCTCGAGGGGTTCGTGCTCCACGCCTGGTGCGAGTGGTGTCTCGGCTCCACGGCGTTGGTGCTGGTGTTGTTCACGCTGGCATTCCTCGAATGGCGCGACTACCGGCGGGCTGGCGAGGTCGAGCTCGAGGGCGCCGACAACATCGCCGATTGAAGCCATTCGGGCCGACAGCGTCGGCCCGTTGCTTGTTCAAGCGCGCTTGATCGTACGCTGCTGGCCGCGCCCCTGTGAGGCCTCGTTGAGCCGGAGCTTGGGACGTTCGGCGACTGTCTCGCCGGCATCGACCGCGCGCCGCCGGTAGGGCACGAGATCCTGGCCGAGCACCACGAGCGTCCGCGTCGCCACCGTGCTGGCCAGCGGCTCGGGGATGGCCATCTCTCGGATGTAGCTGTCGATCGCGCGGTCGAACGTCATGTCCTCGGCCAGCGTGTCGACGAACATCAGCGCGTTGTCGACGTGCGCCCGGATGATTGCCTCTTCCGCGCGCGCCTGGGCGAGCCGCAACCGTCGCTCGGCAGCGGGCTCGAGCTTGTGGCGGAATATTCGATCGGGGAAGAAGCGGCGAAGAAACGCGAGCATGGCTGACCGGACCTGCTTGGATGATCGGCAGTTAGACGACTCTTCGCAACAGTGGGCACAACATGTACCAGGTGGAGGGGACTGGCGACTGGCGACTGGGGACGGGAATTGGTGAAAGAGCGTGAGCCGGCGCACATCGCACCCGTTCATCCATTCCCCATTCCCCCGTCGCCCGTCGCCCGTCGCCCGTCCCAACAGTCGTCAGCTTTCTTGCGCCTCGTACTGATCCTTGAGCGACGCCACGACGTTCGGGTCGGCAAGCGTCGTGGTGTCGCCCAACGCACGTCCTTCCGCGATGTCGCGCAACAGGCGCCGCATGATCTTTCCCGACCGCGTTTTGGGGAGGTCGGCCGAGAAGAGGATGTCGTCCGGCTTGGCGATAGCTCCGATTTTTTCCGCAACGAAATTGCGCAGCTCGTCGCGCAGCTCGGAATCGTGCTTGAATCCCTCGCGAAGTGTGACGAACGCCGCAAGCGCCTGACCCTTGAGCTCGTGTGATCGCCCTACAACCGCCGCTTCGGCCACGGCCGGGTGCTCCACGAGCGCCGATTCGACTTCCATCGTGCCGATGCGGTGGCCCGCGACGTTCAGCACGTCGTCGACACGGCCCAGAATCCAGTAGTAGCCGTCGTCGTCGCGCTTGGCGCCGTCGCCGGGGAAATAGAGATCCTTTCGGCCCGGCCACTTGGTGAAGTAGGTCTGCACGTATCGCTCGTCGTCGCCCCAGATCGTGCGCAGCATCGACGGCCACGGTTTGGTGAGCGCGAGCAGGCCGCCGCCGACCTTGATCTCGTTGGCCTTTGCATCGAGGAGCGCGGCTTCGTATCCGGGGAGGGGCATCGTCGCGCTGCCGGGCTTCGTTTCGGTGACGCCGGGGAGCGGCGAGATCACGATCGCGCCCGTCTCCGTCTGCCACCACGTGTCGACGATGGGGCATCGCCCGCCACCGATGTTCTGGTGATACCACATCCATGCTTCAGGGTTGATCGGTTCCCCGACGGACCCCAGGAGGCGCAACCGCGACAGGTCGTGCTTTGCCGGCCACTGGTCGCCCCACTTCATGAACGCGCGAATCGCCGTGGGCGCGGTGTAAAGGATCGTGACGCCGTGCCGCTCGCAGATTTCCCAGAAGCGATTCTTCTCGGGCCAATCGGGCGCGCCCTCGTACATCACGCACGTCGCCCCGTTTGCCAATGGACCGTACGCCAGGTACGAGTGGCCGGTGACCCAACCCACATCCGCGGTGCACCAGAACACGTCGTCTTCCTTGAGGTCGAAGACGAGCTTGGACGTCGCGGCGACGCCCACCAGATAACCGGCCGTCGTGTGGACGATCCCCTTGGGCTTTCCCGTCGTCCCCGACGTGTAGAGGATGTACAGCACGTCTTCGGCGTCCATCTTGGCCGGCTCGCAGTGGGTCGGCGCCTCGTGCATCAGGCGATGCCACCAGTGGTCTCGCCCTTCCTTCATTTCCGCGAACGCTTCGTCGCCACCGGCGCCGGGACGCCGCTGCACGACGATCACGTTCTCGATCGACGGGCATTCCTCGATCGCCTTGTCCGAGTTCCGCTTGAGCGGCACGACGCCGCCACGGCGATAGCCGCCGTCGGCCGTGATCAGCAGTTTCGCCTCGGCGTCGTTGATTCGATCGCGGAGCGAGTCTGGCGAGAAGCCGCCGAACACGACCGAGTGAATCGCACCGATGCGCGTGCAGGCGAGCATCGCGATCACGACCTCGGGGATGAGCGGCATGTAGATCGCCACGCGATCGCCGCGCTTGATGCCGAGCCGCTTGAGCACGTTCGCGAACTTCTGGACCTCGATGTACAGGTCCCAGTAGGTGAGCGTGCGGCGGTCGCCCGGCTCGCCTTCCCATATCAGCGCGGCCTTGTTGCGCCGCGGCCCGCGGACGTGCCGGTCGACGCAGTTGACCGAGATGTTGATCTTCCCACCCACGAACCACTTTGCGTACGGCGGCTTCCAGTCGCAGACCGTTCGCCATTTCTCGAACCACTCCAATTCGTTCGCCTGCGATTCCCAAAAGGCCTCGAGGGGAACGTTATAGAGCGAGCGGTCCGACACGAGCGCGTTTTCCCGGAACGTTGCGGGCGGCGCGAACTTGCGGTGCTCCTGGAGGACGACGTCGATCTCGGTCATGGTCGATGATGCGAATCGGGTCTGAAACGAGTTGCGGTGAGCGGCATTATACGGCGGCGGTGCCGGGCTGGTAAGCTGAACGAAACCAATCGCGTGCGAACGCCGCCGCTGTATCTTTTCCTGCATGCTTCCTGCCTCGCCGGCGATCGAGGTCGCCGGCGTCTCCCGGACATTTGGCCGCCGCCGCGCCGTGGACGGCGTCACGCTGTCCGTCCCGGCCGGCGATTGTCTGGCGTTATTCGGACCGAATGGCGCCGGAAAGACCACGCTGCTCCGCCTCATCGCGGGCCTCCTCAAGCCGTCGGCGGGAGCCGTGCGTGTGGGTGGCCGGGCGCTGCGTGATGATGCGACCGCGCGCGGCCAGGTGGGCCTGATCTCGCACCAGAGCATGCTCTATCGGGCGCTGACGGCGCGCGAGAACGTGGAGTTCGCGGCCCGGCTGTACGGCATACCTGATCATCACGCTGCGGCGAAGCGTGCACTCGAGCACATGCGGGTCCTGGACCGCGCGGATACGCCGGTGCGCGCGTTGAGCCGCGGGCTCCAGCAGCGCGTCTCGATCGCCCGGGCGATCGTTCACGAGCCGAGCGTCGTCCTGCTCGACGAGCCATATACCGGACTCGACGCGGCGGGTGGTGCGGCCCTGACCGAGATGCTTCAGTCGTTGCGGCGGTCCGGTGCCGCGCTCCTTCTCGTGACGCACAACGTCGACGAAGGGCTCGCGGTCGCGTCCCACGCCGCCGTGATGCTGGCAGGGCGCATCGTCAGGCTGGAGGATTGCGCCGTGCTCGATGCCCCCGCGTTTCGCGAGGAGTATCGGGCGCTCGTCGTCGGTGGCGCGCCGGATGCGGCGCGAACGCCGCTGGGTCTTTCCGCGTGATGGAAGGTCATCCGCCGGGTACGCTGGCCGCGGCGTGGCTCATCGCGCGCAAGGACCTGGCGATCGAGTTCCGCAGCCGCACCGCGTTTCTCTCCGCGTTGGTATTCGCGGTGCTCGCCATCTGCATCTTCTATTTCACGTGGGACCAGTCCGTCGTGCCGGCGGCCGACCGCGCGCCGGGCGTGCTGTGGGTCGTGTTGGTATTCTCCGGATTGCTCGGACTCCAACGCTCGTTCAGCGTCGAGGAACACGACCGCGGCATCGATGCGCTCCTCGTCTCGCCGATCGGTCGGGAATCGATCTACATCGGCAAGGCCGTCGGGAACCTCGTCTTTCTGTGTGCGATTCAGCTCATAGCGGTGCCGGCGTTGGCGCTGTTCTACAACCTCGCCGTGGGCCGCGCGCTCATGCTGGTGGGCGGCATCGTGCTGCTGGCGACGATCGGCATCGTCGCGGTGGGCACGCTGTTCAGCGCGATGGCGGTGAACACGCGCCTCGCCGAGTTGCTGCTGCCGATGCTCAGCCTTCCGTTCTTCGTGCCGATTCTAATGAGCGCCGCGCAAGCGACGACGCTCGTGTTCGCGGGCCGGCCGTTGGTCGAGGCATGGCCATCGTTGAGAATCCTCATCGCGTTCGACATTGTTTTCCTCGTCGCGTGCACGCTCGCGTTTCCCTACACGCTGGAAGAATGACCACCGTTCCGATCTCCGACGTTGCCCCAACGCATGCGCAGCCGCGCGCGATCTTCGATTGGTTCTCGGCGATCGCGGCGCTGGCCGTGGTCGGGATCTACATTCGTGCGATCTATTTCACGCCGGTCGAGCGCCTGCAGGGTGCGGCGCAAAAGATCTACTATCTGCACGTCCCGGCGGCGCTCGGCGCGTACATCGCCGTCGGCATCACGGCGCTGATGTCGCTCGTCTACCTCTGGCTGCATGACGAGCGCTCGGACCGACTCGCCGAAGCCGCCGCCGAAGTCGGGCTCGTATTCCTGACCGTCGTGCTCACGACGGGACCGCTGTGGGGCCACCGCATCTGGGGCGCGTGGTGGGCGTGGTGGGACATGCGCCTCACACTCACGCTGTTCCTCTGGTTCATCGTGGCCGCCTACCTGGTGGTGCGCGGCGGCATCGAGGACCGCGCGATGCGGGCGCGATATTCGGCGGTGCTTGCGATTCTCGCCGCGTTGCTCATCCCGTTCATTCATCTCAGCGTCTACCTGTTCCAGGCGCGGCTCCATCCCATGCCCGTCGTGCTCAAGCCGGACAGGCCATCGCTTCCGCCCGAGATGCTGACGACGTTCCTGCTTTCGTTCGCGACGTTCTCAGTGCTGTGCCTCGCGCTCATCCGGGCGCGCTACCGCGTGGGCGTGCTGCGTGATCTGGCCGCGGAGCTCGCGTCATGATCGATACCACGAGCACCTACCACGCAGCCTACATCCTGGTCGCGCTGATCTTTGCAGCGTACGCGGCGTCGCTGTGGCTCCGCGCGCGCAAGCTGCGTGAGCGGCTGGCTGCGGCCCAGTCGGGGCCGCACGCCGAATGACGCCGGGCGACTCCTCGGCCGACGGGGTGGTGTACCTCGTCGGTGCTGGCCCGGGCGATCCGGGCCTTCTCACGCTCCGCGGCGGTGAGCTTCTCGTCACCGCCGATGCGATCGTGTACGACGCGCTCGCCAATCCCGACCTGCTGGCGCTGGCTTCGGTTCGGGAGCGCGACGAGCCGGTCGAGCTGCACGCGGTGGGGAAGCGTGGCGGCGCGCCGGAGTCGGCGAAACAGCACGAGATCAACGAGCTGCTTATTCGATTGGCGAGGGAAGGGAAGCGGGTCGTTCGGCTCAAGGGCGGCGACCCGTTCGTGTTCGGACGCGGCAGCGAGGAAGCACAGGCGCTTGCGGCCGCCGGCATCCGCTTCGAGGTAGTACCGGGCGTCACCGCCGGGATTGCCGCGCCCGCGTACGCTGGTATTCCCGTAACCCACCGCAGGGCCGCGACGTCGGTGACGTTCGTGACCGGTCACGAAGATCCGACTGACGAGAACGGCGGTTCGGTCGACTGGTCGGCGCTCGCCCGCGCGGGCGGCACGATCGTGCTGTACATGGGCGTCACCAAGTTGCCGCGAATCGTTTCCGCGCTCGTCGCTGGCGGCATGGCGGCTGATACGCCGGCAGCAGCGGTGCAGTGGGGAACGTATCCGCGCCAGCGCACCGTGACCGCGACGCTCGGAACCCTCGTCACCCAGATCGAGCGGGCCGGGATGCGCCCGCCCATCATCACGGTGATCGGTCCGGTCGTCTCGCTGCGCGACGAGATCGCGTGGTTCGAGCGCCGGGCGCTCTTCGGGAAGCGGATCATCGTGACGCGAGCGCAATCGCAGGCGGCCACGATCAGCGAGCGACTCGCCGCCGCCGGGGCCGAGGTACTCGAAATGCCGGCGAGCCGCATCGAGCCCCTCGATCCAGCGCCGCTGCAGCGCGCGATCGAGGAGTTGGCTCGGTATCGATTCGTCATCTTCACGAGCCAGAACGCCGTTCGAATCTTCTGGGACGAGCTGCGCGCCGGCGCGCGCGACGCGCGCGCGTTCGCCGGAGTCGAGATCGCGGCGATCGGCCCGGCAACAGCAGCGGCGCTCCTCGAGCGCGGATTGTCGGTCGACGTCGCCCCCGAACGGTTTGTCGCCGAGGCACTTCTCGATGCGCTGCGCGATCGGCGAGATCTCCGCGGCGCACGCGTGTTGTATGCGGCGGCCGCTGGCGCGCGCGAGACGCTGGAGGTCGGTCTCCGTGAACTCGGCGGCGTCGTGGATCGCGTCGAGCTCTATCGATCGGTGCCTGACGGCGCGGGCGGCGCGGCGCTGCGCGAGCGGTTGCTCCGCGACGAGGCGGATCTCGCGACCTTCACGTCGGCATCGTCGGTGACGAATTTCGTCGCCGCCGTCGGCGCGGATGCAGCCGGCCGCGTTCCGGCGGCATCGATCGGTCCCGTGACCAGCCAGGCCGCGCGCGATGCCGGCCTTCGCGTCGACGTCGAGGCGACGCAGTCGACGATCGCCGGACTCGTCGACGCAATCGTGGCACATTACGCCGCAACCCCGGTGAATGCGTGAGCGATTCCAATCAGCCGACGCCGCCCGTTCTGATCGCGACCCGCGCCTCGGAGCTCGCGCTGCGCCAAGCGCGCATGGTTCAAGAGCTCCTGGCCGATCGCGGGATTGTGTCCGAGCTCAAGACGTATCGGACCGTAGGTGACAAGCGGCTCGACGAGCCGCTGAGCGCGATCGGCGCCAAGGGGCTGTTCACCAAGGAACTGGAGTCCGATCTCGCGCACGGCAAAGTCCATTGCTGCGTCCATTCGCTCAAGGATTTGCCGACCGACATGCCCCCGGGGCTCGAGATCGCGGCATTATTGCCGCGAGAGGACCCCCGCGACGTGCTGGTGGTGAACAGCGTGGTCGGCGCAACGCGGCTGGAGGATTTGCCGCCGGGCTGCCGCGTGGGCACCTCGAGCCTCCGGCGCCGCGCGCAGCTCCACGCCCTGCGCACGGACCTCGAGGTCGTGGATCTCCGCGGCAACGTGCCGACGCGCATCAAGAAGGTCAGCGACGGCAACGTGCATGCGGCGATTCTCGCCGCGGCCGGGCTGCGGCGTCTTGGCATCTCGCAGGAGATCGCGTCGTACCTCGAGGCGCCGGCTTGGCTCCCCGCGGCGGGACAGGGTGCGATCGCGATTCAGATCCGCGCAGACGACAGCGCCACGCGCGCGATCGTGGCCCCGCTTTCTGACGCCGAGACGATCGTGGCCACACGCGCCGAACGGGCTTTCCTGGGCGCGCTCGAGGGAGGATGCCAGGTTCCGATCGGCGCGCTGGTCACTGGAAAGGACTCGGAGCGCGAGCTCCACGGCTTCATCGCCAGCGTCGACGGCCGGCGGATGTTGCGCGGGATGCTCCCACTCGACGCCGCCAATCCGGAGCTGACCGGTGTCCGCCTGGCGAACGAGCTGCGGCATCGCGGCGCGAGCGACATTCTGGACGCGCTGCGTCGCGCGGAGCATTTGCCGTCGCCGCAGCCGGAGTAGAAAAGGTTAAAAAGGGTCAGAGTCGAATTAGTGGCCCAGGTCGAGTTCCGACCGTTCAACAGCGCAATTCGACTCTGACCCTTTTTGTGGGGTTTTCCGCCGTGGACCTCGACGCAGCGGGCTTGCTCGTCGGCCGGACACGCGTGACACCATCTCGCGGAAATGGTCACTGCCCAGCGCCCAACCTTTGTTCGTGGCGGATCGGATCGCGCTGAGTATCTCGACGTCGATGCAGTCGGCGAAAAGCGCGGAGTACGCAGCCTGTCGTGACCGCGGATCCGCGCCCAGCGCCTGATAGGCGTCGTGAGGCGTGACGAGCACGTCGGACTGTCCGAACGCGTTGGCGCGATGACTTGACCAACGGTGCTGCGCGGGATGTGCTGTCATACCGGCACGAACGGGGTTCAGCTCGATGTACCGGTAGCACGTGAACAGGTACCGTTCGCTGTCGATCACGACGGCCTTGTAGCGTCCCTCCCAGAGCGTCCCGGTCCGATCGTATTGAGAGTTGAAGAGCTGGACATAACGTCGGCCGACCGACTGCATCACCTTCCCGAGACTCGACGCGTTCCCTGGCGTCGCCAAGAGATGAACGTGGTTCGTCATGAACACGTACGCGTGTATTGCGCAGCCGTACTGTTGGCAGGCGCGTAGCAGGCAGTCTCGGTACAGCAGGTAGTCGGATTCGGCAACGAACATGGGGCAGCGGTTGTTGCCCCGTTGGACGACGTGTTGTGGATGGCCTGCACAGGCGTAGCGTGGCATGCGAGGCATTCGTTCCTCGGGCGGTCGTAAGAGGCCTCGACCATAACGTCGGCACGGTGCGCGCAGTGATCGTTCGCGTGCCGGCGGGATCATTCCGCTGCAACCTCGGGAAAAAGGGTCAGAGTCGAATTAGCGAACCGCTAATTCGACTCTGACCCTTTTTACCCCTCACCCCGGCCGCTGCCGCGCCTCCACCTCATCCAACCACGCCAGCTCCGTCTCGAATTGCCGGATCGACAACCGCACCACCATGGCAGCGTCGGAACTTGGCGAGGTCTCGGCGATCACTTCGTCGAGCGCTTTGCGATCCTCGGCGAGCTGCTGCTCGAGGAAGCGGCGACGTCGCGCGAGTTGCGCTGCCACGTCACGCGGACGGGCCTGCCAGGCCAGAACGAGCCAGGTCGCGAACGGATCGGGCGGCCGTTGGGTCGCCCACTGAGCGCGCGCAAGGGAATCGGCGAGCAGACGGCGTCCCGATTCGGTCGGCCTGAAGACGCGCCGCTCCGGTCCGAGCGACGGATCGTCGCCACGCTCAGACGCGAGGTGTCCCGCCTCGGCCAGCTTGCGAAGGGAATAGTAGACCTGGGGCCTGGAGATGCTCGCCCACTTCTCGACCTGCCGCCGCTCGAGCTCGGCCCACAGCTCGTAGCCGTGCATCGAGCGCTCGCAAAGCATCGACAGGACGACGAGATCGGCGAGCGTGACGGCAGTAGTACGCGCCATGGTCGAAGTGGAGGGGCGAAAATCTCGCTTGACCAGCCGACTAGTATCAATTATACTAGCGCCGTCACTCTAACGGGGCAAGCGTCATGACCAAAGCTGATTCACCGGCCGTCACAGCCCTCGCGCCGGTGCTCATCGTGGACTCGGTGGAACCCTGCGTCGAGTTCTGGACCGATCGCCTGGGGTTCAAGAAGGAGAACGAGGTCCCCGGCGACGACGGGAAACTGATCTTTGCCAGCGTGAAGAAAGCGGGCGTGGAGATCATGTACCAGACCAAGGCGAGCGTCCTCGCCGACACCCCGTCGCAGGCATCGGAGCTCGATGGCCACAGCACCACGCTGTTCATCACCGTTCCGTCCACGGCTGACCTCGATGATGCAGAGCGAGCGGTCTCCGGCGCGCCCATCGTGAAGGCGAGGCACAAGACGTTCTACGGCTCCGAGGAATTCTACGTCCGCGAGCCGGGCGGCAATGTCGTCGGGTTCGCCGCCTTTTGACGTCGCTCGAAGTCTCCGATTAGTCCGCAGACCTGAATCTCCGAACGTGAAGGGGAGACGATGTCAGCCATCCGACGCGCCACTCGCACACGACACATCCGCCAGGGGATCGAGAATCTCGAGCAGATTCCCAACGTGGGGCCGAGGATCGCGGCGGACTTTCGCCGGCTCGGACTGCACGAACCGCGCACGCTCGCCGGCCGGGACCCGTACGTGCTTTACGAAATGCTGAACGCCGCGACCGGCGTTCGGCAGGACCCATGCGTGCTCGACACGTTCATCGCTGCGGTCCGATACATGGAGGGCGCGCCCAAGCGGCCGTGGTGGCACTACACGGCGGAACGCAAGCGGAGGCTCGCCGCGCGGTAAGCTGGCAGGGCGGGGCGTTAGCTTTCGAGCATGCCGCAATTTCCCGCTTACCGTTCTCGTCGCCTGCGCCGTACGGCCAGTCTTCGGCGTCTCGTTCGCGAAACGTGGCTCGCGCCCTCCCAGCTCGTGCTACCGCTGTTCGTTCGGTCCGGCACGGGCGTGCGGCAGCCAGTCGAGTCGATGACCGGAGTGTTTCAGACGTCCGTCGACGAGCTGGTTCGGGACGCGAAAGCCGCCGCGGAGCGCGGCGTGGGCGGCGTGCTGCTGTTCGGGATTCCCGATCGAAAGGATGCCGTGGGATCGGAGGCGTGGAACGACGAGGCACCGGTTCAGCAGGCGGTGCGCGCGCTCAAGAGCGACATCCCCGAGCTCGTCGTAATCACCGATGTGTGTCTGTGCGAATACACCGAGCACGGCCACTGCGGAATAATTCGAGACGGTGACGTCGACAACGACGCGACGCTCGAGGCCCTCGCTCGGGAAGCGGTGTCGCACGCCAAGGCTGGCGCCGACATCGTCGCTCCAAGCGATATGATGGATGGTCGCGTCGGCGCCATTCGAGCCGCGCTCGACCAGAACGGCCTGACCGGAACGCCGATCCTGTCGTACGCCGCGAAATTTGCCGGCCCGTTCTACGGACCGTTCCGCGACGCGGCGGAGTCGACGCCACAGTTCGGCGATCGGCGTACGTATCAAATGGACTCGGCGAACGCCGACGAGGCGATGCGCGAAGTCTGGCTCGACATCGAGGAAGGCGCCGACATGGTAATGGTCAAGCCGGCGGGGCCGTTCCTCGACATTGTCCATCGCGTCAAGAGCGAGACGGGCTATCCCGTGGCCGCGTATCAGGTGAGCGGCGAGTTCGCTATGATACAGGCCGCTGGCGATCGCGGTTGGATCGACCGTGACCGCGCGATGATGGACTCGCTGCTCGCCATCAAGCGCGCGGGAGCGGACGTCGTCATTACCTACTTCGCGCGAGAAGCCGCGAGCCTGTTGCGCGCGGAACGCTAATTCCTCCAAACATGAAGCGTAGAGTCTTTCCCGGCACGTCGATCTCGGTGAGCGAGGTCGGCTTCGGCACCTGGACGATCTCCACCGGCTGGTGGGGTGAGAAATCGGATGACGACGCGGTCGCCATGCTGCGCCGCGCGTTCGACGACCACGGCGTCAACTTCTTCGACGCGGCCGACACGTATGGCAACGGTCGCGCCGAGCGACAACTCGCGACGGCGTTTCGCGGCCGTCGCGATCAGGTGGTGATCGGGACCAAGGTCGGATACGACATCTACGACGAGGCTGCGCGCGCCGCGCGCCGCGGCCAGTCGGAGCTGCCGATGCGCACCGATCCGGAGTTCATCCGATTCGCGGTCGATCAGTGCCTCGCGCGTCTCGAGACCGACTACATCGACGTGCTGCAAATCCACAATGCGAAGATGGAGCACGTTCGCGATGCGGAGTTGTGGGGGACGCTGCGTGAGCTGCGGCGCGAGGGAAAGATCCGTGCGTGGGGCGCCGCGTTCGGCCCGGCGATTGGTTGGCTGTACGAGGCCGTGGAACTCACAGAACGCGAGCCCGACATCAACACGATTCAGATGATCTGGAATGTTCTCGAGCAGCATCCGGGCACGGCGATGCTCGAGGCGGCCAAGGCCCACGCGCCGAACTGCTGCTTCAACATCCGCGTGACGCACGCTTCGGGCATGCTCGAGGGCAAGTACACCGAAGACACGGTGTTTCCCGAACACGACCATCGGCGGCATCGGCCACGGTCCTGGCTCGTCAACGGCATCAAGAAGGTCGAGACGCTCGACTTCCTGACCCGGCAGATGACGCTCGGCCAGGCGGCGCTGAAGTGGCTTCTCGCCGAGCCGCGTGTCGTGACGACGCTGCCGAACATCTACGACGACGAGCAACTCGCCGAGTTCGCGGCGGCGAGCGACGGGCCCGATCTGTCGGCGGACGATCTCACGCGCGTCGCCGAATTGTACGAGACCAACTTCGGCGTCAACGAGCCGCCGATGGCGTACAAGGGAACGATGACGCGCGCCGTGCCCGCATGATCCACTTCTGGCACGACCTTCCTCCGGGTCCGCATCCGCCGGAGGAGGTCACCGCGGTCATCGAGATCCCGTTCGGCAGCCGGAACAAGTACGAGCTCGATAAGAAGACCGGCATCATGAAGCTGGACCGCGTGCTGTACTCCGCGGTCCACTATCCTGGCGACTACGGGCTGATACCCCGCACGCTGCACGAGGACGGCGATCCGCTCGACGTGCTGGTGCTCGTCAAAGAGGAGACGTTCCCGGGGTGCATGATCGACGTGCGGCCGCTCGGCGTGCTGCGCATGCTCGACCGCGGAGAGCCCGACGACAAGATTCTCGCGACGGCGCTGCGCGATCCGTACTACGAGGAGGTCTTCGACATCGCCGATGTGCCCCAGCACCTGCTCAAGGAGATCGAATACTTCTTCTCGACCTACAAGGATCTTGAAGGCCGCCGGGTGCAGATCGTGGGCTGGGAGAAGAGCGAAGTGGCGATGCGCGTGATCAACGAGTCGATCGCGCGATACGACGCGAGCTACCTGCGGGTGGGGCCCTGACGAGGCCTCGATTGGCGTCAGGCTCCTGGGTGAAATCCCGCCCGCCGATAGCCGGCGGAACACGCTATCCCTGGTCTCGTGGTGAGGCCGACGTCAGATGGGAGACTTTAACGGCGAACTGAAAGGGCATAGGTGGTGAGATAGTGAGTGCGGTAGCTGTGAGAGACGGGCCGAGGTGGCTGTTGTGCGCCGCGGACTGCGAACGGCCTGCCGCCGTTTGCCGTTCGCAGTCTGCGGCGCGATCGAACCAGCTCGGCTCGTGTCTCGTCCCTCCCGCACTCTCACCTCACCGCTTATGCCCTTCGCCGTTGCTCACCCCTTTCCAAACCCCGCATTGGCGGAGCGCTAATTCGACTCTGACCCTTTTTAGGCCTTTTAGCGCTGACCGAATCACTCCTCTTCGGCCGGATCCTCCCTCCGCCGCACGGTGACTTTCACCTCGGCCATGAAGGCCGTTCCGGTGAGGCGGATCGTCGGCGCGTTCGTGCGCGACACGCCGGGCGGATCCATTTCGTCGGCGTTGCTCGTCGCGCTCGCCATCACCGCGTGCATCTCGTTGATCACGCGCATCCCGGGCGGGACGATCAAGCGGCACGAAGACCACATCGCGGTCACGTGAATCTCGGCGATTCCGCTGGCCATTACGGCCTGCGTGAGATCGAGCCGCGTGTCGGACATCAGCGACACGACGCGCAACTGGCTCGGGACCAGCCAGCGCCCGGTGCGACGCGACTCGCCCATGATCGCCAGCAGGCGTCCGCGACGGGCTTCCATTCCCGTCATGACCTGCTGGCGCGGCGATGCTGGCGCGGGAGTCACACCCGGCGATGCCGGCGCGAGTCGGAGGTCGGCGGTGATCGAGTCGAGCTCGGCGACGCTCCCAGCCTTGTACACGAGCTCGATCCGCCGCTCGAGCTCGTCGAGCGACAAATCGTCATTCGCGAAATGCTGTGACAGTTCGCTGATCTTCTGCTCGCGTGCTCGCGTGAGCGATGGAACGGGAGCGTCTGCCATTCAGGGAAGATACAATCGCCGGGCCCGCGTCAGGGCGCGGGCTGGACGGCGCCGTGATCGGCCGGCTCGCGCTCTCGTGACAGGAACAGCCGGTCGTACAGCAGCGCCGCGACGATGCCGCCGAGCAGCGGTCCAACCCAGTACGCCGTCTGACCTTCGAAGATCTGCATCACGAGGGCGGGTCCGAACGAGCGCGCCGGATTCATCGACCCGCCAGTGAGTGGGCCGATGCCGAGGATTCCGGCAGTCACTGTGAGGCCGATGGCGAATCCACCGACCTTCGGCCCGCGCGGATCGACCGCCGTACCGAACACGACGAACACCAGGAAGAACGTAGCGATCGCCTCGAGCGCGACGGCCTGGAGCAGGTTGATGTCGGACGAGATCGACTGCCCGCCGAGCCGGGTGACGGCGACAATGTTCGCGGGGTAGAGCGCCTTGAGGAGGTACGCGGCGACGATGGCCCCGCTCAGCTGCGCGATCCAGTAGACGACCGCCATCATCGGCTCGATGCGCCGTGTGACGAGGAACCCGGCCGTCACGGCTGGATTGAGGTGGCCCGAGATCCGCATCGTCGCCGTGACCATCAGCGCGAGGATCAATCCGTGCGCGAAGGCGATGTTCACGACGGCGGCCTGCACCTGCAGCATCGGGCTCGTGATGATCGTGCCGCCGCCGATGAACACGAGTGCAAAGGTGCCGATGAACTCGGCGGCGAAGTGTCGCCAGGCGTCTTTCATGGAGGATGGAGGGTTAGAAGGCCAAGGGGCTGGATCGTTCGGGTAAACGTATCATCCACGGCTCCATCCTCCAGCCCTCCAAGCCTCCAGCCCTTCAGCCCCCCAAGCCCTCTAGTCCGCCCGCTTGAACACCAGTGCGGCGTTGATGCCGCCGAAGCCGAACGAGTTGCTCAGCACGTACTCGGTCGATGCCTCGCGGCCCACATTCGGGATGTAGTCGAGATCGCAGCCGTCGTCCGGGTTCTCGAGGTTGAGCGTCGGCGGAAGCCATCCGCGCTCGAGCGAGAGCGCGCAGATGGCCGCCTCCATGGCACCGGACGCACCCAGGGCGTGGCCGTAGTACGCCTTCGTGCTGCTCACCTGGAGCCTGGCAGCGTGATCGCCAAACACCGACTTGATGGCGCGCGTCTCGGTTGGGTCGTTGAGTGGCGTACTGCTGCCGTGCGCGTTCACGTAGGAGATCTCGTGCGGCTGGACGTGCGCATCGGCGAGGGCGCCGCGAATGGCGCGCGCCGCCTGCGTACCGTCGGGGCGCGGCGCGGTCATGTGGTGCGCGTCGTTACAGAAGGAATAACCGCACACCTCGGCGTAGATGTGTGCGCCGCGCGCCTTGGCGCGGCCGTACTCCTCGAGCACCAGGATGGCGGCGCCCTCGCCCATCACGAACCCGTCACGTCCGCGGTCGAACGGTCGCGACGCGCGCTCGGGCATGCCGTTGCGCGTGGACATCGCGCGGATGATCGAGAACGCTCCAAAGCACAGTTGATTGAGGGGCGCTTCGACGCCACCGCAGATCATCACATCGGCGTACCCGTCGCGAATCTGCCGGAAGCCATCGCCGATTCCCATCGTGCCGGACGCACAGCTCATCGCGTTGGTGCTGTTCGGGCCCTGTGCGCCGAACTCGATCGCGATGTTGCAGCTGGCGGCGCCCGCGAACACGTTCGTCGCCAGCGTCGGCGACACGCCGCGTATTCCTTCAGTCTTGAAGACGAGGAACTGCTCTTCGGCGTAGCCCACGCCGCCGAGTGCCGTTCCCATCGACGAGCCGATTCGCTCGCGATCTTCCGCGGCGAGATCGAGACCCGAGTCCTCGACCGCCAAGCGCCCGCAGGCGATCGTGAACTGCCCGAAGCGATCGAGGCGGCGTACCCGCCGCTCCTCGATGAAATCGCTCGGATGAAAATCGATCTCGGCGGCAATCTGGCTGCGGAAGATCGACGCGTCGAAGCGCGTCACGCTGCGCACCGCGGACCGGCCGGCACGCAACCCATCCCACATCGCGTCCCGCGAAATGCCGATCGGAGTCACCGCTCCGATCCCCGTCACCACCACACGCCGCCTGTCACTCACTCGACACCTCGCTTACTTACGCGCCCTTCGTCGAGCGCTCGGCGACTTTCGCCAGTCCGGCGAGTGTGCGCGAGGCGATCCCGTGCACGAACACCGGCGCAATCACTACGCGGGCCGCCAATTCACCAATCAGTGGCACCGCCGGACCGTTCCACACATGCACGATTCGCGCGACTGTCCCGTCCGGCCGGGACTCGAAGCTCCATTCCACATCCATGCCCGCTGTGACGCCGCGAACGTGTCGAAAACGAATCGACGGTCGAGGTCCGTCGCCCGGACGCGACAGGGTCATGAGCGAGGTCCACCACGTGGGCCAGTCGAGGATGCCGAACGGTCGGTTGGCCGACATCTCGACCAGTCCACCGTCAGCCGTGCGCTCGAGCATTCGAACGTAGCGGTAGTGCGCGAGGTGGACAGGCCAGCGCTCCACGTCGGCCGCCAGATCGAACATGATTTGGAGTGGCGCGCGAACGAAGTGCTCATCGACCGTCGTGACCCGGCGGTCGGCAGGCAACGGGCCGAGGGAGCTGGCGGCGGTCATGACGCGAGCGGCGCCCAGCGCGCGGCGATGCGGTATCCCAGCCGACGGGTCACGCTCGGCGACGCGGACACGGCGCGATACACCAGGCGATGCAGCTCACCGGCCGTGAAGCCGCGCATCACCGAAACGCAGCCGTCGTGCCGCGTAACGCGATGGAAACCCAGCGGGAACGAGACGAGCCAGAAGCCGATCGCCGCGACCCAACTGCGCCGCAGATCGCTCACGATCACAGCGCGGCGCGCCACGCGATCGAGCTCACGGACGAGGCGTTCGGCGTCCTCGTCAGCAAAGTGGTGGAGGAGCTGCGAGCACAGCACGACGTCGACAGAGTGATCGGGAAAGGGCAGTGCGAGCGCGCTCGCGCACACGACGCAGCTCGTACACTGTTTCGCCTCGCCGAGCACCGACGCCGCACCGTCGACGCCGATCGTCGCCAGCTGCAATCCCAGCGCACGCGCCGTTCGCGACGCCTGTGCCGGGATGTCGGCGGTTCCGGTGCCGACATCGACAAGGGTCACCCGGCTCCCGCGGGGGAATGTACGCAGCACGTCGCGGAGCTCGGCCGCGGCGGCGCGCAGCCCTCCGAGCCACCTGTTGGACCTCGCGACGTCGGCCATCGAGCGGAGACGGAGCGCGGGATCGACCATCGGGTCGTCAAGGATCTCCGATCCACGTCGTCGGGCCGGCGTCAGCACCGACGCACCGCGCGGGCGGATCATCGCTCGAGCTGCGCGTAGCCGCCGCGATAGTACAGCAGCGGCCGGCCTTGCCGCGGCTCGGCGCGCTCGACGGACGCAACGAAAACCGTGTGGTCGCCGGCGTCGTGGTGGTCGATGATTCGGCACTCGAGATGGGCGAGCGCATCGTCGAGCAGGACGACACCGTTCTCGCCGCGCGTGTAGGCGATGCCGTCGAACCGCTGCTGCTCCTGCTCGGTGTCGGCGAACCGCCGGGAGTACGCCTCCTGGTTGGACGAGAGAATGTTGATGCCGCACCCCGGATGCGCGAGGAGCAACTCGTACATCGACGCCGCGTGGTCGATGCAGAACAGCACGAGTGGCGGCTCGAGGCTGAGCGAGGAGAAGGCACTCACGGTCATCCCGTGATCAGCGCCGGCATCGTCGACGATGGTGATGATCGTGACGCCAGAGGCGAACCTGCCGAGGACGCTGCGAAAGGTGCCAGAGTCGATCATTGCGGCGAGCCGATGAACACGTTCCAAAGATACCCCGTGCGTATGATCTCGTGAGCCGGAACGAAATTCCCCGTTACGCCGATGAGCAGGTCGGCCAGATCCTTTCGCGCGGCCAGGTTGCGCGCCGCGCGATTGATCAGCTTCGGCGATCCGACCACGGCGCCGATCACCCGTTCGACGAGCCACTTGCCGCCGAACTCGCGGCGCCGCGCAGCGTCATACGACGCGAGCGCCGCGTCGGCGCTGCGTTCGCTCGGCGTCGAAAGGGCGTCACACAGTGATGCGGCGAGCAACTCTCCGCCGCGAAGCGCGGCGTAGATACCCTCGCCGGTGAATGGATCGAAGAAGTCCGCTGCGTCTCCGACGAGCGCGGCGCCGGGCGCCCAGGCGCGTCTGGCGCGGGAGGCGAATGGCCCCGTCGCCACCACGGGGGTGACGCGCGTCGCGTCGGCGAAGCGTGGGGCGAGATGGGCGCGTCGCGCGATCCAATTGTCGAGAAACGCCGCGCGATCGTGCGACAGCTCTCGCGAACGCGAAGCCGCGACGACCAGGGAGACGGTCGTCACGCCACGGCCGACGTCGGCGATGCCGACGTAGCCGTCGTTCTCGACGTGCATCTCGGCTTGTTCACCGATCTCGGCCACGCCGGTGTAATGCGTCACGAGCGCGAGGCGCCGGGGACCGCGCATGCGGTGTGCCAAGTCGAGGCGATGCGCGACGACGGAGCGCAAACCGTCGGCCGCGACGACGAAGCGGGCGCTCAGTTCCGACTCGCCCTCGTCGGAGAGTGTGCGAACGCCTCGCACTCGGCCCTTCTCGCTCAGCACATCGGTCACTCGCGTGCGCTCCGACACATGCGCGCCGGCGGCGCGCGCCGAATCGAGGAGGATCGAGTCGAGCACTTCGCGCCGCACGGAGAGACCGCGATCGCGGTAGCCGCGGTAGCCGTGCGATGCGACGAAATCACCGACGATCACGGCGCCGTTCGGCGCGCGGACGCGCACGCCGGCAAGCATCGCGGCCCCGGACTGCTCGACGCTGTGCAGCGCGCCCATGTCATCCAGGATGCGCGAAGCCTGCGGACTCAGATACTCTGCGCACGGTTTGCTGCGTGGAAAGCGCGCGCGGTCGAGGACGAGCACGTCGACGCCCTGACGCGCGAGCGCGAACGCCACGGACGCGCCGGCCGGCCCTCCGCCGACGACGATCACCTCGGCGTCAGTCATCCCCTTGCGTAGCTCACGAGAACGACTGACAAGAGTCCACCGATTGCGCCACTCAGAAAATTCACCATGTCGTTGTCGATCCAGCGTGCGCCCGCGACGGGACGAGTCGCCGCGCCGCAGTCGTGCACGTCCCGTTCGGTGCCGCGGTTGCAGACGTCGCACCAGCGGCGTGACTGCACGGACGCCCCCAGCACTGAATCCGCAAGCGCCCCCGCAATGCCGCCGATCCAGACCCAGAACGCGATCGGCGCGATCCAGCCGAGCGCGAGCAGGAGCAGCGCGACGAAAGCGCTGCCGGTAATCCCCCCCAGACTGCCAATCGCCGAAACGCCGCCGGAAGTTCCCACCGGCACACGGCGCCATGTGAGAATCGAGCGTGGGGCGCCCCCGTAGAGCGTGCCGATCTCGGTTGCCCACGTGTCCGCCGACGAGGCGGCGAGCGACCCCGCGCCCAGCACGAACCACCTCGCGTCGGGATGGATTCGCATCGCGAGCGCGGAGGCGGCAAACACGCCGCCGTTGGATACGACCTGCCAGGCGTCCCGCGCCCCATGCTTCGCGACGATCGACGAGATGCGGCGCTCCTTGGCCGCGCGTCCCAGATGCGACAGCGCACTCGACACCGCGAAGTACCCGATGACCACGACCGCCCACGACCAGCCTGCCAGGACCGAAAGCGTGCCGACCACGGTCGCGGCGACCGCGCCGCTGACCGTCAGCGCTCCGGCGCGACGTGCTCCAAGGGACACGAACAGGGCGAGCGCAAGGCCCAGCAAGGCGCGCGTGAGCACTAGGCGCCGCCTTGAAGGGGCATTCGCCGACGGCTACCTTCGCTTCTCGCCTTCCCGATTTCCAAGACCGACATGCTAGCCACGGTAGATGCCCTCGTTCCGCTAAGTCTGCTCGAGGCCGTCCGCAACGTCGACACGCCGAACGACCAACTCGACACCGAGTACGCCGACGAGCTTCGGAACAAGCGGCTGGGGCTGAGCGATACAGTCTACGCCCAGATCAAGCGACACACCGAGGCTGTACGGAAAGGCCAGCGCACCGGCCAGGACGAAGTAATCGCCCTGGCAAAGCTCATCGGGCGGCGGCCGGATGCCGAAGCTGTGTTTCGCGCCGCCGGTCGCATCGTGGGACGTCAGTCATACCAGACCATCTCGCCGGTGAAACGGCAGCTGGTGCGGTTCCTTCCCGCGAGCATAGCACGGCCGGTTGCGTTCGGACACGCGCAGAAGATCGCGGCACGATACCTTGGCGGCAACTTGCGCCGGGTAGGCAGCTTTCTGCTACTCGAGGTTCCGCGCTCGATCACCGTCGGTACCGCGCCCGGCAGCGTCGGTTGCACGTATTACGAAGCATCGCTTCGCGAGCTGCTGCTACTTCTCATTGGCAGCGTAGGTCCGGTGGAGCACGTCCGTTGCATCGGGCGCGGAGAGGGAAGCTGTGAGTGGCGCGCCGACTGGCGCACCTTCGATCGAAACGCCGGACTGGAATAGCTCTACATGCTCAACCCTGAAACGCTCCCGGCCGTGCAACGAGCGTTGGCTGACGCCGGTGCCGACGGTTGGCTGCTGTACGACTTTCGCGGCCTCAATCCCATCGCGGGCGGTCTTCTCCGTCTGGATGGAATGACCACGCGGCGGGCATTCGCGTTCGTGCCGAAGCGCGGCAAACCGGTGGCCATCAAACACGCGATCGAGCAAAGCCAGTGGAAGCACTGGCCGCGCGAATGGCAGTCGGAGGTCTACGCATCGTGGCGCAGCCTGGAGGCGTTGCTCGCCAAGTACGTCGCAGGCAAGAGGGTCGCGATGGAGTATTCGGCGGGCGACGCCGTGCCGTACCTCGACCGGGTCCCGGCTGGCGTGATCGAGATGGTGCGCGAAGCCGGCGCCACGGTCCTGTCGTCCGGCGAGCTGGTGACGCGTTTCTACGCCACGTGGAACGCCGAGCACATCGCGTCGCACGAGCGCGCGGCCGAGGAGATCGCCGCCGCTGCGCGCGACGCGATGACCACCGCGGGAGAGCGCGCACGAGGCTCGGAGCCACTCGCGGAACACGAACTGATGGCGTGGATTCGCGATCGCTTCAGACGCGCGGGACTCGTCACCGATCATGGCCCGAACGTGTCGGTCGGCGACAACGCGGCCAATCCGCATTACGAGCCGTCGGCCGAGGAGCCGCGGGTGATTCGCCCGGGGGACATCCTGCTCATCGATCTGTGGGCGCGTGAAGAGCCGGATGGTGTGTACGCGGATCAAACGTGGATGGCATCGATCGGCAAGCCATCGGCCGAAGCGAGCGCGATCTGGACGGCCGTGCGCGATGCTCGCGATGCGGCGATCGCGCTCGTGCGCGAGCGTGCGCGCAGCGGCGAGCCGATTCGCGGTGCCGACGTGGACGATGCCGCCCGCGCGGTCATCGAGTCGCGCGGCTACGGCGAATACTTCACGCACCGCACCGGGCACTCGATCGACTCGCACGATCTGCACGGCTCGGGTCCGCACCTCGACAACCTCGAAACGCGCGAGGAGCGGCTTCTCGTGCCGGGCGTCGCCTTTTCCATCGAGCCTGGCATCTACATTCCCGGCCGGATCGGGATGCGGAGCGAGGTGAACGTCTACCTCACGCCGGGCGAGGCGGTCGTCACGCCGCGCGAGTATCAGACGGATCTCTTGATCGTTTGACCGCCGCCACTCAGCGCGGCACCGACCAGCGTGCGATCAGCGGCCACACGCCTGGGTCTTCCTGTCCCAGGCGCCAGAGCGCAATCCGCGTGACGCCGAGTGTCGCGACTTCGTGACGCAATGCGCTGAGCAGCTCGGCGTCGGCACTCCAGAGCTCCCAACTTCCGGGTTGGATCGCGTGCAGCGAGCGCGAAGCCGGGTCGCGCACGATCTCGACGTTTGCCTGCGCGGCGGCCCGTCTCGCGTCGGCAAAGCCGAGCGGCTCGGCGGGACGACTGCCTCGCCACAGGTAGCCGTACAGAGGAAGCGCGGCGACGATGTGCTCGACGCCAACGTCGGCGATGCGCTGCGCAAGCGTGCGCCGCACCCAGTCCGGCGTGGCGACCGGCCCAGGCGCCGACGTAGACCAATGCTCGTCGTACAGCATGATCAGCGCGAAGTCGGCGGCGGGAAAGAAAGCACGCGTGGGGTAAGCCGCCGTGTCGGCGGCTGGCAACGCGACGACGATCGTCGACGCGCCATGGCTCCGCGCGCTGTCGGCCAGCGTGCGGACCACCCTTGCCGCGAGCGCCGTATCGGCGGCCGACTGCTGCTCCAGATCGAGCACGATGCCCTGGTACCGGTGGCTGGCGACGATCCGGCCGAGTCGGGACGCGACGGCGGCCAGCTCCTTGGGCCTCGCGCCGAGCCGTCGGACGAGTTCGGGGTGGAAGCCCTGACCATGCCACGTGGTCACGAGCGCGAACCGGTTCACCGACGCGCCGTTGCGTGGAGGATTGTCGGGGTAGAGGAGCTCGGGCCGGCCGGAGACGCTGTCGAGCTGAATCCAGCCCGTGACGGCCGCGTCGAGCTCGGATCGGTGGGCGCGCAGACTCGAATCGCTGCGGGCGTCCCAGGGTGCGGTGAACGCCCAGAATCGCTCGAGCGGGAGGTCCGCATTTCCAGGCGGCGTCGGTGGCGAAGGCGCGGGGGCCGGGCTTGCGACGTTCGTGCGGCAGCCGTTCACGACCAGAGCGCCGGCGAGAATCGTCATCATCAGCGCGGCGCGTCGTTTGCCCCCGGAAAGGTTACCGCGCGTCATCACTCATCGATCCCAGGTTCGTGACTCGGATTCTCATCGTATCACGGTTCGCAGCTCTGCTCGCTTGCGTCGGCGTGGTGGCCTGTTCCAACGATTCCGCGGCGGCCAAGGGCCGTGAGGCTCGGAGAGCCGCGGATCCCGTGACCAGGTCCACGGCGCCCAAGCCAACGAAGAACGGTTCGATCGACCTGAGCAGCCGTCCTTACAAACCCACTCAACTCGCGTCCTTTGGCTCCGTTCATGGGACGATCGACTCGCCACGCCAGCCACCGGTCGACTCCGCCACCATGGTTGGAAGAAAATGTGCCGGAAAGCCGCTGCCGGCGGCGGCAGCGGCGAAAGCGACGCCAGTGATCGTGTGGATCGCGAATGTCCCAGCCGGCAAGCCGTATCCCGTCGAGAAGCGTGGGGATTTGGCGAGCGACGACTGCGTGCTCGATCCGCCGGTTCAGGCGGCGGTCGTTGGAACGACCTTCAACGTGTTCAACGACGACAAGGAGATTCACCGGTTCATCTTCATGCCGCACGGCACGAAGGACACGCTCACGGTGATGCCGTTCTTCAACGCCGGTCAGGTCGTGGCGAGCGAGCGTATTGCGAAGACGCCGGGTGTGGTGGACGTGCGATGCGCCCGGCATCCGTGGATGCACAGCTACATCGCGGTGTTCAACCATCCCTACTTCGCGGTGACCGACGACAAGGGCGCCTTCGCGATTGATTCGCTCCCGCCGGGCAGCTACACGATGATGGTCTGGCGCGAGGGCATGCCGGCACCCAAATCGCAGTCCGTGCAAGTCGCGGCCAACGGCACCGCGACCGTGCATTTGAGCGTACAGTAGCGCTCTCGCCCCGCTCAGCGGCGCGCCACCGTCCACTCTCCCGCGCGGTACAGGCGCGCGTACAGACCGTTCTCCTCGAGCAGCTCGTCGTGCGTCCCCTGCTCGATGATGCGCCCGTGCTCGAGCGCGATGACGCGGTCGGCGCGGCGGACGGTACTCAGGCGGTGCGCGATGATCAGCGTCGATCGCCCGCGGAGCAGCTCGGCCATCGCCGCCTCGATGGCGCGCTCGCTCTCGGTATCGAGACTCGACGTGGCTTCATCGAGCACGACCACCGCCGGATTCTTGAGGAACACGCGCGCGATCGCGAGCCGCTGTCGCTGGCCGCCCGACAGCTTGACGCCGCGCTCGCCCACGCGGGTGTCGAGGCCATCGGGCATGCGCTCGATGAATTCCCAGGCGTGCGCGGCGCGCGCGGCCGCGATCACTTCCGCTTCACTCGGCGGCGCCCCGACCTCGTCCGGCCGGGCGAAAGCGATGTTCTCGCGCACCGTGCCGCTGAACAGCGCCGGCTCCTGCGGCACCATACCGATGGCGCCGCGCAGATCGACGAATGAGAGATCTCGAACGTCGATCCCGTCGAGCGTGATGCGTCCGGCTGTGACGTCCCAGAAGCGAGGCAGCAGCGAGGCAACGGTGGTCTTGCCCGCGCCAGACGGGCCGACGAGCGCAACGACCTCGCCCGGCTCGATCCGGAAGCTGACGTCCGTCAGCACCTCGACGCCGTCTTCGCTGTAGCGGAAGCCAACGTTCTCGAGCGCGACCTCGCCGCGCACTGGCCGGCGCAGCGGGCTGGGGCGCTCGGGCTCGGCGACGGTCGGTCGCGTGTCGAGCAGCTCGAACGTACGCGACGCGGCGCCGAGCGCTTCCTGGTAGCTGCCGAAAAGTGACGCCAGCGATCCCACGGCGGCGGCGACGGTGATTGCGTAGAGCAGGAACGACACGAGCGCGCCCGGAGTGAGCGCTCCCTCGAGCACGAGCTGGCCGCCCTCCCAAAGCACCGCCACCACTCCGGCAAATGCGATGAAGCCGACCACGCCGAAAAAGATCGCGCGGATCCTGGCGCGATTCACCGCGGCGGTCACGACGCTGCTGAGCAGCGACGAATAGCGGCGCGTCTCTTCGGCTTCGCGGTGGAAGCTCTGCACGGTGCGGATCTGCGCGAACGCTTCGTCCGCCGTCGCCATCGCATCGGCGACGCGATCCTGCACGCCGGTGCTCGCCCGTCGCAATCGTCGGCCGAACAGAAACGCGGCGCCCACGACGACCGGTACGACAGCGAGCGTGGTGGTCGTCAGTCGAGGATGGGTGAGCGTCAGCAGCACGACGCCGCCAATGAGGAACAGCACCTGCCGCGACATCTCGGAGATCCAGGTGCTGAGCAGCGACTGGAGCACGGCGAGATCCGCCGAGAGGCGGCTCGTCAGCTCGCCCGTGCGCCGCTCCGTGAAGAATCCGGGCGACAATCGAACCAGATGCGCGAACACGTCCTCACGCAGCTTCGCGACCACCCGCTCGGTGGTCGAGGTAAGCAGGTACACCTGCACGAAGTTCATCACGCCCTGGAACGCGAACAGCCCGATCAACAGGAGTGCGATGCGATCGAGCAACGCCGAGTCGTGCCGCTGGAAGGCTGCGTCGAGCAGCTTGCGTACGATCTGCGGGAACGCGAGTCCCACCGCGGCGGCCGCGACGAGGCACACGCCCGCGATCGCGAGCTGACCCCGATACGGCCGCAGGCGCGGGAGGAGGCGACCGAGTGGTTTTGGCGAGCGAAGGCGCCGCGTGCGCTCCGCGGCTGGCGACGTCAACTGAGCAACCCGGCGAGTAGCACGCGGTCGAGGACCATCGCCGCGAACAGGAGGGCGAGGTAGAGCAGTGAGAACTTGTACAACCGCCAGGCGTGCCGGGTCCAGTCGTGCGTCGCGCGAACCACGCGCAGCACCTCGATCAGGAACTGCACGCCGAGCAGCGCGGCACACACCAGATAGATGGCGCCGAGTCCACCGAACGCGTACGGAAGCAACGTGAGAGGCAGCAGCACGACGGTGTACCAGAGCATCTGCCGCTTGGTTTCCTTCTCGCCCCACACGAGTGGCGCCATCGGCACGCCGGCCCGGCCGTAATCGCTCTGCTTGAGCAGCGCGAGCGCCCAGAAATGCGGCGGCGTCCAGTAGAAGACGATCAGGAACAGGTACACCGAGAGAAGGTCGACGCGGTTCGTGACCGCTGCCCATCCGACCAACGGCGGAAACGCGCCCGCCGCACCGCCGATCACGATGTTTTGCGGCGTGCTGCGCTTGAGCCAGCGCGTGTACACGAAGACGTAGAAGTAGAACCCGGCGAGCGCCAACGCCGCGGTGAGCACGTTGGCGGTCTGCGCGAACAGCCAGGTTGCGGCCGTGGAGAGCAGAATCCCGAACGCGAGCACCTCGCGCGGCTGCATGCGACCGCTCGGGATCGGCCGCAGGCGCGTACGCGCCATGCGATCGTCGATGTCGCGGTCCATGTACATGTTCACCGCGTTCGCGCCACCGGCCATCAGATAGCCCGCGACGAACACGGCGAGCACCAGTCCCCAACTCGGCCGGCCCGCGACGAACATCGGCGCGATGGTCGTGACGAGCAGCAGGGAGATGATGCGCGGCTTGGTGAGCGTCACCAGGTCGCGAGCCAGCGAGCGCCCGCGCGTCTCGACGACCGTTGCGTCGGTCACGAGTCGGCGACCGGCCTCGTCGCGGCGCGTTGCACCGGCACCGATCCGCCTCGCGCCGCGACAGTTGCCGCTGCCGCGGTCTCCGGCGCCCGGGCGACGCGCGACGCGAGATACGCGAGCGCGAAACAGCTCAACCAGATGCCGATGCCCGTCGCCTCGTGCAGCGAGCGGTAAACCGGAGGCATGTGGAGAAGGATCATCGCCGACGCCACGCCGAGCTGCAGAGTCACCATGGCGAGCGCGATCCAGGCCGCTCGCAGCACGATCGGAGCTTCGCTCGACCGCCGCTTGCGCAGCATCATCACCACGCCGACGAGGTGCAGCACGAGCAGAACTGCGAGGGTTCGATGGGTGAGCTGGATGTGAATGCTCGACGGCACGACCGATGGATTGGGACCGCACAGCGGCACGGTAGTGCACCCGACCGCGGCTCCGGGAAACTTGGCGGTGAGCCCACCGAGGGCGACGGCAAGAATCGCGAGTGCGGCGGCGACGTACGCCGCCCGGGCCGCGCGCGTCGAACCGCGCTGAACCAGCGCCGCCGATCCGCCGAGCGTCCCTGACCGGATGGCAGTCGTGGCGATCATCGCCAGAACCGTCATTGCGACGAGCCAATGCGCGACCGTCGCCCACGGCGCGTT
>DATJHY010000025.1:0-28359 GCA_035493635.1 Gemmatimonadaceae bacterium | reverse complement strand
CCCGCGAGTGTCATCTTGTGCATTCTCTGATACGCTCCGTTCATCGATTCAGCGTGACCGAGACGACGAACGAACGCGTCTGCGGATTCTGGAAGAAGTCAAAGCCCTGCGTGAGGAACTCGGCGCCGCCGAGGTTCGTCTCGGGGTCGAGGCCACGGTACTTGGTCCACGTGTGCAGGTTGCGGCCGGCCACGCGAATTAGCGCGCTGCTGAGCCCGAGGTGCGAACGCACCCACGCCTGGTCGAGCGTGTAGACCGCCGACAGCTCACGCCACTTCACGAAGCTGCCATCCTCGACGAACTGCGCCTGCGCCTGGCTCGCGCTGCCGCCGTCCGTCGTATACCAGTTCTGCCAATCGGCGAGTGACGAGAACGCGACCTTGCCCGCGCCTGGGCCGGCGACCTTCTCGCCGGAAAGCACGTTCTTGCCGAAGATGCCTTCCTGGTTGCGGACCTCTGTCTCGCGCGCGGTTCCGAAGCGGGCGAGTGCCGACCGCGTGCCGTCCCACACCTGACCGCCGTGCCGGACGTCGAACAGCGTCGAAAACTGCAGCTTGCCGACGCGAAGCTGGCCGTTGACGCCGCCCGTCCAGCGTGGATTGGGATCGGCGATCACACCTTCATCGGGATTCACGACCGGGCGATTGTCCTCGCCCGAGATGTAGAGCGAGCCCTTCGCCGCGCCCGCGCCGCACGCCGAATCGACGTCTGCCAGCGCGCCGATGCCCGGCAGGCTCACGTGCTGGCCGAGCCCGCAGCGCACGAAGTCGTTGCCGCGGATGACGCCGGGCGCGAAGCCGACGGTCGACGACCCACCCGATCCGTTGAAGCCTTCGGTGTTGTAGTTGATGAACTGCACGCCCTGCAAGAGGGACTCGACGCGACCGCGATTGCGCGCGTAGTTCGCGCCGAGGCTCAGGTCGACGTTCTTCGAGGTGTAGGGACGAACGTTCAGCTGCAGCTCGACGCCCTTGTTCGAAACGGTGGCGCCGTTCGCGAGCGCCGTGTTCGCGCCCGTCGCCGCGGCGTTCACCGGCACCGGAAGGATCACGTCGCTCGAGCGCTTGTTGTAATAGGTGAAGCTGAAATCCGAGCGTTGGCCGAAGAGCGCCAGATCGGTCCCGACCTCCGCCTCACGATCGCGCTCCGGGCGGAGGTTCGCGTTGCCGAGGTTGACCGACGACGCGACACCGCCCTGTCCATTCTGCTTGGAGCCGATGAAGTCCCCGAAGCCGCTTCCGAAGAGACCGGTCGTCGTCAGCGCCGTGATCGTGGCGTAGACCGGCGGTTCGCGACCGGTTTCGCCGTACGCGGCGCGCAGGCGGCCATTGCTCAACAACGCCGATTCTCTGTCGCTCCCATGGTCGAACAGCTTCGTGAACGTCCAGGCGGCATCCACCTTGGGATAGAGCGTCGTGCGATCCGACGCCCCAAAGGTCGAGAAGCCATCGTCGCGCACGCCGGCGGTGAGGTGCAACTGATCGTACAGGTCAACCTCGGCCTGGCTGAAGTACGCGGCGATGTGGCGGAGCGAGCGCGTCTCCGTTGGCGTGAAGCTCACGGTGTTCTGCAGCGCGAGCGGCGACGGCGCGATGAGCTGCTCACCGAACACGTTCACCTGCCGGTTGCGCCGGGAATTGAGGTTCTGTCCGACGACGAGCCGCGAATCGAAATTGGAGCTGAACTCGTGCGACAGCGTGGCCGTGAGATTGTGATCGACTTCCAGATTGGTGACCTGGAGCCGCGTCACATTGCCGACCGGATCGCCCGACGACGTGAACGGCAGCGCTTCGACGCGCGAATCCGTGTAGTTGTCGGCGCCGAACGTCTCGTTGAGGCTGAGCCACGTCGTGGGAACCCACTTCGCGGTGAGATTGCCGACGAATCGACCGAGCTCGCTCCGATTTCCGGGGTTGGCAAGCGTGAAGAATGGATTGTCGTATCCGCGGGGGTCGGTGAGGCTCGACGCGCTGGGGTGCGGAAAGCGATACGAGCGTTGGAGCCCCGAGACGGGATCGAGGAAGGGCAGGTTGTTGAAGTCCGGCGACGTGCGCAGCGCGCCAAGCAGGAGGCCGGACGTGTTCGACCCCTTCTGCACGTAGGCGCCGGTGCTGTTGAAGTACGAGAAGTTTCCGCCGAGCGTCAGTGCGTTCACCAGCTGATGCGTCGCCGTGAGGCGCACCGTCGAGCGATCGTATCGGTTGTTGCCGCCGCGCATCACGCCGATCTGGTCCGTCAGACCGCCGGAGAGAAAGAACGTCGTACGGGCGCTTCCGCCCGAGATGTCGATGTGATTGTCGCTCGTCAGCCCGGTGTGGTAGATCTCCTTGGCGTGGTCGAAGGTCGGCGTCCCTGCCGCGAGCAGCGGTCCCCACGAGAGGCTCGTCGCGTTGCAGTCCGGCGAGTCGCAGGCGCCCGGACGTCCGGCGCTGCCCTGGCCGTAGCTCCGCTGGAGCGGCGCGGTCTTGATCACGTCGTCGAACGATTGCGTGGACGACAGCGTGTAACGCGTCGGTCCGTTGCTGCCGTGCTTCGTCGTGATCAGGATCACGCCGTTCGCCGCGCGCGCGCCGTAGATCGCCGAGGCCGCGGCGCCCTTGAGCACCTGCACCGACTCGACGTCGTTCGGATTGATGTCGGCCGCGCGATTCTGCGTGACGGTGCTGAAGTCGCCGCCGTTCGTCGACTGCGTCGTGTTGTCGATCGGCTGGTTGTCGACGACGATGAGCGGCTGGTTCGTGCCGGTGACGGACGTGGCGCCGCGAATGATGACGAACGCCGACGCGCCCGGCTCACCTGACTGTGTGCTGACGCGAACGTTCGATGCCGTCGCCGAGAGCGCCGACAGAATGTTCTGCGGTTGCGTTGCGCGCAGGATCGCGGTGCTGTCCACCGTGCTGATCGTACTGCCGACGCGCTCGCGAACCTGCGATGTGCCGGCGCCGGTGACGATCACCTGCTCGAGCTGCAGCGCCGTGGCGTTCATGACGAAATCGTGGGTGATCGTGCCAGCGCTGAGCGCCACGCTCGCGTTTTGCGGCATGTAGCCGACGCGTCGCGCGGTCAGCGTCACCGATTGCCCGGTGACGCGCGCGGCCGGCACCGTGAACGAATACAGTCCGTCGGCGTCCGTCACCGACCCGAGGCCCATCCCGGAAATCGAGACGGTCACACCGGGGACAGGCCCACCCGTCTCGGTCTTGACGTGGCCGGTCACTGTCGCGCCTTGTGCGGCGAGACCGATCGGCAGAGCGAAGAGTGCGACGCAGGCCATCAGGCCGCGCCGCATGAACAGTTCAAATGCCATGCGAAGCGTCTCCTTGAGCGGACGTGTACGCAGTGTTAGGCGCCGGACCGCGTCGTGCGGGCGCATTTTGACATCTCAAACAGTGCTAGACCGAGTAAGAAGAACGAAAAGTCCCAGGAGGTTCCGGACATGGCGAATGACGCGGAACGCTGCACGCGGCCAGCGTTCGACGCTTGCTTCGGCCTCCGGCCGGCGATAGCCTAACTCCGCAATGGCCTCAACCGCGGGGATGCCATCGATGACGTCTGCGCAACGGTTTCTGAGAGAGTCGCGCTTCTATTTGAATACGGAGTACCGGGCCAAGCTGCACGCGGCCGTGGAGGCCATGCCCGAGGACAAGCTCTGGTGGCGGCCGAACGAGGAGTCGAACAGCGTCGGCAACCTGCTCCTCCATCTGGCGGGAAACGTCGGCGAATGGATCGGGAGCGGTGTGGGTGGCGCGGCGAACACGCGCCGGCGAGCGGACGAGTTCGCGGCCCGTTCCGGACAGGGAGCCGCCGAGTTGCTCGCGCGGCTCGACGAGACGCTCGACAACGCCGACGCCGTGCTCGCCACGCTCACCGAGGCCGACCTCGACGCGCCGCGCACGATCCAGGGGCGCGAGACGACCGTGCTCGAGGCCGTGTACCACGTCGTCGAGCATTTCTCGATGCACGTGGGACAGATCATTCTCGTCGCGAAGATGCACGCGCCTGGCGGAGTCCAGTTCTACGAGGACGCCGGCGGACTGGCGCAACCAACCTGGCGCGACGCGGCGCGCTAGCGCCGACGCCGCCGCTTTCTATTTGCCAGCCAGCAGCACCTGCCGCGCTTCGGCGACCGCTTCGACGCGTGGACGCGCGAACGGCACGGCGAAATACCGGTCGGCGGCCCAGACCGGAAACAGATCGCGGTAGTGCCGGTCATCGGGATTCCCCGACTGTCCTGGCGTGTTGATGCCGAGCGTCTGCTCCCAGTCCGAGACGTCGGCGACGATCCGGAAGGATGCGCCGGACGTCTGATTGTCGCCGCCGCCCGTCGCGCCCGGCGTGAACGCGTCGCCACCGCGTGGCGCGGGACCAACGTCGAGCCGCGCGCGGGTCGCGGCGTCGGCGACGGCACTGAGCGCCCCCGTGATCGTGACGTGATGGTACGCGGGCTGACCCCACCGCCAGTGTTCGGCATTCGCACCGAAACGCTTCGTGAGATCGGCGACGCCTTCGTCGAGGCTCGTGAGGACGAGTGAATCGCGCGCGGACGTCGGATCGGCGCCGAAGTCGCGCGGCGGATGCTGCAGCCAATCGATCAGACGCGTCGCGGAGATGGAACGAAATAACGGTTGGACAACTCTCGGCACGACGAGGCCGCGCACGTTCACATTCAGCCGTCGAAACCAGGCTTCGTAGATGCCGGCCGGAATCGACGCCGCGTCGAGCACATAGTTCCACGAGAGCAGCAGTTGGCGCGCGCGTTCCGTGGCGTCGTTCGCCGAGCGGAGACGCGACAGGAGCGGCACGAGCTCGCGGGCCGGGATTGACAGGTAGTCGGTCTGGAGCCGGGCCATGTCACCCACCGTGAGCGCATGCGATGCTCCCAGCACTTCATTGATACGCCGCCACCTGAACGGATCAGCCCACTCGAAGCCGACTGCGTTCATGTGGGCGTAGTCTTTCGGAATCAGATTGTTGTTGGCCGTCGCGATGAATCCTGTCGCCGGGTTGAGCGCGTGCGGCTTTTCCTTGATCGGAAGGAATCCCGCCCACTCGTAGCGGCCGTCGCCGGGCACTGGCACGAGCCCGCTCCAGTTCGGGCGAATCGGCGCGATCCCCACGGCCTGCCACCCGATGTTCCCCGCGCGATCGGCCCAGATCATGTTCTCGCCGGGAATGTTGCTCGACGCACACGCATCGCGGAATTCCTCCCACGTGCGAGCCTGATCCATGCGCAGGCTGGCCATGTATGGTGCGCCGCCGGGCTCGAGCCATGCCGCGCGCACGGCATAGGCAACGTGACGCGCCGTGTCCTCGTACACCACGGGCCCGTGACGGGTGAAGGCGAGCGTCACTTCGACGGGCGGCTCTCCCTTTACCGGAATCGTGTCGCGTATCGCGCGCATCGATTCCCAACGCCCGCGATACCAGTACTGGCGGGAGTTGGCGGGATTTGTCTTGTAAACGTAGAGGTCCTCGCCGTCGGTCTCGAAGACGGTCAGTCCCCACGCGCCGTATTCGTTGTGCCCGATCGAGACGCCGGGAATTTCGGGCTCGCCGCCGCCAATCACGTTCCAGCCAGGCGCGACCAGGTGGACCCAGTAGCGCAGCGATGGTACCGATTGCGCGCGATGCGGATCGTTGGCGAGGATCGGCTTGCCACTCGCGCTCATGCGGCCGCTCACGACCCAGTTGTTGCTGCCGATGTCGAGACGCTGCGGCTGCTCGAGGTCAGCAAACGCTGAATCGACCGCACGAGCCTTCACGTCGTCGGAAGCCGGGCGCGACCCCGGCCGTTGCTCCGGCCGAATTCGCAGCGCCGAATGCGAAGCCTGGTACGACGACAGAATCGGCGCGCCGAGAAGCGCCGCATCGATCGCCGTGTCGAGGCGGATATCCGGATCGCCGGGATGGAAGTACGCAATCCGTTTCACCGCTCCCGGTCCGATTGCCGCGACCGCGCGGCCGTAGTTCAACTCGTCCTCGACGTTGCCGAGCAAGCCCTGGTGCCGCGATACGACGACGTCTGGGGTCCAGCGGCCAGGCTTGGTGCCGAGTATCCGGAACTCGATCGGCAGGAGCTTCGGATTGCGCTCCGTTTCGGCAACGTAGGCGTTTACGCCGTCCACGAATGCGCCAACGATTGCCGCGCCGTGTGGATGGTAGTGCGTGAGCTCGACGTTCAGATCGCCGCGATACTTGAACAACCGCGCGCCAACGTCACGCTCGAGCTCGCGCCGGCCGAGCAGTTCGGCGACAGTGCCCGTCGCTTGCCGGCGCCACATCTCGAGCTGAAACAGCCGGTCGCGGGCGGCAGCGTAGCCCTGGGCGAAGAACAGATCGTGCTCGTTGCTCGCGTAAATGTGGTTGATGCCCGATCGATCGCGCAGAATCTCGACGCGCTGCTGGAGTCCGGCGACGCGAAGCGTGTCCGCACGCTGTGCGCGGAGCGCGGCGGAGCCGAGAGTCGCCACGCTGGCGAGTACGAGAGCGCGGGTTGTGGCGGAATACGTCGGGATCGGGCTCACGCGACCTCACTGAACGTCTGTCACCTGCATCTCGAACACGAGGACCGCGTTCGGCGGGATCTTGCCAGCCCCGCGCGTTCCGTACGCCAGATTCGGCGGCGAAACAAGTCGTCGTCGGCCGCCGACGCGCATGCCGAGGAGGCCTTCTTCCCAGGCGGGGATCGTCTGGCGGGAGCCGACCGTGACACTGATCTCGCCCGAATCGAATTGCTCGCCGCTGGGCAGCCATCCGGCGTAGCGCACTACTGCCGTACGTCCTCTGGTGACGACGGCGCCCGTTCCCATTTCGAGATCCTGCACGTAAAGCCCCGAGGCCCGGCGCGTCATGTCGGCGAGATGAACGCCGAGCGACGAATCAAACGTCGTCCGCTCGACGTCACCGGCAATCGGTTGTGGAGCGACCGCGCTGGCGGTCGTGGCGCCGGCAGTGGACGACCCGGTGGCACACGCCGGGATCCACGTGGCGGCGGCAGCCACGAGCGTCAACGCGGGCCACTTCGGCCTCGTTATAGATTTCGAAACTCGCACGGCATCCCCTTTTTCCGAGGCATTGAACGAATGACCGCTGTCGAAGCCCGCGCCCACGGCGTTCCGGCTATTGGGCAGGAGGCGCCCGACTTCACGCTGCCATCCACCTCAGGCGACAAGATCACCCTTTCGTCACTCCGCGGCAAACCCGTCCTGATCGCGTTCTTCCCGCTCGCGTTCACGAGCACCTGCACGGCGGAGCTATGCGAGATGCGCGACGATTCCGCTCAGTTCGCGGCCCGTGACGTCGCCGTGCTGCCAATCAGCGTCGACTCCACGGCAACTCTCAGGGAGTACAAAGCGAAGTACCAACTGTCGGCCGACCTGCTGAGCGACTTCAAGCGTCATGTCTCGCGTCTCTACGGCGTCCTGCTCGAGGACCGCTTCTACGCAAACCGGGCGTATTTCCTCGTCGACCGCGACGGCGTGATTCGGTGGGCGCACGTCGAGGAGAGCGCGAGCAACCGCCGCAGCGACGCCGAGATTCTCGCGGCCATCGACGCGCTGGCATGACCGAGGATGCGACGAGCCGCGCCACGATTCACGTGCTCGTCGCCATCCACGAGGAGCATCGGGCGCAGCTCGTCTCGACGTTCCTCCGCAACCGGGGGCACCGCGTCGTAGGCGTCCGCGACGGACGCGCCGCCGTGCATGCCGCCCGCGACGAAGGCTTCGATGTCGCGGTGTTCGAAATTGGCGCGCACGAGCCGGACGGGCTCGAGATCGTGCACCAGCTCCGCGCGGATATGGAGTCGCCGGAGCTAATCGTCATCACCGGCAACGAGGCGGGAGAGACGGCGATCGGCGCGCTCCGTCTCGGCGCGTACGCGCACTTGCCAAAGCCCTATCGGATGGCGGAAATCGACGTTCTCGTTCGACGCGCATGGGAAAAGCGCCAGCTCGCGCGCGAGAATCGGTACCTGCAATACCGGCTCGACCGCGTAACCGGCGGGAGCGCCGCGGACATCATCACGCGCTCGGCGCCGATGCAGGCGATCCTCGCGCTGGTCGAGCGCGCGGCGGCGGGCGAGTCACCGATCCTCGTCGTCGGCGAGGTCGGCACCGGCAAGCGCCTCCTGGCGCGGAGAATCCACATCGCATCCCAGCGCCGCGGAGGATTCGTGGAGGCAGCCGGCACACGGCCTGGCGAGGCGGCCCTGGATGCCGATTTGTTCGGTGGAAGCGGGCGCGGCTCGGCTGCGTCGCAGAGCAAACGCTTTGCTGGACTCATCGAGCTCGCGGCGAACGGAACGCTCTTTCTGCCGCATGTGGACCGATTGCCGCCCAAGCTGCAGGGAAAGCTCGAGCGCGCGCTCGAACAGGGGAGCTTCGTTCGCGCGGGCGGAACGCAGCGAATCGAGATCACCGCGCGCCTGGTCGCCTCGGCCGGCGACGGCGCCGAAGCAGCGGGCCGCGAGGACCGCGTGCACGACGCGCTCTTCGCGCGCCTTCGAACGATCACGGTGACGTTGCCGCCACTGCGGGAACGGGCCGCGGACATCCCACTGCTTGCGGAGCATTTCCTGGGTGAGCTGACCGGCGGCGCTCCGCCCATGCTTTCACCCGATGCGATCGTGCGACTGCAAGCCTACTCGTGGCCGGGCAACATCCGCGAGTTGCGCAACGTGATGGAGCGACTCGTGCTGACCGGGAGGCGCGCGGGCGACGAGGTCGGGCCGGATGAACTTCCGCTCGGTGCGGACCGCGCGGCCGCGCGCACACGCGTTGGCGCCAGCGTGAGTGTGAGCGAGCTCGAAAGACAGCACATCGAGGCGGTCCTCGAGCGGACTGGATGGCACCAGGGCAAGGCCGCGGTGATACTCGGGCTGTCGGCGAGTACGCTTTATCGAAAGATTCGCGAGCTCGGATTGGAGCGAGGCCCGGCGCCCGACGCGATCAAGCGCAAGCGGCGTCGAGGCCGATCGGCCAAGTGACGGCCGGCATCGACCTGCTTCGAGGCAGTCGCTCACATAGCGTCGACGCGTCGATGCTGTAGGTTTGGAACGCATGCGCATTCTCGTGATCGAGGACGATCCTACCGTTGGGCAGTACGTCAAGCGCGGACTGGAGGAGCAGCGCTGGTCGGTCGATCTGGTCGCCGACGGCGAGGAAGGGGAGCGCCGCGCCGCGTCGGAGGCGTACGACTTGATCGTGCTCGACATGCGGCTGCCGGGCAAAGGCGGGCTCGAGCTGCTGCATGCGCTGCGCGCGCGCGGCTTCGAGCGGCCGGTCCTGGTGCTCACCGCGCAGGACGCCGTCGATGCCAAGGTGACGGCCCTTCGCGCGGGCGCCGACGACTACGTCACCAAGCCGTTCGCGTTCGAGGAATTGCTGGCACGCGTGGAAGCGCTGGCGCGTCGTCCGCGCTCGCTGGCATCCCCCACGCTGGTGGTGGGTGACCTCGTCCTCGACCAGGCGACGCGCGAGGTCCATCGCGACGGTGAGAAGATCGACCTCACGCCCAAGGAGTTCACCGTACTCGAGTATCTCATGCGCCACACCGGGCGCGTCATGAGCCGCACCTTGATCACCGAGTACGCTTGGGGGTATCACTTCGATCCCGGCACGAACATCGTGGACGTGGTGATCAACCACCTTCGCAAGAAGGTCGACGCCAGACACACCAAGCGACTGATCACGACCGTGCGCGGCGTCGGCTACATGATCAAGGACGATCCTACCAATACCAGGAAGAAGGACTCGGACGTCTAGATGTCCACTCGCGGCCGCCTGACCACGTCGTATGCGTTCCTGCTCCTCGGAACGATGATCGTGTTCGCGGTCACGCTTTGGTTCGTCCGTAGCAAGCAAGCGACCGACGATCTGCTGACCGAGTCGACGAACACGGCCGACATTATGGTCTCGGCAATCCGGCGCGCGCAGATGGAGGCGTCGGAAAGTCAGCTCACCGTCGCCGACACGACGAGACCCGAACCTGCGTCGCGACCGGCACTGACCGCCCTCGATACGACTGGGCCGGTCCCCGTCGCGCGGCCGACGCCCGTACTCGTGGACTTGCTGGCGCGGTTCGGCGGCTATTTCGTCGTCTTCACACCACAAGATTCGGTGCTGTACGCGTCGGGGCTCGTTCGCGAGCTGGCGAGCGAGGATCAGGATCGTCTGATCCGCACGGCCCGCAGGCTCGCGCGCGGGCTCGAGGTCGGCGCCAAGGTCGCGGTGCGCAACGACTCGTTGCGTCTGTTCATGGTCGTCGACCGTGTCGGCACGCCGATCGTGCCAGTCCCCAATATCGCCCGGCTGGCGGTGGCAATGCCCACGCGGATGGCTGAACTGTCGCCGCAGCTTCTCGTGGGCGCCATGATCATGCTGACGCCGATCGTGGTCCTGTTTTCGATCGCCGCGGCGTATTTGGTCGTTGGCAGCGTGTTCAGCTCGGTGGATGAACTCATCAACGAAGTCGCCGCGATCACCGACGGGCGCAGTCTGCATCGGCGTCTCCCCGCGGACACGAGCAATGACGAGCTCGCGCGGCTCGGCCTCACGGTCAACGCGATGCTCACGCGTCTCGAGACATCCTTCGCCGCGCTCCGCCGCTTCACCGCGGACGCCAGCCACGAGCTCAAGACACCGCTCACGGTACTGCGCGCGGACGTCGAGCGGGCGATGCACCCGCAGACCAACCGCGGCGAGCGAATGGTGGCGCTGGAGGAGGCGCTCCAGGAGATCGCGCGGATGTCCGACCTCGTGAACAGCCTCCTGACCCTGGCGCGCGCCGACGAGGGCCGGTTCGACATCCACCGGACGCCGGTCGACCTGGAGCCGTTGCTGCGCGAGGTGTACGAGACGGCGGTGATCCTCGGCGAGGACGCGGGGCTGACGCTTTCGCTCACGTCGCTCGAAGGGGCCACGGTCATGGGCGACCGGACGCGGCTCCGACAGTTGTTCCTGAACATCGTCACCAACGCCATCAAGTACACGCCGCGTGGCGGTCACGTCGAGTTGTCGGCGACCCGGCGCGGCGCGGACGAGATCGCCATCTCGATTCGGGACACGGGAATCGGGATCGCGGCGAACGACCTGCCGCACGTCTTCGATCGGTTCTGGCGCGCCGACCGCGCACGATCACGCGCGTCGGAGCGCGGCGGCTTCGGCCTCGGTCTCGCAATCTCGCAGTGGATCGTACAGGCGCACGGCGGCACCATCACGGTACAGTCGAGACTCGGCCGCGGGACGGTGTTCACGATCGTGTTGCCGGTCGTGCCCGACGCCTCGGTCGCACAGCGCGCGCTCAAGCAGGATGCGCGGGCAGACGGACGCACGGCCACCGATGCATCGCCGGCTATCGACCCGACAGAGTCGGGCCCGTTGCCCGAAAAGCCAACGCCGCACGGGATTTAGGCGCAAACAGCTTCTAACAGCGGCTTCACCAACTCTTAATCTTTCCGGCATTCCACCCTAACCCGGCCGGAATAGCTTATCCACGCGAACGGTTCGCGCGTTTTTTTCCCGTACCCGATCAGGCCAACGAGACATGTTCGACAACCTCATCGAGTCACAAGCAAAAAAGCAAAAGCGTGCGGGCGGGTTTCTGATGAGCTTCGTGGTTCACACGGTGCTCATCTCTGGGGCCGTTTACGCGACGTACAGCGTCGGTAACGCGCTCGAGAAGCCAAAGGCGGAGAAGGTCGAGTTCGTCACGGTGAAAAAGGACGAGCCGCCGCCGCCGAAAGAGGAGCCCAAGCCCCCGCCGCCACAGGAGATCATGAAGGCGCCGCCGCCGAAAGGCTTCCAGGTGCTCACGGCGCCGATCAAGATCCCCGACGTGCTCCCCGACATCGACCTTTCCAAGAAGGTCACGAACGAGGAGGACTTCTCCGGTAAGGGCGTCGCCGGCGGTATCGCCAAGGGCGTCGTCGGCGGCACGCCGCAGAAGATCGACGACAACCAGACCTACTTCGAGTTCCAGGTCGAAAAGCAGGTGTCCCCGTATCCGGGCAATCCAGCGCCACGATACCCCGACATGTTGCGCTCGGCCAACGTCGAGGGCGAGGTGCTGGCACAGTTCGTCGTCGACACCACCGGACGAGCCGAGATGAGCTCCTTCAAGGTGCTCAAATCGACGCACGATCTCTTCACCAACGCCGTCAAGGCGTCGTTGCCGAACATGAAGTTCTATCCGGCCGAAGTCGGCGGCAAAAAGGTGAAGCAGCTCGTCCAGATGCCATTCCAGTTCAATCTCACCAAGGGCGAATAACGCTCATCAATTCCCTAGGAGACTAGTCGATATGGATTTCTCACTGCTCGGCCTATGGCACCAGATGGGCAACTTCGCCAAGGGCATCGTGGTCGTCATGGCGATCATGTCCGTGTACTCCCTGACGATCATGGTTTCGAAGTGGTGGAACCTGCGCAAAGCGCAAAAGGAAACGATCAAGTTCGCCCCCGAGTTCTCGCAGTTCCTCGAGGAGGACAACCTCACCGAAGCCATCCGCCTTGCGGAGAGCTACAAGAAGTCCCACGTCGCGCTCGTCCTTGGCGGCGCGCTCGGTGAAGTGAAGCCTCTCATCGCCGACGGCTCGGTCACGGTCGCCGACATCAACTCGGCAGAGCGCGCGGTCGAGCGCAACATGCTGCTCGAGATCACGAACCTGAAGCGCGGTCTGGCGGTGCTCGCCACGGTCGGTGCCACGGCGCCGTTCGTCGGACTGCTTGGCACGACGATGGGCGTCGTGAACTCCTTCACCGGAATGGCCGCGTCGGGCTCCGGCGGTCTGGCCGCGATCGGCGGTGGTATCGCCGAAGCGCTGATCACGACGGCCTTCGGTCTGCTCGTCGCCATCCCCGCGGTGTGGGCGTACAACTACTTCACGACCAAGATCGAGAACCTCACGGCCGAGATGACGTACGTGTCGAAGGAAATGATCGACTACCTCATCAAGGGCGTGTCGGGCGAGTTCGGCCGGTCGCGCTTCACCCGCGAGTTCAACGCGGCAGGCGGCGCCGGCGGCCCGATCTCGCAGTAACACCATCCCGTCGAGGAGGTAATTCGTATGGCAATGTCGACGGGCAGTACCCCCGGCGGCGTGCAGTCCACGCCAAACGTGACGCCGATGGTGGACGTCATGCTGGTGCTGCTGATCATCTTCATGGTGGTCACGCCGGCACTGTTGGCGGGATTCAACGCCGATCCGCCGCAGGCACAGAACATCAAGGACCATCCCGAGGACGAGCAGAACGACCAGGTGCTCGGCATCGACAAGGATGGCAACTACTATCTGAACAAGAAGCAGATCAGATCGGAGGACGTCGGCCCCGCGCTCAAGCACATCTACATGGATACGCCGCGCGAGGACTACATCCTCTACCTCAAGGCCGACAAGAACCTGGATTACGCCAAGGTTCTCGACGCACTGGACATCGCGATGCACAACGGCGTCAAGGTCACTGGCCTGATCGGTGATCAGAAGCCGGGCACGGTGTCGACGGTGGAGGGCGATCAGAAGAATCCGACGCCCGCGCCAGGCGCCCCACCGGGAGGAGCGAAGTAATGTCCATGAGCCAAGGTGGTGGTGGCGGCGGTTCGACGGGCGGCACGCTGTCCAACGAGCCCAACGTCACGCCCATGATCGACGTGCTCCTCGTGCTGTTGATCATCTTCATGGCGGTACTGCCGTCCATGCGGAAAGCGATCGACATCCAGCTGCCTGATCCCAATCCAACGGTTCAGCCGGCAAACGCGAAGTCCGATCAGATCGTGCTCGAGGTGAATCCGGGCGGCAAGTACGCCATCAACAGCGAACAGGTCACTCGGGACCGGCTTCCCACGCGGCTCAAGGAGATCTACGATCCGCGGCCGGAGAAGATCATCTTCGTGAAGGGCGTGCCGGGCGTGAAGTACGCGGACATCATCGACGCCATGGACGTTGCTCGTGGCGCCGGCGTCAAGGTCATCGGCGTTCCTCCCAAGGACACACCGGGAAGCGCTCCTGGAGCTCCTGGAGCAGCCGCGCCGGCAGCCAAGAAGTAGCAGCGCCAGGCTATTGACGACGAGACGGCGGACGGGACCGAAAGGTCCGTCCGCCGTTTGGCTTTCTGCGGTATTTGCGAACCCTTCGGGGCTGTTCCGTCGTATAAGTTTGCATGTCCCCCCGCAACGCGCTCGCGGCCAACCGGTACATCATCCACGGCGGAATGCAGCCGACGATCGAGCCCAGCGGTCATCGCAACTCCGCGGCACCCGCCGCGAAACGGCGGCTGCCCGCGACGATGCTCCCGCAATACCGGGAGAGTCGCCGGGGATGGGGCGTGCTCTCGGCGCTGCTGCACCTGCTCGTGATCGCGCTGCTCGTGACACCCTTTGCCACGCACACCGGGAACGTCATCGAGAAGCCACAGGGAGCGGGCGGTCCTGGGCCAGCCGGTGGTGGTGGCGGAGGCCGGCGAGGAACCGGAGGGGCCGAGCACGTGCGCTACGTGAAGGTCCAGCCAGCGGCGGTCGTGGCGCAGAAGCCCGTCACACCACCTCCTGTGCCCGTCCCGCCGCCCAAGCCAATCGTGCCGCCCCCGCAGGTCAAGCCGGCCGAGCCCGTGGTGGAGCAAAAGCCCGAGCCCAAGATCGAGGCGACCAAGGTGGCGACGATCGACGTCGCCCCGACGCCCGGCACCGGCGGCGGCACGGGCCGCGACGGTTCCGCGGGCACGGGCCCAGGCTCTGGCGGTGGTGTCGGCTCCGGCATCGGTACAGGACGCGGTTCTGGCATCGGACCGGGAACCGGCGGCGGCGTACAGGCGAACTATCCGCCCACGCCGACCGAGTTGTTCATTCCGCCGCTGCCCATGCCGGACAAGGTGCGCGGGTTCCATCTCGTTGCCGAGTACGACGTGGACTCGACGGGCAAGGTGCTGAACTTCACGTTCACGCCCACGCGAGATGGTGGATACAACCGCCGGCTCGATGAAGTCCTGAGGAGCTTCAAGTTCCGTCCGGGCACCACCCCGAGCGGCGTCCCCATTCGCATGAAGGCGCAGATCATCTACGATTTCTGACGCGGTTGTCGTGGTCGGTGGCTAGCCAAGTTCGGCCGCTGTTCGTATCATTACGCGATGTGGTAAAGTGCAGCGCCCATGATGAGTTACATGGGCTTTTTTCTTGCCCGCCGCCTGCTGTCTCACGGACACCCACCGAACTCACAGACCGATGAATCTGATGGAGAACGCGTTCCGACGTACCCTCCCCATCGTGCTCGCATTCGTCTTCACCATCGCGTTTGGACCATTCGCGATCTCGAGCGCTTTCGCCCAGGAGCTTGCCGGCGCCGCGGCACCGCAACAGGCAGCCGGCGGAGAAGCGAACCTCGTCATCCCCGATCTCAATTCCGTCCAGTTCATGGGCGTGCCCGGCGGAACGCTGTTGCTCGCCGGCCTGGTCGTCTGCGCGCTCGGACTCCTCTTTGGCCTCGTGATGTACACGAGGCTCAAGAACCTCCCGGTTCACCAGTCGATGCGTGAGGTCTCGGAGCTGATCTACGAGACCTGCAAGACGTACCTGATCACGCAGGGCAAGTTCATTCTGCTCCTCGAAGTGTTCATCGGCGCCGTGATCGCGCTCTACTTCGGCGTGCTGCAGCACTTCTCGATCGACAAGGTGCTCATCATCCTGATCTTCAGCCTGATCGGCATCGGCGGCAGTTACGGGGTGGCGTGGTTCGGGATCCGCGTGAACACCTTCGCCAACTCACGCACCGCCTTCGCGTCGCTGCGGGGCAAGCCGTACCCGTGCTACGCGATTCCGCTCTCGGCCGGCATGAGCATCGGCATGCTGCTCATCTCGGTCGAGCTCGTGATGATGCTCGTCATCCTGCTCTTCATTCCAGGGGAATACGCGGGGCCGTGCTTCATCGGCTTTGCCATTGGTGAGTCGCTGGGAGCCGCCGCGCTGCGTATCGCCGGCGGCATCTTCACGAAGATCGCCGACATCGGCGCCGATCTGATGAAGATCGTGTTCAACGTGAAGGAGGACGACGCGCGCAACCCGGGCGTGATTGCCGACTGCACTGGCGACAACGCCGGCGACTCGGTCGGACCGAGCGCCGACGGCTTCGAGACTTACGGCGTGACGGGTGTCGCGCTGATCTCGTTCATCGTCCTGGCGGTGAACTCGCCGACAGTCAAGGTTCAGCTCCTCGTCTGGATCTTCCTGATGCGCATCATGATGGTCGTGGCGAGCGGCCTCTCGTACTTGATCAACGGCGCCATCGCCAAGGCACGCTACCAGCACGTCGACCGGATGAATTTCGAGGCGCCGCTCACGACGCTGGTGTGGCTGACGTCGATCGTGTCGGTCATCCTCACGTTTATTCTTTCCAAGCTGGCGATTCCCGACCTCGGCGACGGGACGCTGTGGTGGAAGCTGTCGGCGGTGATCACCTGCGGCACGCTCGCCGGCGCGATCATTCCGGAGTTCGTGAAGGTCTTCACATCGACCGAGTCGCGGCACGTGCGCGAGATCGTGACGTCGTCGCGCGAAGGCGGCCCGTCGCTCAACATCCTGTCCGGCTTTGTCGCCGGAAACTTCAGTGCGTTCTGGCTCGGCATCACGATCATGGTGCTGATGACCATCGCCTACTTCATCAGCACGGCCGGACTCGGCACGCTAATGGTCGCCCCGGCGGTGTTCGCGTTCGGTCTCGTCGCATTCGGCTTCCTTGGCATGGGCCCGGTGACGATCGCCGTCGACTCCTACGGCCCCGTCACGGACAACGCGCAGTCGGTGTTCGAGCTCTCAACCATCGAGCAGATGCCGGGCGCGGCGGGCGAGATTCAGCGCGATCATGGATTCGACGTGCAGTACGAGCGCGCCAAGCACTTCCTCGAGGAGAACGACGGCGCGGGGAACACGTTCAAAGCGACCGCCAAGCCGGTCCTCATCGGCACGGCGGTCGTCGGTGCGACGACAATGATCTTCTCGATCATCGTGGCGCTGACCAACGGCCTCACGACGAATCTGCCGAACCTCTCGCTCCTCCACCCGCCGTTCCTGCTCGGCCTCATCACCGGCGGCGCCGTGATCTACTGGTTCACCGGTGCATCCACGCAGGCCGTGACGACGGGCGCGTATCGCGCCGTGGAGTTCATCAAGGCGAACATGAATCTCGAGAGCACCGAGAAGGCGTCGGTGTCCGACTCCAAGAAGGTCGTCGAGATCTGCACCAAATACGCGCAGCGAGGCATGTTCAACATCTTCCTCACGGTGTTCTTCATCACGCTCGCGTTCGCGTTCTACGAGCCGTACTTCTTCATCGGCTATCTGATCTCCATCGCGTTGTTCGGGCTGTACCAGGCGATCTTCATGGCCAACGCCGGCGGCGCCTGGGACAATGCGAAGAAGATCGTCGAGGTCGAGCTGAAGCAGAAAGGCACGCCGCTGCACGCCGCGACGGTCGTCGGCGACACCGTCGGCGATCCATTCAAGGACACGTCGTCGGTCGCGCTCAACCCGATCATCAAGTTCACGACGCTGTTCGGGCTGCTCGCCGTCGAGCTGGCGGTCTCGCTCACCGAGCAGCGCGGTCCGACGTTGGGCCACGTGCTTTCGGGACTGTTCTTCGTGATCGCACTGTTCTTCGTGTACCGCTCGTTCTACGGCATGCGAATCGAGAGCGGCGCGGGCGTCGCAGTCTGACTCGAGAGACATGAACCAGCTCTTCGCGAGAAAGTCAGTCGCCGATTTCGAGGCCGATGTCGCCTCGCACGGCGGTCTCAAACGGACGCTCGGGAAGTGGCACCTCACGGCCCTCGGCGTCGGCGCCACGATCGGCGCCGGCATCTTCGCGACGACGGGGACAGCGATCGTCGGTGACGCCGCCCGGCCTGGGGCCGGACCGGCGATCGTGTTCTCCTTCATTCTTACCGCGGTGGCGTGCGGATTCGCGGCGCTCTGCTACGCCGAGTTCGCGGCGATGGTCCCGATCTCGGGCTCGGCGTACACGTACGCCTACGCGTCCATCGGCGAGTTCGTCGCCTGGATCATCGGTTGGGACCTGATCATCGAGTACGCCGTTGGCAACATTGGCGTCGCGATCGGGTGGGCCGGGTACTTTCGCGAGCTCATCAACCATTTCGGCATCGATTTGCCGCCGTGGTTGGCGACCGACTACCGGTCGGCGCACGACGCGTTCACGGCGGTGAATGCAGCGGCGGGCGGGGCGACGGACGCCACCACACAGTATCTGGCGGCGGCATGGGGAACGGCCCCCCACGTGCTCGGGTTTCCGTTGATCATGAACCTGCCAGCGGTCGCCGTCGTCGCACTGATCACGGTCATCCTCGTCATCGGGATCAAGGAATCGGCCGATACGAACACCGCGATGGTGCTGCTCAAGGTTGGGATCATTCTGTTCTTCATCGCCGTCGGCGCGTTCCTCATCAAGCCGCACAACTGGACCAACCCGGCGACGGGCGGATTCTCCCCGAACGGCACCGCCGGCATCAGCGCCGCGGCGGCGATCATCTTTTTTAGCTACATCGGATTCGACGCCGTGTCCACGGCGGCTGAGGAGACCAGAGATCCACCGCGCGACATGCCGTTCGGCATCATCATGAGCTTGCTCGTGACCACGGTGCTGTACATCGCCATCTCGGTCGTGATGACCGGCATGGCGCCGTGGAAACAGCTTGGCACGCCCGAGCCGATGATCACCGCGTTGCAATACGCCGCGGGCCCGCCAGCGCTCTTGAATGCGTCGCGATTCATCATCGCGCTCGGCGCCGTGATCGCGATGGGCAGCGTGCTGCTCGTATTTCAGCTCGGCCAGCCGCGCATCTTCTTCTCGATGTCGCGCGACGGGCTGCTCCCGCCGGTGCTTTCCAAGGTGCACCCCAAGTTCAAGACGCCGTACGTCGGCACGATTCTCACCGGCATTTTCGTCGCGGCGTTCGCCGCCTTCGCGAACATCGCCGAAGTGGTCGACCTGACCAACATCGGCACACTCTTCGCCTTCGTGCTCGTGTCGGCGGGCGTGATCTTTCTTCGTCGAATCGACCCCGATCGGCCCCGGCCGTTCCGCGTGCCGTGGGTACCGATAACGCCGCTGATTTCGATTGCCGCGTGCGCGTACCTGATGCTGCAGCTCCCAACGGTGACGTGGATCAGATTCGCGATCTGGTTGGTGATCGGACTCGTCATCTATTTCACGTACGGCTATACGCACTCGACGCTTCGGCGTCGATCGACTGAGCGAGGAACCGCATCGTGACCGCGGCCAGCACACACGTGGATTCGGGAAACAGCGCAGGCGCGCGTCCCAAGTCGTTCTTCCGGCGCATCTCGTTGTCGCAGTGGATCATCATCTCGATGGTCGTCGGCATCCTCGTGGGCTGGGCGTTCCCCGAATCGGCGCGAGAGGCGCACCGCGGTTGGGCGGCGACCGATCTCAATATCCTGTCGAACGTGTTCCTGCGCATGATCAAGTCGATGATCGTGCCGCTCCTCGCGTCGACGCTGATCGTGGGAATCGCCGGACACGGCGACGACATGAAGCGCGTCGGCCGGCTCGCGCTTCGATCGATCATCTACTTCGAGATCGTGACGACGGTTGCGCTGGTCGTGGGACTGCTGGCCGTCAACCTCGTGAAGCCGGGACGCGGCGTCGACCTCGGCGGAACGTCGACCAAGGACGTTGCCGAACTGGCGACGACACATCCGACGCTCGCCGGCATGATCGAGCACACGGTCCCGGACAGCTTCTTCGAGGCCGCGCGCACGAACCAGGTGTTGCAGGTGGTGTTCTTCTCGATTCTCTTCGCCGTGGCGCTCGCCAAGGTGCAAGGACCGAGCAAGAACTTCATGCTCTCGCTCAACGAGAGCCTGTCCGAGGTGATGTTCAAGTTCGTGGGGCTCGTCATGGGATTCGCGCCGATCGGCATCGGGGCGGCGATCGCCGTGACGGTGTCGAAGGGCGGAATCGGCATCCTGAGGAACCTCGGCCTCCTCGTGGGGACGCTGTACGGCGCGCTGCTGTTCTTCTTTATATTCGTGTTCATTCCGGTCGCGCTCATCTTCCGCGTACCGCTCGGTCGGTTCTTCCGCGCCGTCAAGGAGCCGTGGCTCATCGCCTTCACGACGGCCTCGTCCGAAGCGGCATTCCCGCTGGCGATGGAGCGCATGGAGCAGCTCGGCGTGCCGCGGCGCATCGTCGCCTTCGTGCTGCCGACCGGCTACTCGTTCAACCTCGACGGCAGCACGCTCTATCTCGCATTGGCGTCGGTGTTCGCGGCCCAGGCCGCGGGCATCGACATGCCGCTCTCGACGCAGCTCGTGATGATGCTGACGCTCATGCTCACGAGCAAAGGAGTGGCGGCGGTGCCACGCGCGTCGCTGGTGATTCTGTCGGGTGCGCTTGCACAGTTCGGCTTGCCCTTGCAGGCCGTCGCGGTCATTCTTGGAGTGGACGCGTTGATGGACATGGCGCGCACGTCCCTCAACGTCGTCGGCAACTGCCTGGCAACGGTGGTCATGGCACGCTGGGAGGGCGAGTTCGACAAGCCCGCCGCGTCGCACCCCGCGGCTGATGCAGTCGTCGGCGAATCGCTCCGCGTTCCCGCTGTGAGGACGCCGGACCCCGTGTAGCGCGCATCGTAGTCGTGCGGCTCAAACGCTGAGAGTGGATTCATGGCCATCTCGTTCAAGGTGAACGGCAAACCCGTTTCGGTCGACGTCCCGGACGACATGCCGCTGCTCTGGATTCTGCGCGACGTCCTCGACCTCAAGGGCACCAAGTTCGGCTGCGGCATCGCGCAGTGCGGCGCATGCACGGTCCACGTGAACGGCGCCGCGATTCGTTCCTGTACGCGCAGGGCCGCGACTGTCGCCGGCGCCGAGGTGACGACGATCGAAGGGCTGTCGCCCGACGGCTCGCACCCCGTGCAGCGAGCGTGGGTGGAGCTGGACGTCCCACAGTGCGGATATTGCCAGGCCGGCCAACTGATGTCGGCTTCCGCGCTGCTCGCCAGCAAGCCGAATCCGACCGACGCCGACATCGACACCGCGATGAACGGCAATATCTGTCGCTGCACGACGTATCTCCGAATTCGCCAGGCGATCCACCGCGCCGCGCAGATGCCGACGCCCGTCGGCTCGCGCTCCGGCGACTCGAACATTTGAGGAGGCGCGATATGGACACCATGCGCGTCGATCGCCGCTCGTTCCTGCGCGTCACCGCTTTGGCCGGTGGCGGCATCTTGCTCGGCAGCTACCTCGACGTACTCGATACCGGGCGCGCGTCGGCGGCTACGTCCGCTGCGCCGGGCTTCGAGCCCAACGCGTTCATCCGCATGACGCCGGACGGCATCGTCACAATCATCGCCAAGAACCCGGAGATCGGCCAAGGCGTGAAGACAATGCTGCCGATGATCATCGCCGATGAGCTCGACGTGGATTGGGCGAATGTTCGCATCGAGCAGGCGCCGCTCGACACGAACAGGTTTCAGAACCAGGGCGCTGGCGGAAGTACGGCTACGCCGGTGAACTGGACGCCGATGCGCCAGGTGGGCGCGGCGGGGCGCGCGATGCTCGTCACCGCCGCCGCGCAGACGTGGGGTGTGCCGGACTCGGAGTGCACGACGTCGTCCGGCGTCGTCACGCACAAGGCGAGCGGGCGCACGCTCAGGTACACGCAGCTGCTGGAGAAGGCGGCGACCGTGCCGGCGCCCGACTTGAAGGACGTTTCACTCAAGGACCCCAAGCAGTTCCGCATCATCGGCACACGCGTGCCCGGCGTCGACAACAAGGCAATCGTCACGGGTACACCGCTCTACGGCATCGATGTGACGATGCCGGGGATGCTCTACGCCGTGTTCGAGAAATGCCCCGTGTTCGCCGGCAAGGTGCAGAGCGCGAACCTCGACGAGATCAAGACCCAGCCCGGCGTGAAGCAGGCTTTCGTCGTCGAAGGTGGAACGCAGCTCAACGGACTCCTGAGCGGCGTTGCGATCCTCGCCGACAACTGGTGGCTGGCGAATCAGGCGCGACGCAAGTTGCGCGTTACGTGGGACGAAGGCGCGACGGCGCAGCAGAGCAGTGAAGGATTCGCTGCGCGGGCCGCGGAGCTGTCGAAGCAGGCGCCGGAGCGCGTGCTGCGAACCGACGGAGACGTCGACGCCGCGCTCAAGTCAGCCGCCAAGACGGTGACGGCCGACTACTTCTATCCGTTCATCGCCCACGCACCGCTCGAGCCGCAGAACACCACCGCGCACTTCGCCGATGGGAAGCTCGAGCTCTGGTCGCCCACCCAGCAGCCCCAGGGGGGACGGCGGCTCGTCGCCCAAACGCTCGGCGTCAAGGAAGAAGACATCACGATTCACATCACGCGCAGCGGCGGCGGCTTTGGACGGCGGCTCAATAACGACTACATGGTCGAGGCGGCCGCGATCGCCAAGCAGGCGGGCGTGCCCGTCAAACTCCTGTGGGCGCGCGAGGACGACATTCGCCACGACTTCTATCGGCCGGCTGGCTTCCACTACCTGACGGGCGGCGTGGACGCCAAGGGCGCACTCGTTGCGTGGCGCGATCACTTCGTGACGTTCGGGCAGGGAACACAGTTCGCGGCGAGCGCCACGCTCAGCCCGACCGAATTTCCGTCGCGCTTCATTCCGAACTTCCAGATCGGCGTGTCGATGATTCCGCTCGGCGTTCCGACCGGCGCTCTGCGCGCGCCGGGGAGCAACGCGATCGCCTTCGTGATGCAATCGTTCATCGATGAGCTCGCGCACGCGGCCGGGAAGGATCCGGTGCAATTCCGACTCGACCTCCTCGCGAATCTTCAGCCGTCGCCGGTGCAAGCCGGTGCCCCGCAGGGCGGCCCGCCGCCGCTGTTGCTCGATGCGGCTCGCATGCGCGGCGTCCTCGAAGCCGTCGCCGAGCGCTCTGGCTGGGGCAAACAGTCGCTATCCAAGGGAACGGGGATGGGTGTGGCGTTCCACTTCAGCCACCGCGGCTACTTCGCCGAGGTCGTTCAGGCGACGGTGGCAAAAGACGGCACCCTCAAGATCGACAAGGTCTGGGTCGTCGGCGATATCGGCAGCCAGATCATCAACCCGAGCAACGCGGAGAGTCAGGCGCAAGGCGCCGTGCTCGACGGAATCGCGGAAGCGCTGGCCCAGGAGATCACGATCGACAAGGGCCGCACCGTGCAGTCGAACTTCAACACGTTCCCGCTGCTGCGCATGCGTCAGGCGCCGCCGGTCGACGTGTTCTTCCGCATGACGGAGTTCCCGCCGACCGGCCTCGGCGAGCCCGCCCTTCCGCCCGTAGTGCCCGCCCTCTGCAACGCGATCTTCATGGCGACCGGCAAACGAGTCCGTTCGCTGCCGCTGTCGAAGCATGACTTGAGTTGGACGTAGGCTGGAGGGTTGAAGGGTTAGAAGGTTGGAGGGTTGGACGATTCCGCGAAATAACGAGGCCTCCAGTCCTCCAAGCCTCCAACCCTCCAGTTCTCGAGCTCACGGTGTTCCATCCGCCTGCGGCATCGGCGACGGGGGCGCTTCGGCCGAGTTGGAACTCGTTGTCGTTGGCGAGTCGTAGCGCGGTGACATTGAAACTTCCTCCGTGGTGAAAACGAAGACGGCCCCTCTCGCGGTGCGCGGGAGGGGCCGTCGATGTGTGGACGCTTGTGATCGCGTTTACGCTATCCGGTCACTCCCATGCGCGAATGCCCCCGACCAATGACGAGGCCGAGGGCGATGCTAAGGAGGAGGGTGGCGGCGCGATGCATGATCTCAGAATACTCGAATCGGCCGCGAGATCAAGTGTCCGCTGTCACGAGCGCGTCATGGCGCGGGTAGCTGCCGAGATTCCGGAGCATCGGGCACTTGGCTGACAGCTCATCCAGCGCCGTCCGCACGTTGTCGTCCTCGCGGTGGCCCTCGAGGTCCGCGAGGAACACGTAATCCCAGGCGCGCTGCCGGCTCGGCCGCGACTCGATTCGCGTGAGGTTGATGCCGTGGTCACGGAAGATCTCGAGGACGCGAAGAAGCGCTCCTTGCTGGTCGTGCACGGCGAAGGCGATGGTGGTTTTGTCGCGTCCCGTTCGAGGAGCGTCCTCGCTCGCCACCATCACGAACCTCGTGGCATTCTCGGCAATGTCCTGCACGTTGTCACGCAAGACCGGTAACCCGTAGAGCTCGGCGGCCAGACGGCTGCCCACCGCCGCACCAGCCGCGTCGGCAAGCGCCTCGCGCGCGGCCGCGGCGGTCGAAGGAGTCTGCACCAGTTGAGCGCCGGCAAGGTGTTTGGCCAACCACACGCGGCACTGGGCCAATGCCTGTGGGTGCGAGTATACACGCTCGAGCTGTGTGAGCCCGGTCGCCGTCGACATGAGGCACTGGCCGATCTCGAGCACGAGCTCGCGTCGGATCAGCACGCCGCCCTCGATGAGCGCGTCGATGGCGGTCGTCACGGATCCCTCTGTGGAGTTCTCGATCGGGACCACGCCATACGCCGCGTCGCCGCGACGCACGGCGTCGAACACGCTGTCGATCGTCGTCGCCTCGGTGTATCGCGCGGCGAGCCCGAACAGCTCGCGCGCCGCGGCGTGGGTGAACGTGCCGGCCGGTCCGAGGAACGCCACCTTGACCGGCTCCTGCACGGCGAGGCAGGCACTCATCACCTCGCGAAACACGGCGCGGATCGCGTCGCGCGGAAACCGGCCCGCGCTGCGCGCCTCCAGCCGCGCGAGGACGGCTCGCTCGCGCTCGGGATCATAGGTTGCTGCGTTTGACGCGCGCTTTTCGCGCGCGACGTCGCGCGCCAGGTCGGCTCGCGCCTCGAGGAGGGCGAGGATTTCGTCGTCGATGTCATCGATGCGACGGCGCAAATCGTCGAGAGCCATGATGCCGCTCGATGGATAGACGCGCGCGCGGCTAGACGATCGCTTCGCCGACGATTCGGAGCGCGGCCCGGACAGCTCCGCGCGCCGGGACGACCGGATCGACGCTCACGCTGGCTCCGGGCACCGCCGACTTGAGGCGGTGCTCGAGCCGCTTGCGGAGCGTGCTGCCGCGCGCGAGCATGCCGCCGGTGAGCGCGACAGGGACCGCCGCGCGCTCGTCGCCGAAGAGCTGCCGCGCCAGTGCACGGATGTGGAGCACCAGTTCTTCCACCGCCAGGCTCACGAGCGCGTTGGCGCGGAGATCGCCGGCGTCGGCGACGCTCAGCACCGTGGGCGCCAGCGACGCGAGCTGGGCGGGCGAGGCATTGGCCGCCCATCCGATGAGGTCAGACGATTCGTTCACCTGGGCGGCCGTGAGGATCGCGCCGGTGAGCGACGTCTCGGGCTCGCGCCCGTCGGCGGCCGCGGTGACCACCGATAGCGCGCGCCGGCCAATCCAGGCGCCGCTGCCTTCGTCGCCGCACACCGGACCCCAGCCGCCGCAGCGCGCGGTGGCGCCCGCCGGGCCGCGACCGAACGCAACCGAGCCCGTGCCGCTGATCAGCAGCACGCCCGGGCCGTCGCCAAAAGCATCGTCCAGCGCGATGCTGAAATCGGAGTGGATGACCAGCTCTGACGCGAGGTCGCGCGCGATGAGCGCCTGCCACAGCTCGTTGCGCTCTGTCTCCCGACCGGCGCCCGCCACGCCGACGCACAGCACCCGCGGCGTGACGTGCGTCATCTCGCACGACGCCAGGGCGTCGCGCACGACGTCGGCGATGACAGTCCCCGATTGCTCGGCGCGGCCGGGCCGAACGGCGCTCCCCGGTCCGACGGTCTCGGCGATGGTGTGCCCTTGTTCGTCCGCTACCATGGCGTGGGTCTTGGACCCGCCGCCGTCTATTCCGATTACGATGAAAGTCATCTTGGTCCAGCCGCGGCCGGCACTTCTGCCGCGTGCGTCAGCGATGAGAGAATTCCAACGGTCAACGTGATGGCCGTGCCGATCAGGACGTACCAGGGATAGGCGATCGTCGACACGGGACCGAGCGCGTTCGCCAGGCTTGGCACGGCGGCGATGATCTGTTTGGCGAAGACGATCACGCTCATCACCGCGATGCCCACCGACATTCCGAGAATCGCGTCCGCCTGGCGTGCACGACGCCAGAAGATAGCGAGAAAGAAGCCGCCGAGCAGGCCGCCGTAGGTGAAGGATGCGATCGACAGCGCGACGACGACCACCGGAGTCTTCTGGTTCTCCGGGAAGAGGAGCGCGCCGCCCGTGAGAACGATTCCCCAGAACAGCGCGAACCAGCGGCCGACGCGGAGGGTTCGCGCGTCGTCCTTCGAGCGGCCGGTGAGCGGCAGGTAGATGTCGTGGGTCGACGCCGCGGCGAGCGAGTTGATCGCGCCGGAGTGCGTGCTCATCGTGGCCGCCAGCACCGCCGCGAGCAGCAGACCGACGAGGCCGTGCGGCATCTTGTCGACGATGAACGTCGGGAAGATTGCGTCGGGTGTCGGGAACGTGCGTCCGCCGTACAACGCCCACAGCCCGACGCCGAGCATCAGGAATAGCGCGAACTGCAGGATGACCGCGACGCCGCTCCCGATCACGGCGGCCTGCGCGGCGCGCAGCGAACGGGCCGAAAGCAGGCGCTGGACGATGAGCTGGTCCGCGCCGTGTGAGGCCATCGAGAGGAACGCGCCGCCGATCACGCCGGCGAACATGGTGTGCGGCTTGTCGAAGCCCGTGTACCAGCTCACGATCTTGAGCTTGTTCGCCGCCGACGCGGCGTCGAGCACGGAACCCCAGCCGCCGCTCACGAGCTGTCCAATGATCACGATCGCCGACAGGCCGCCAATGATGTACACCGACGCCTGCACGATCTCCGTCCACACCACGGCGCGCATGCCGCCGCGGATCGTGTACAGGATCGTGAGCGTTCCCAGCACGACGACGGCGACGGGCATGACGGCGGCGCGCGGCAATAGCGGACCGATGATCAACGCGATCGGCACGGCGGTCGCGAACACGCGCACGGAGTCGGCCATGCCGCGCGTGACCATGAACACGATCGACGTGAACCGTCGCGCGGCGAGCCCGAATCGCTGCTCGAGGAGGGCGTACGCCGTGACGAGATTTCCCTCGTAATACCGCGGCAGCAGCGTGTAGGCGAGCACGACACGGCCCACCAGATACCCCGTCGCGATCTCGAGGAAACCCAGATCCGTCGTGTAGGCGAGCCCGGGAATGCTGATGAAGGTCAGTGCGCTCGTTTCGCTGGCGACGATCGAGAACATCACCGCCCACCAGGGAATCTCCCGGTCGGCGACGAAGTAGTCTCGTGAATCGCGTTGCCGGCGGCCGACCCAGACGCCGAGCAGCGTGATGCCGACGAGGTAGGCGATGATGACGACGAAGTCGAGCGCGTCCAGGCCGCGCATGGTCTACGCGGCGGGGCCCGTGACGTCACTCCACGACATACGCTTCCATGGCGAAGTATTCGGCGAGGCCGAGCCGGTCGAGCTCCGCGGACGTGCCCTTGTTGCGGGCCTCCACGCGCTGCCAGAACTCGCGCTCGTCGTAACCGCCCGGGAAAGGCGCGGAATCCTTCTGCGATTGATGCTTGAAGATCGCCTGGATCTTGAGCCGGAGCTCTTCCTGCGACAGCGGCACCAGCCAGGTGGCTTCGTGAATCGGCCACTCCTGCCACGCGCCGCGGTAGAGCCAGACTTCGGGCAAGCCTCGCTTGCCGGACGCTTGCGTCTTGGCCGAAGCTGAATCGCTGCCCGGCGATTTGGACCGCTCCGATGCGCCGAGCTCGCGGAGCGCGAGGTCGATCGCTTCCTTGCACATGCGGTGCGTGCCGTGTGGATCGGAGAGATCGCCAGCGACGAAGATCATTTCCGGCCGCACTTCCTCGAGCAGCTGTCGCACGATTGCGACGTCGCCAGGGCCGATCGGATCCTTGCGCACCTTTCCCGTCTGGTAGAACGGCAGGTTGAGGAAGCGCGCGGCGGAGCGGGGGAGCCCCACCGTCTCGATGCCGCTCACGGCTTCCGCTTCACGGATGATGCGCTTGATGTCCTGCACCTCCGGGATGTCGACCTCTCCCGGCGTCTTGCGCTCGAGCTGCTCGTGCACGCGGGCCGCGAGCGCGTCGACCTTGGCCCGGTCGATGCGACCCTCGCTCGCGATCCGCTCCAAAAAGTCGACGTAGCGCCGCACGTCGTGATCGAACACGGCGATGTTGCCGCTCGTCATGTACGCCACGACGATGTCGTTGTCGTTCTCGACGAGCTTGCGCAGAATGCCGCCCATCGAGATCACGTCGTCGTCGGGGTGCGGCGAGAAGCAGATGACCTTGCGCCCCATCGGCAACTTCGACTTTCCGCGGATCTTGGCGCCGAGCACGTTGAAC
>DATJHY010000024.1:0-4952 GCA_035493635.1 Gemmatimonadaceae bacterium | reverse complement strand
CGCGCGGACGTGGAGGCCGACGTCAATCGGCGTCGCCGGCTGCTGACGATAACGGTTATCGGCGGCGGCCTGGTTGGCGTCGAGTTGCTCGGCGAGCTCACGGCATTCGTCGACGACGAGCTGCGCTACTATCCCGGCATTCGGCGAGACGAGCTGCGCTTTCACCTGTTCGAGGCCGGCAATCGGCTGCTGCCGGAGTCGAAGCCATTCCTTGCCGAATATGCGGAACGATTGCTTCGTCGACGAGGCGCGGAGTTGCACGTCGGTACGCCGGTGCAGGAGATCGGCCCGGCGTGCGTTCGCTGGGCCGGCGGACAGGTGGAGTCACAGACCATCGTGCTCGCGGCGGGCATCGTGCCAAACACCGTCGCGGCGGCAACGAACGTCGCGCGCGATCGTCGCGGCCGCATCATGACGGAACCGACGCTGCGAAGCACGAGCGATCCTCGTGTTTGGGCCTTCGGCGACTGCGCATCGACGCCGTCACCCGAGGGCACGCCGTACCCGGCGCTGGCGCAGCACGCCGTACGAGCCGCGCGAGTGGTGGCGCGCAACGTGGCCGCCGCCATCGACGGTCAGCCGCCTAAGCCCTTCGTCTATGAACCGCTCGGAATGATGGCGGCGTTCGGCCATACACGCGCCGCGTGCGACGTGCGAGGGATCAAGCTCACGGGCTTCATCGCCTGGTGGATGCGGCGCACGTACTACCTGTTTCAGATGCCGCGCTGGGACACGCGGTTCCGGATCGCGCTCGACTGGACGGTCTCGCTCTTAACGCGTCCCGACCTGACGAAAATCGACTTGGCGGAGGAGCGCGAGCTCGAGCAGCGCAATCAGGCGGCGAACGGATCGCGTGTGGCGTAAACGCCAACTCCACGTGTGAGGGCCAAGGCTCGGATCCCGCACGGTTCCACGACGCCTCTCGCAGTTGGCATCATCGATCTGTATTATGGCCCAGGTCGAGGAGATGGCGATGCGAGCCGGTTTGCTGTTCCTGGTGCTGATTGTCCCGTCCGTGGCTCCCGCTCAGCGGGCGAGCCTGCCCGTGATCGACGTGCACTTCCATGCGCCGCTCGAGCCTGGGCCGGTCGAAGGGTTCGCGCCGTCGTTCCGACGCTACATCGCCGTCATGGACACGATGAATGTGCGAATGGCCGTGCTCAACGGTCTGCCCGACGTGCTCTACGATTGGCGCGCGCGCGCCCCCGAGCGACTGATTCCCGCGCTGCTGTTCCCGTGCGAGAACGGCGTCGGAACGAACTGGGGACGGCCCTGCTTTGAAAACGGAAGGGAATTTCCGGATCTGGAATGGTTGCGGGACGAGGTCAAAGCCGGTCGCGTCAAGGCGCTCGGAGAAATCACGGCACAATACATGGGCATCGCGCCCGATGATCCGCGCCTGGAGCCGTACTTCGCCTTGGCCGAAGACTTCGATATCCCGGTTTTCATTCACATGGGCCTGGGGCCGCCGAACGCGGCATACGCGAGCAGTCCCGCCGCGGTGAAGTCACCGCACTACAGCGCCGCGGCGGGCAATCCGCTGCGACTCGAGCCGGTACTCGAGCGGCATCGAAAACTGCGTGTCGCGGTGATGCACGCGGCCTGGCCGTACGGCGAAGAAATGACCCTGATGTTGTATCTCAATCCCAACGTCTACGTGGACGTGGCCGTGCTTCAGTCGGCGATACCACGACCGGCGTACTATTCCTACTTGAAGCAGCTCGTCGATGCCGGTTACGCGACCCGCATCATGTTCGGCAGTGACGGCGGTCCGCGCGAGATCAGGCAGGGCGTGGAAGCGATCGTCGACGCGGACTTCCTCACGCGCGAGCAAAAACGCGACATTCTCTGCGGGAATGCCGCGCGATTTTTGCGTTTGCCGGCAAGCACGTGTCAGGGCGCGTCGTGAGTCTGCAACGCCGCTCGCTTGCTATCGCTGGCGCGCCGACCTTTCCGTTCGCGCGCGGACCTCCGCGTCGAAGTGAAGGACCGCGACCAGCTCTGCCCCGTCGCCCCCGTTCCTGATGAAGGCAAAATGACGCCCGTCGGGCGACACGTCGTACATCGCGTGAAAGTAGCTGGCTCGGTAATTCTCCCGGAGCGTCTCTCGCACAAGCGTGTCGCGGCGACCCACGGTGAATTCCGGCGACGTGCCAACCGCCACGCGCAGGAGGGAGCTCCCATCACGATACAGGAGAGCACGTCCGTCGGATGTCCACACCGGCTCCGTGCCGCCGTCGGTGGAAACGGCCCAACGGCCACCGGCTCCCGGGAATGGACGTACGTACACCTCGTTCCGCCCCGACTCGTTCGAGGTGTACGCCAGCCAATGCCCGTCGGGCGATACGCGCGCGGCCAGTGCGTCGAATCCCGCCACGACGAGCGGCCTCGGCGTGCGGTCTCCATCGAGATTTACGATCCAGAGTTGGCGTTGCAGGCGCGGCGTGTCGACGCGGAGGATCGCGGAACGCCCGTCTGGCGAGAAGCTCACCTCACGAATCGGGTTGGCCATCGATGCAATCAGCTCTGGTTCTCCACTGCCGTCCGCCGATCGCCACCACACCGCAGCTCGGGTGCCCATCCGACCGACCAGGTACGCGATGCGCTGGCCGTCGGGCGTCCACTCCGGTTTGTCTGCGGCCCCCTCGAACGTGAGACGGTTCGCCGTGCCCGATGCAAGATCGAAAACCCAAATGTCTTGCGCGGTTCCCTCCGTGACGCCCACGGCGAGCCGGCGGCCGTCGCGAGAGAACCTCGGAGTCGCGTACCTCCGCTGGCCCGCGCCGATCGAGTCCCGATGCCCGTCCATGCCGGCAATTACGATGCTGCTCGACTGCGGGTCGCGCACGTAGACCAGCGTGCCGTTCTCGGCGAGCGACGCTGCCACAAGCCCGTTGCTGCCGACCGCCACCTGATCCACCAGTGGCACCGGATCCCCCGTAACTCGGCCCTTTCCAAGATCTACTGGCACCGCCACGATCTGCCGGTCCTGCCGCACGTACACCAGCATCCCGTCAATGACGCCGAGGGGTGAGACGCCGGGCAGGTCGAGCGCCGTGAACTTTCCCGTGGAAAGGGACGCGATGCCGATGCGCGCCGCGTTGAGACTTCCCGCGGCCAGATAATCGGCAAAAAGCACGGTCTCGCCGTCTGCGAGCACGACCGGCATCCGATGTAAATGTGCTCCGCCGGTGGTCTCCGGCTGCGTGAGGGGAGAAACCACTCCGGTTGGTGACACGGTACGGAGGCCGCCGATCTCGTTGGAAAGGACCACCGTTCCGCGCGATGACCAGCTTCCCGGGGACGCGACATCGGCAACGGCGGTCGGCTCTCCTCCCGCGACGGGGAGCTTCATCAGCCGTCCGCGCTGACCGAACGCCAGCCACCGGCCGTCAGCCGAGAAGAACGGTGGCAGCGCGTCGTCCGTGTGCGAGAGGTGTATCGCCCGCAATTCGCCCAGTCGTCTCAGGTAGAGTGCTCGGCCACTCGCCGTCCGGCCCGTGTATGCGACGACGCGTCCATCTCGGGAGAGCGCAACCGAGATGCCCCCGTCGTCGGCATAGAGATCTCCCAACCCCGCCGTCGCCAGGGTGAAGCGCGTGGCCTCGCTCGGCACGGTTGCGCTAGGACGTCCGCTGATCCACGAAGCAATGCCAACCGCCAGCACCGCGATCGTCCACGGCAGCCATCGTACGAGCGTCGCTCGCTGCCCGAGGCGCACCCGCACGGGCTCGTTCGCCGTGGGCACGACCTCCGGTCGTCTGTCCCCGGGTGACGCGAGCGCATCGGCAAACGCCCGCGCACTCGAGAACCGATCGGCTCGGAGCTTCTCGAGTGCCGTGTGCACGGCCGCGGCGACATGCGGCGCCACACTCGGCCGCTGCGCGGCGAGCGGTCGCGGTGCTTCGGTGAGCACACGCGCGACGATCGCCTGCGCCGACGATCCCGTGAACGGCGGCTCGCCGGCAAGCATCTCGTACGTCACGGCGCCGAGCGCGTACACGTCAGCCCGCGCGTCGATGGACCGCTCGCCCGTCACCTGCTCGGGGGCCATGTACTGCGGCGTGCCGAGCGAGAGGCCCGTCTGCGTGAGGCGTTCGCCGCCCGCATGGCTCGCCGCGAGGGCGATGCCGAAGTCGGCGACGAGTGCGCCGCCATCGTCGGCAAGGAGGATGTTCTCCGGCTTCACGTCGCGGTGGACGATGCCGCGCCGGTGCGCGTACTCGAGCGCGCTCGCCACTTCCGTGGCGATGTGTAGGGCATCGCTCACAGGGAGTTGTCGTTCGCGGGCAAGCCGCGCACGGAGCGCCTCTCCGGCGACGAACGGCATCACGTAGTACAGCAGTCCGTCGACCTTGCCGCTATCGAACAGCGGCAGGATGTGCGGGTGCTGCAGGCTCGCCGTGAGCTCGATCTCTTTCAGAAAACGCTCAGGCCCGAGGATCGCGGACAGCTCGGGGTGCAGGACTTTGATCGCCACCTTGCGGCGGTGGCGGACGTCCTCGGCGAGGTACACGGTCGCCATACCGCCGCGTCCGAGCTCACGCTCCACGGCGTACGTTGCGCTCAGCGCGGCGATGAGACGCTCCGGCGGCGGCTGGCTGGCGCGGTCCTGCTCCGCCTCGCCCAATGACGTGAGTGGAGGAGCCGCCGACCGCTCGAGAAACTCGTCACTCCTGGTAGCGGCGAGGAGCGACTCGGCCTCTCGTCGCAGCGCTGCGTCCGAGCCGCAGGCGCGATCCAGATATGCCGAACGTTCGGCAAGCGGCAATGCGAGCGCCCCTTGGACGACCGAGTCCACGACCCGCCAGCGCTCGGGGGTCATCACCGTCGCATCCAGTGCTCGGTCATCCGAGCGTGGATTCCGGCTCACCAGGACCGCCGATCGCCGCGCGAGATCATCGCGACAGCTCGCGCCGCAGCCAGGCGCGCGCGACGGCCCACTCGCGACC
>DATJHY010000023.1:0-2506 GCA_035493635.1 Gemmatimonadaceae bacterium | reverse complement strand
CGCAACGACTGTCCGTTCTGAATCGGCTCGCACGCCGCGGTCGCGGCGGAGCTGCTGGGAAGCAAGGAGGTCGTCCAGGCGGTGCTGGACGACTACACCACGGCGCCAATCTCGGACGCCGAGCGGGCGCTGTTCGCGCTGATCGCGAAGGTGGTGGAGGACTCGACGTCGATCGCGCACGAGGATCTCGATCGCGCGCGGGCCGCCGGATGGACCGACGAGGCGCTGTACGACGCGATCACCGTTTGCGCGCTATTCCAGTTCTATAACACCTGGATCGATGCCACGGGGGTGAGCGACATGCCGGCCATGGCCTACGACATGTCCGGCAAGCGGCTCGCCGAGCTCGGGTACACCTACGCCGAAGAGAGCGACGCGAAGCGACCATCGACGAACGGGACGCACCCGTCCGCCGTACCGGAGGTCATCGCCAGCGGAAGGTGACGACCGCTCCCGCGGGCAGCGTGTAGTTGAACGTGCGATCGCGGTCGCGCACCGCGAACGCGCGCGCCGTCGTGTCGGAATTCAGGACGATCAGCACGCTCGAGCCGTCGTCGTTTCGAAACGCGACGTTGTCTAGCTTCTCGATCGTGGACGATTCGATGCGCCGCGCGCCCGGTTTGACGAACCGGCTGGCGTGCGCGAGCGCGTAGTACTCCTCGTTCCTGGTCACGGCGGCGGTGCGTGAATCGATCGTGACGACGCCGCGACAGTTGCCGCACCCGCCGGTGTGCGGACCGTGGTTCTCGTCGAGCGCGAGATTCCACATCAGAACGCCGCGCGCCCAGTTGCGCGTCGAGCCGATGACGAGATTCCTGACCGTCCACGCAAGATTGTCGGCCCACTTTGGCGCCCAGTCGCCGCCGGAGCATTCGGTGAAATAGGCGTCCTTGTCGGGATAGGCGTCGTGCACTGGACCCTGTGCCGATACGTCGCCGGCGTAGCAGTGCCAGGCGACGCCCGAGACGTAAAGACGCGCCGTGGAATTGGCGAGTACCGCGAGCGGAGAGCGCGGCTCGTCCCAGTTGTGATCCCAGTCGAGAATTCGCGTGCGAATGCCCGCCCGAGCGAACAGGGGGCCGAGGTGCTTGCCAATGAACAAGGCGCGCGCGGCGGGCTCCATACGCATGCCGGGATAGTCGGCCGGCTCGAAATGCGGCTCGTTCTGAATCGTGATCGCGTAGAGCGGAATGCCGACTGCGGCGTACGCCTCGACGAATCGGCGGAAGTACTCCGCGTATGCAGCGTAGGCGTCCGGGCGGAGCGTGCCCTTGATCATGCTGCCCGTGGACTTCATCCATCCGGGCGCGCTCCACGGCGACGCCATGATCTCGAGTTGAGGATTGATCTCGCGCGAGCGCTTCAAGATCGGGATTGTTTCGGCCGTATCAGGAGCAATCGAGAAGTGGGCGAGCGTGGGATCGCTCTCGCCGGCAGGCACGTCGTCGTAGCTGTAGTGACGCAGTGAGAAATCCGACGAACCCATGTCGATGCGGACGAAGCTGAAGCCGGCGCCCGGTTCGGGGCCGAACAAATCGCGCAGCAGGTAGTCCCGCTGCGCGGTGCCGAGCTTGCGCTGGATCAGCCAGGCCGAGGCGTCGGTGAGTGCCGCGCCGAAACCGACCATCGCCTGGTAGGCGCGGGTCGCATCCACTTCTATAGTAGGGACGGCCGACGGCGCCGGCTGAGTGCTCGAGTGGATGTCGGGCACGCGGGTAAGCAGCTTGGAGCGGTCGGGCGTCGTGAGGTAGGCCTCCACGCGGTGCGTAGCGCAGGCTCCGCACAACGCAACCGTCGCCGCGCTCAATGCGATCACTCGTACGGTCGACCTTGACGACATCAAATGACAGGTGCTGACTCGCATCGTTCCGCGGGTGCGTCTCACTCGGACTACATCCACCGGTCCGGGCCCAGCGTAACCGAATCCGGCCTCGTCGTCTAGCGTGTCCGCGCGAACGGCGTACAATCGTACCCATGTCAGCAGGCAAGCGGATCACGGGGCGCGCGGTCGCGCTCGTATTGTTCGCGCCAGTCGCGGCGGGCCTGCTCGCGTGCAGCCCCGCGGTGCGGCGAGACTCCCGCGGCAGCAAGCGCATGGCCGATACGCTGGCGTTCTTGTACGCCCAGGCCGCCGCACAACCGAATCGCTACGAGTTCCTGAATCGCGAGCAGGCCGACGCCATGCAGCTCAGCGCCTTCCAGCAAGGCCGGCCGGCGAGCCCGGAGGCTCGATACGCCCTTGCCCGCCAGCTGCTGCTGGCCGGACGCACGCGCGAAGCCATCGACCAGCTCGAGCGCCTGCAGCGCGCGTCGGGGCTCCCGCTCGATCCCGACTTTCCGCAAACCAGGCAGCTCTACGACATGCTCGGTATCGCCTACCTCCGCCTAGGAGAACAGGAGAACTGCAACCTCAATCCGAACGTCAGCGTGTGCATCCTCGGCGAGCTGCACCACGCGCAGCAGGAAGGCGCGCGGAACGCGATCGGCATCTACGAGGACATCCTGC
>DATJHY010000022.1:0-15408 GCA_035493635.1 Gemmatimonadaceae bacterium | reverse complement strand
CCCGGCCAGCAGTTCGGTCCCGCCTGGTCGCCCGACGGGGACTTCATCGCCTACGCGCAATACGCCGGCGCATACTCGAACCTCTACACCGTCACCCCCGACGGCAAACAGATCCGGCTGCGCACGATCGACCCGTCATGGCGCGGCGGCTTCCATCCGGCATGGATCAGGAGACAATGATGCGGATTCACGCGGCAGCTCTCGGGGTCCTCGCGCCGCTGGTCGCGGCGTGCGCGACGGCGGGCGCGACCTTCCGCAGCGGCGTGGGCGACACCTTCCTCGAGCACCCGCCGTACTACGCGGGGGCTCGGGCTGTCGCCGGAGAGGAGACGCGAATCGGCCACCTGCCGGTCGCCTTCCAGCCCGGCGCGTCGCAGGCACCGATCTTCGATCCGCGCGACGGCAGTGGGTCGGCCGTCGACGCGCTGCTCGGCGCAATGAACGCGTATCTCGACTCGCTGGGCCTCTCGATACGGCTCGTCGAGGGCAGGCGCATTTCGGCCGTATCGCACACGGCGACGACTGTCCCGCCCGACGTTCGCTTTGGCTGCGTGCCGGACGCGGACCTTCCCGGAAATGAGTGCGCCGAACGCGGGGACAGCGCGCTCGGGCGCGGATACCAGACCATGCAGCTTTCGGTCGGACGTCCATCGCAGGAATGGATCGACTGGATGCGCGACGTGCACAGCGCAACCAGCACGTCGCACACACTCGTCATCACGCTCGAGGTCGGCCAGTACTTGATCCGCCAAGAGGGCTGGCGCGGAACGAAAGTCGTCGAGCTGGGAACCGGACACACCGCGCGCCTGCCCTGGCTCACGTCGCTCGAGACGCCTGTGATGGTTCTGCAATTCACGGGCGCTCTCGTAGGCCCCGACGGCAAGGCAACGCGCATCGGTGCCGAGGGCTTCTACGCCAAACGCACGCCCCTGCTCGCGAGCGGCTTCGGGTTGCAGGAACTCCTGACGGATGACGATGTGCGCGCAGCGGCCGCGCTGCGGCGGGAGGACCTGTCGGGCCGGCCGCTCGCCTGGCGCGTTGCGCTGCGCCAGCTCGCGACGCGGCTCACGGCACCTTGAGCCGCGTAGGCGTCACCACGCGCCGACCACCTCAGGATCCGCGCTCGCCTTGCAGTTGCAGGTGATACGTGCCGCCGTCGCCCGAGAGCTCGACGACGCCTGCGACGGGACGCCCGCCCTTGGGCTCGAGCGCGCCTGCCGGCCCTTTGAGCACCTTGCACGTCGCGATGCAGTCGAGTGCCCGCCAATACACGGTGCCGTTCTCGTTGGTCACAAGCAGTGACGCGGATCCGATCCAGTGCGCGCCCGCCTTGGTGATTGGCGAAAGCGCCGAGGCGAGATGCGAAGCTCTTGCGTCACCATTCTGCAACAGCGCCTCGGTGGAAGATGCCGCCACCTTCGACTCCTCGGCTTGCGCCACGCGAGTGCCCTCGAGCACCGAGACGAGCAGGCGAATGCTGTCGCCCGGCTGGAGCCGCAAGTCTGTCAACGGCCGGGCACCGAGCGCCTCATCCAGATGAATCGTCAGTTGGCCGGTCGTCGGCACGTGCGACGCGCGAATGCTTCCGCCCGGCCCGATGATCGACATCAGGAGGTATGGGCTGTCGGCGCTATCGCCCGCGGCGCGGGCTTTGGTGAGCGCCGCGGCGTGCAGGGTGGCAATGCTCAGCCGAACCTCCGTCGGCGCGGGCGGCTGCGATCCTCCAATCACTGACAGAGGGCCCAGCAGACTCCAAAATGTAAGGAATTTGAATGACATGATGGACCTGTGAGGTGATGAGTGCGACCAGTCTAACGCAAAACGCGGCCTGACAAGGACGGACTATCTGAACCGAGATCTGCGCCACGTTGTGCGAACCGCACAACGTCACGCGTCCCAATCAGGCCGCAGAAGCAGCTCCTCGATCCGGTACGCATGCAGAAAGTCGTGCAGGGCAACGTGCCGGAACATGATGAACACGGAGTACGTGCGATACTCGCCGTGCTCCGCGGTACGCGCCCACTCGCCGGGACTGAGTTGCTGCACACGCGCGACGAGCCGCGCGCGGTCGGCGACGAAGCGATCCAGTGACTCTTCGAGATCCATCTTCAACAGCAGATCGTCTGCGTCCTGATCTCCTGGCAAATAGGGATTGATCACCGGTCGGGGCTCGCGAAGAATGGTCTCGAGCCGATCGAAGAACATCGCGTGCACGTGCGCCAAGTGACACGCATGCTCGTGTGCCGACCAGCGCTTGGGCGCCGGGCGGCGCTTGAGGATGTGCGGCGGCACCTCGCGCACCAGCGGCACCACGACGTCGGGCGCCCGGCGAAGCGCATCGATTACGGCTTCGGTTCCGTCCACGCTCACCTCGAAGAAGACGTATGGCTACTTCAGATAGTATTCAATCGTCGACACCACCCGAACGACCTTGGCGATCTGGCTCGACTCGGTGATCCCCGGCGCCTGATCCCGCGGAAGGATCTCGAACACGCCCTGATTCGCCTGCCTGATTCCCGCGATGTCGCTGCGTGAATCGCGGGCGAACTGGCTCGCTGCCTCGCGAGCCCGCGCCGTTGCGTCAGCGATCATCTCCGGCTTCAGTTTGTTCAATCCGGAGAACACGAAAGTAGGTCCGCCACCGCCCGGACCGTACTCCGTTCCCGACGAGATCACGACGCCGATCGCGGCGAGCTCGCTGATCTGCTGGCTTGCCGCGAGGACCTGCTCCGGTTTGCTCGAGCGGAGGATCACCGTCTCGTGCACGACGTACCGGTTCGCGGGCGTTCGTTCCGGACCGTACTGGTTGGCGAGGGCGTCGGTCACCGAGAACTCTGAAATCTGAATCTGGCTGGTGTCCATCCCATGCCGCACGAGAAAGTCGCGAACGCCCGCGACACTCTTCGCCACCTTTGCGTTTGCCACCGCCAGGTCGTTGTCCGCACCCACGACGCGCAGCGGCCAGATCGCGAGATCGGCGCGAACTTCTCGCTCGGCCACTCCTTTCACGGTCACGTATCGGTCGGCCGACCTCGCGCGCGCGAATCCGTTGCCGGCCAAAAGGCCGGCCAGTGCAATGCCCACCGCCACAATCGCCGCGCTTGCCATGGTTCGATCAATATTCATCGGCGCCTCACCTCACGTGATCCCCGCGCGGACGATTCGCGTCGTGACCGAGAGTTGCCCCACGTGACGCATGGAATGTTCGGCGCCGTGCACCAGGCAGCCGATGACGGTCGATGGAAGCTTGGCGCGACCCACGCCGCGAAAGTCGCCGAGTGTCGCGACGTCGATCGTCCGGAGCTCGGCGATCGCTGCTTCGACCTGCTCGTGCAACGCCTCGAGCACGTCCGGGACGTCGGCGAGGGTGAGCACGTCGCCCTCCCGCCGCATCGCCGCGAATTGCGCGTCCGATAGCGACTGGCCTCGGGCGTAGGTGAACAGCCGATCGATCACGCCCGTGATGTGCCGGACGTGAAACGCCGCCGACGCCACGTTCGCCGGACGCGCGTTCCATTCAGCTTCGGTCAGGTTCGCCACCATCTCGTCGACACTCTCTCGCACCTGCAGCAGGATGTGCGCGGCCGGCTGCAACACTGCGGGAACTCCTTCGATAGGGCCGCGCTGCCACCATTCCGTACTCGCCATCGATGCTCCATTGACCAATGCCGCGACTGCACACCCGCATTGAATCTCGCCGGTGTCGCAACCCGAGTCGGGCGTGAATGTCCTGTTTCAGGCCAGATTCCACGTTAAGACCACCATGCGCGATGGCCAACTCACACGCCGCCGTTTCCTGTCCGACTCGAGCCGGGCCGTCACGGCAGGGTGGCTCACTCTTCAGCTCCCGTGGCTTACGGCGCTCGCCGCTTGCGGTCGCGAGAATGCCGGGTCGAACGAGCAGTACGCGCAGTTGACGCCCGCCGAGGGGCGCGCGATGCGTGCGTTCGCCGAGCAGATCATTCCGTCGGGTCCCGAGGGACCCGGCGCGGTGGAGCTCGGCGCGGTGACATTCATCGATCGTGCGCTCGGGGCGCCTTTCTTTGCCGCCAACGTGCCGGTCGTTCGTGCCGGGCTCGCCGATCTCGACGCGCGCGCCCATGCCGCGAAGCGGGGGGCCGAGTTCGCATCGCTCGATGCGGCGCAGCAGATCGCGATCATGCGACAGATCGAGCACGAGCCGTTCTTCGCCACGGCGCGCACGCTCGTTCTCATCGGTGCTTTTGCCGAGCCGTCGTACGGAGGAAATCGCGGCGCCGCCGGATGGGCGATGGTCGGCATCGACCATCGCCCGAGCTACGCCGCGCCATTCGGTTGGTACGACGCGCAGGCAGGCGCCGCTGTGGCGGCGGCGACCACATGAATCAGCGGACGTTCACCGAGCGTGAATCGGTCGATTTCGTGATCGTCGGCTCCGGCGCCGCCGGCGGCGTGCTGGCCAAGGAGCTTTCGTCGCAGGGATTCGACGTCGTCGTGCTCGAGCAAGGGCCGTGGCAGCAATCGGCCCAGTTCACGCACGACGAGCTTGCGGTCGAACGCCAGCTCGCAATGCTGAACCGCGCTTTCGAGCCCAACCAGACGTTCCGCACGAGCGCCGACGAACCAGGGCGTGTGAACGCGGGCCGCGGACTGTTGTACCGTCGCGCCGTTGGCGGGAGCAGCGTGCACTTCGCCGCCAACTACTGGCGCTTCCGGCCGACCGACTTCAGCGAACGATCGAAGGTGGGAGAGATCGACGGCACGGGCTTCGCCGACTGGCCAATTACCTACGAGGAGCTCGAGCCGTATTACACGAAGGTCGATTGGGAGATCGGCGTTTCCGGCTCTCCTGGTCCGTTCGACCCGCGGCGGTCGCGTCCCTACCCAATGCCGCCGTTGCCGAACAAGTCCGGCGGCGTATTGCTCGAGCGCGCGGCGCACGCGCTCGGACTCCACGCCCAGGTCTCGCCCATGGCAATTCTGTCGCAACCTCGCGACGGACGCTCGCCCTGCATGGCCTGCGGACATTGCACGTACTACGGCTGCGAGTTTGGCGCGAAATCGTCATCGCTCGTCACGGTCATTCCCAAGGCCGTCGCGACCGGACACTGCGAGGTCCGCACCGAGTCGACGGCGTTTCGTGTCGAGACGAACGACAAGGGGCGCGCCACCGGCGTTCTCTATTTCGACAAGGAAGGGAAGGAGCGGCGACAGCCCGCGCGCGCCGTGGTGCTCGCCGCCAACGGCGCCGAGGACGCGCGGCTGCTGCTCATGTCCACGTCGCCCGCCTTTCCGCACGGTCTCGCGAATTCGAGTGGCAACGTGGGGCGTTTCATCATGTTCAACGGCTTCGCGTACACCAGCGGCCGGTTCGAGCACCCGCTCAACGAATACAAGGGCGCCGTCGCCAGCCGCGTCGTCCTCGACTACTACGACGCCGATCCCAAGCGCGGCTTCTACGGCGGCGGCGGCATCGACGCCCGGTTTCCCTACGGGCCGATCGCGTTCGCCGTGGAGGGACTGCCGCGCGACATGCCGCAGTGGGGGAGCGAGTACAAGCGGGCGTTGAGCGACTTCTACTCGCACTCGTTGCGCTTCATGTCACACCTGACGTCGTTGCCGCTGGCGAGCAATGCCATCACGCTCGATCCCGACCACGCGGATCACTGGGGCAGGCCCGGCTTCTGTCTGACGTACAAGGACCATCCGGACGACATGAAGACCAAGGAGTGGTTCCTCGCTCGATCGCACGAGATGATGGTCGCGGCCGGGGCCACGCACGTCTGGGACCAGCCAGTGGCGCCGGCCGACGGCGGGGTGCACCTGCTCGGCACGGCGCGCATGGGGAACGACCCGCGTGACTCCGTCGTCGACCGCTATCATCGCGCGCACGACGTGCCGAACCTGTTCATTTGCGATGGCTCGAGCTTCGTCACCTCGGGGCGCGGCCAGCCGACGATGACTATCCAGGCGCTCGCATACCGGGCAGCCGACCACATCACGCGCTTCGCTCGCTCGCACGCGATCTGATCGGCGAGCTGCTCGTCGCCAGCCGAATGCCCGCGCCCACGAGGAGAACTCCCGTCGCGAGCGACGCACTCACTCGTTCGCCGAGCGTGAGCGCCGAGATCAGCAGGCCGAGGCTCGGCGTAGCCAGGAGCGCCATGGAGATGGTGCTCGCCCGCAGCTCGCGGCCTACTTCGACAATGGCCCAGTAGGCGAACGCCGTCGCCACCGGCCCGACGTACGCGAGTGAAGCAACACCGCGCCAGTCGAGCGCGTGCGGACGTCCTTCGATCAGAGCGGCGAGCGGCGCGAGCAACGCGGTCGCGACAAGTGCCTGCCACGGCGCGAGCGCGAGCGCCGACGAGTCGAAGCGATGCCCGCGAACGAAGACGATCGAGATCGCCCAGGCAGCCGCGGCGCTCATGAGCATCGCATAGGACGCGAATTGTCCCCCGCCGTGCCGTTGCAGGGCCGGACTTGCGATGATCAGAACGCCGAGCAACCCGAAGCCGACGCCGCACAGCGAGCGCCGCGACACCGGTTCGCGCAGCCACCAGGCCGCGAGCGGCACGACCCACAGTGGCGTCGAGAAGGCCAGCACCGACGCGCGTCCCGGCGGAAGGATCGTGAGCGCGAGCCCCGTGAACGCGGAGTACGCCGCCATTTGAAACACGCCCGACACGGCGACGAGCCGCCAATCTCTCCTCGACGGAACCGCGAGCTCACCGCGCGCCGCGACGAGCGCAAAGAGACAACTCGTCGCGATGAGATATCGCAGACAGCCATACCATATCGGTGGCACCGTCGAGACGCCGATCTTGATCACCGGCCAACTGACGGCCCAGATCACAACGAGGAGACCGAGCAGCACGCGGGCGCGCGATATCGTCGAGGCCCCGTGCAACACGGGCGGCGCGTCAACCGCCGCCGCACGCTCAGCCGGCTGCAGAGGACACCTGCTCGTGCTCCTTGAGATAGCGCACGAATCCCGCCACGTCGTCGGCGACGAGCCGGCCGATCCCGCCGCTCGAGTAGACCGCCGTGACGACTCGCCCACTCGGATCGAGGACGAATCCGGTGGTCTGCAGATATCTGGGCTCGTCGTTGACGTACGCGCCCGTGGCCTTCGCGATCGCGTATGGGTCAACGCCGTACCCGACCGGGAATGCGAGCCGAAGCTTGTCGACGAGCGCGGCAGACGTCTGCTCATCGTCGACCGAGAGCGCGACGACTTTGATTCCGATTTCGTCGAGCGTGTTTCGCGCTCGACTGAATCCCGCCAGCTGCGCGTTGCAGTAGGGGCACCACGATCCGCGGTAGATTAGGACCACGGAGTACGATCCCATCAGTTCGGAGGGCAGCGACACGCGACCGCCGCCGACGACGTTCAGCGTGATATCAGGAAAGGCGTCGCCGTTGTTGAGTGCGGGCACCTTGGTCTCCAGGGTGAGAGATGATTCGAGGCGCGAAGCATATCCCACCCTGCAGATCCGGCGAATGACTCAGTGTTCCAAGTTTTTGCCAGTGTGCCTCACGTGGGCGACTGATCGGCGTCAACCCGCCACGCCCACGAAACGCGCCACCACGCTCAGATCCCTGCCGACCAAATCCGGAGCAACACCCAATTCCTCCGGCGGCGCGTCGAGCCTGTTGACCCATACCGTCGGGTACCCGAACCACTTCGCCCCGCTCGCATCCCACCCGGCAAACGACACGAACACGATCTCGTCCCGCTTCAACTTCCATGCATCGATGGCCATTTGATACGCGAGCGGATCCGGCTTGTACGTCTTGCGCGCATCGGTGCTGAGCACGTGGTCGAACAATCCGTCGAGCGCCGCGTTCGCGATGCCGGCATGCAGCATCGCCGCCGTCATGTTCGAGAGGAAGGCGAGCCGAAACCCCGCGGCCTTCAATGCGGACAGCGTCGGTCGCGCATCCGGCCAGGCGTTGAGGGTCATGTACGCGTGCATGAGTTGCGCGCGCGCATCCGGTGTCAACTCGAGCTGGACCTGCCTGGCGGCGAACACCAATGCCTCCTCCGTCGTCTGGAGAAAATCGGCGTACTGGTGTCCCGCCGTGCGCAGCCATTGATACTCGAATTGCCGCGCGCGCCACACGTTGCTCAACGCCGCGCCCTGGCCCGGGAACAAGGCCTCGGCCAGCGCGAACACCGGACGAGGATCGAAGATCGGGAACGCGTCGAACGCGATCGCTCGATACTTCGCGCGTTCGGGGAGCCGCGCATCCCGATGTGAGAGCATGCTGCCGGCGACAAGTCCGCCAGCGGAGAGCTGCAAGAACTCGCGTCGATCGAGTGTCATCGTCCGGATCTCGTGACGGCTCCCGGGGCGGCGAGGCGCATATGCCTCGCCGCCCACGGCGCCCATCACGGAATCAACGGGGCGGGCCAATTGTTCCAGCCGGTTCACGCATTCCGGCCTGGGTCAAAGCTTCAGCTCCCATGTCTCGGACACGAGGTCGTCGCGTGAAAAGCTCCGATGCCGCTCCTTCCCGACGACCTCGAAGCCGGCCTTCTCGTAGATCCGCCGTGCGGCGAGCAGCTCGCTCTGCGTCCACAACGTGATTTTTCGATAGCGCGCGCGCCGCGCGAACCGGATGCATTCATCGACGAGCCGCGCGCCGATGCCGAGTCCGCGCGCCGATGGCTCGACGTAGAGCAGCCGCAGCTTTGCCACTGTCGCCGATTGCTTCACGAGGAACACGGAACCGACGATCTCGCCCCGTCGCTCGGCGATCCAGCAGCGCTCGCGTGCCGGGTCCAGATGTTCGATGAACTCACCGGCAATCTTCGCCACCAGCGCCTCGAACCGCTCGTCGTAGCCGTACTCCTCCGAGTACAGCACGCCGTGGCGATGCGCAATCCATCCCATGTCTCCCGACTGGTGCTGCCGCAAGAGATACGGTTCAGTCGTATCCCGCGTCGATGCGCCGAGGACGTCTTCGATGGCGTGCATCGCGTCGACGAGGCGGCGGCGGTCGCCAGCCGAAAGCCGCGCGAGGAGCGCCGCGACATCCTCGTCCTGCCGGGCATCGAGCCCCGCGAACGTGCGGCGGCCCTTCTCCGCGAGCGTGAGATGACTCCGCCGTCCATCCGCGGCGGAGGTCTCGCGTCGCACGAGCCCGCGCTCCTGAAACCGGCGCAAGATCCGGCTCAGATACCCCGGATCGAGTCGCAGCTCCTCGGCCAGCGCGGCCGCGGTGACGTCCGTGCCGTTCGCGATCTCGTACAGCACGCGGACCTCGGCGAGCGAGAACGGGCTCCGCAGGAGTCCCTCGTCGAGGATGCCGATCTGCTTCGTGTAGAAGCGGTTGAATCGGCGGACGGTGGCGACGTCGCGATCGCGCATTTCGTTGACAGTGTAATACAGTTACTTGACATGGTCAACGAAATGTATTCAAGCCCCCTCGGCGCTCCCGCCAGGACCGGCCCGTCGCTAACCGTCCGGTCGCCGCGCGTGCTCGGCCGACTCGCCCTGGCCCGACCTCGGCGCCAGCTCGACGAATCCGGGGGCTCGCGGGACGAGCAGCATCGCGTCGCGGAGCAGGGCCGGCGGCGCGACCAGGCGCCGCGCGCGCAGGTCCAGCCAACCACCGGTCGAACGAATCGTCGCGGCACGCTCGCCGGAGCCAGACCAGATCTCGTTCTCGATCACGAATCGCGCGGCGTCCGCGCTCAGCCCGAGCATCGCGAACGTCACCGTGACCGTCTCGTACAACCCGATCTCCCGGAAGTACTCCAGCTCGTCCTTGCGGATCACTGGTCCGATTCCGAGCCGCCGAAACTCGCTCGGCGGGAATCCGTGATCGGCGAAGAACGCCAGCCGCACGTCAGCCCCGAGATCGAGGTACGCGGTATTCGCCAAGTGTCCGTTGAAGTCCATCGTCCCCCAGCCCGCGAGGAACTGCTTGGCGTAGCGCCCGTCGGACAGCGTGGGAACCGGCATCACGTCGTCGCCGCGATGACGTGCGCCTGAATCTTTCCATCCACCGTGCCGCTTCCAAACCGCTGCTCGATGGCAGAGCTGGCGATCTCGGTCACCTCGTTCAACCTCGATGGACTGCGCGCCTCGATCTCGCTCCGCAACGGAGTTCCCTGGCAGTACGCGATCGCCGGTATGGCGGGCGACTCCGCCCTGCTGCGTGCGGAGATCGTCGCGAAGTACGCCCCGTCCGAGAAGCCTGCCTCTGACAGATCGCCTTCGATTGCCGACCGGTCGAAGTAGCCGTGCGGCGTGCGAGCCAGGAAGGCCGGCGGGTCGTGGGGAAACTGTGAAGCGACCGTGGTCGTCACGACATCCGCGAATTCGTTTTCCTCGATGCGGTCCCACACGCTGAACATGAATAGGCCGTCTTCGCCGAGCACCCGTCGCGCTTCCGCGAACGCACGGGGCTTGTCGGGAAAGAACATCACGCCGAACTGACACACGACGGCGTCGAACGATCCGTCGTCGAACGGCAGCCGCAGGGCGTCGGCCTGTTGCCAGTCGACTGGGCGCGACGTGCCCACGTATGCGGCCTGGTCGAGCATCGCCTGGTTCAGGTCCGTCGCGGTGATGGACACCGACGCGGGAAGACCGGACGCCAGCGATCGCGTGAGCACGCCGGTGCCGCACGCGATCTCGAGCACCCTGGTCGCGTTGGTCATCGCGAGGCGCTGCGCCAGAGCGGACGCGTATGGGGCGAAGATGAGCGGCACCAGATGCCGCTCGTAAACGGCGGACATGGCGTCGCTGAAGATGCTGTCACCGTCGGCAGTCGGCACGTTCACCTCGATCGTCTGCGGCTCTGGAATGCACGGAGATCCTGGATGGCGTCCGAGCCATCAGCTCGCCGATCGGTTCACGCGAATCGGTCCGACGCTCGCGATGTGCGCCTCGAATTCCCGATCCAGCGCCGCGCGCCGCTCGCGCCAGTTCCGCCGAATCTCGGCTTCGTCGGTATCGCGCCAATACGCTGGTGAGAGCAGCGGCGCCGCGCGCTCCACGGTGAGCACGACGACGCCGGCCGGCGCGCCGTCGGGTCTCGGGCCCCCGTACAACCTCTGGACACCTTCGTCGAATTCGGGCGTGCCTGCGCCATACAGTGACGCCGGTCCGGCGAAACGATATCCTCGTCGCGACAGCTGCTCGACGACGTTGATCTCCATCCACGGCGTGTGGGCAAGATTCGCCCGCGTCCCCGGCGACGCGATGTCCAGGAAAAACAGATGCGAATCGTCCCACACGCCGATCGTTCCTTTGGGCGATACGTTCGGTCGTCCGTCGGGCGTCACGGTGGCAGCGAAGCACAAATTGGCCGCCCGGATGACCGCCCGCATGTCCGGCGTGAGCATCATGATCCAAGGATCGGAGTTGCGACCACGCAAGCTAACCAGCCACCGTGCCGACGCCCAAGGCAATCAGCAATCTGGCAAGAGGATCAGTGCACCACTTTGATATAGCCCCAATTGTCCTGCTGCTTCATGACGAGCTCGTGAATGCCGTCGGGTACGACCTGCGCTCCGGGGAGCAGTTGGCTCTTGTCGATGTTGTTGTTCTTGAGCGCGATGGCGCAGACCTTGAACGCCACGTGTGGATTCTTCATCGCCTCTTTCACCTCGGCAACGAACGCCGATCGCTCCGGCATCACCAGCTCGAACCCCTTGCCGTACATCACGACTTCCATGTCGGCGCTCGGAGTCGACGAGCCGACCTCCTTGAGCCACCGCAGCACTGCCTTCTGGTCGAGCGTGTCCCGGCTCGTGAGATCGAACACGACGCGGTACGGCTGCGGCGGGCGATTGACGAAGCCGAGACTCAGCAACGCGATGCTCGCGACGAAGATTAGGCGTTTCATGGTGGCTCTCCTTTCGGCGGTTGATCGACGAAACGACGACGATAGCGGCGGCCGACACCGGCCGCGGATTCTCATTGGAATCAGCGCTCGACCCGTTGGCCCCCTCGAGCGCCTGGCGCGGGCCGGCTCATCGCCATTGAGATACCGAGGGTCTGTTCGTCGCGCCAGATTCCCTTTGTAGCACGAGAAAAGTCAGTCAGAGCGGACGTGGCCATTCCACCGGTGTGAGGATCTGAACATGAGTACTGCGGGTCTCGCGAAGCCTCGCCTCGACCTCATGCGTCGAGCTCTGTCGGGATACGTCGAACGCGGAGACATGCCCGGCCTTGTCGCGCTCGTCAGCTGCCACGATGACGTTCACGTCGAGACTCTTGGCACGCTGGCCGTGGGCGATACGACGCCGATGGCGCGCGACACCATCTTTCGCATCGCGTCGCTGACCAAGCCGGTCGCCGCGGTCGCCGCGATGATTCTGATCGAAGATTGCAGAATCCGGCTCGACGACCCGATCGATCCCTGGATCCCCGAGCTCGCCAACCGTCGAGTGTTGAAGTCGATCTCGTCGCGCCTGGACGACACGATACCGGCGAAGCGGCCGATCACCGTTCGGGATTTGCTCACGTATCGAATGGGTTTCGGCAGCGTGATGGCCGCGCCCGACACGTATCCCATCCAGAAACCGATTCGAGAGCTTCGGATCGGCTGCGATGGTCCGCCGCTTCCTTCGCGTGCCCCTGCCACCGACGAGTGGTTGCGAAGCCTCGGCTCGTTGCCGTTGCTGTCGCAGCCGGGCGATCGCTGGATGTACCAGGTCAGCGCCGACGTCCTGGGCGTGCTCATCTCGCGCGTATCGGGCCAGTCACTTGGTGAGTTCATGCGCGAGCGCGTCTTCGAGCCGCTCGGGATGAAGGATACGGCGTTCCATGTCGGCGCCGGCGGCCTCGGGCGCTTCACGACGTCCTACTCGTTCAATCGGGAGAGGGAGACGTTGGACATCTACGACGATGCGGTGGACAGTGCCTGGGCGTCCGAACCGCCGTTCGAATCCGCCGGCGGCGGCCTCGTGTCAACCGTCGACGACTACTTTGCTTTTTGCCGGATGATGCTGAACGGCGGTCGACATGGCGACGCTCGAATTCTCTCGCGCGCCAGCGTGGAGCTCATGACGTCGGATCAGCTGTCGCGCGACAACCGCGTCGGCGCCGAGCTTTTCTTTGGTGGATTCAGCAGCTGGGGCCTCGGCATGGCCGTCGACATCGGCCGCGAGGAGATCTACCACACGCCCGGCCGTTTCGGCTGGACCGGAGGGCTCGGGACAACCGCGTACACGGATCCCGCGAATCGACTCATCGGAATCCTGTTTACGCAGCGCATGATGGACTCGCCGGACCCGCCGCGGGTGTTCACCGACTTTTGGACTCTCGCGTACGCGGCGGTGGTGTAGTCTTCTTCGCGCGCTTCGTCCGCGTCCTGGCCTTCTTCGTCTTTCCGGTCTTGGTCTCGTTCGACAGCTGTTGCGGCGCCTGGCAGCGCCAGGCGTCGGCGATGAGCGTCTTCATATCAGACACGGTCACCGCATCCAGGCGGACGAGCACGGCGGGGAAGCCGGCGTAATGCGGTTCGGTGAAGAACTTCTTCGGGTCCGATGACAAGATTACGTCCCGCTGGCCGAGATTGGCCACACGCACCGCGATCACGCGTGGGTTGGGCACGCGCGGCTTGTTCGGGTCGACGCGCTCCATCCAGACCCACGCGAACCCTTTGAGCTTTCCTTTGTTCAGGACGGAGAATGCAAAGCGATCCTTCGCCTCCTCGGTGCCCGGGAACGACAACGCGATTCGACGGACGTCAGCCTGGGTCGCCATGGATCGAAGACCTCCGGTCATCGAAGACTCGGACACGGTTCGGCCCGAGTCGAACAGCTCAGACTTCTTGCGGTTGCCGATTCCCGCGCAGCTCGAAGAGGTTGGCACCGACCCAGGCTTCAGGCAGCGCCAACACGACCAGCGAAATCGGATACCAGTGGGGCCCCAGGTTTCGATTCCATGTTGCAATGACTCCCACGAGCGAAACCGCCGCGCCGATCGCGCCAAGAATCAGCGCGTGTCGCATCGGATTGCTCGGAGCGAGTCGGGCGGTCAACCACGCACTCGCGATCCCGATCACGACGCGATACGAGCTCGCGAGCAGTGCCAGCGAATCGTCGATCGGTTGGTCCAAGCTCGGGTAGACATGTGCCGCGTGCAAGGCCACGTCGATGAGCGTCGTGACCACGATGGCAGTGACGGCCCCCGCAACGACAGCCCAGATCGATCTCGATTTCGTGGCGCCGACCCCGTGAGTAATCGCAGCCGCTGCGATCGACACGAGAAAGATGTTGCGCCGGCGGCGAGAATCTCAATATGCGCGGTGCTGCCCTTCGGAGCCGGCCGGTTTCGGCCGAGCGTCTACGGCGTGTCGCATCGCTACGCGGCGGCGCGGATCCAGCCCCCGTCGGGCCTCATCCTGGAGAATTGAGCGAAGAGCGGGGCTGAGCTCCGCCGCGGAGATCAATTGGAATCCGAGCCGTTCGTAGAACGGCATGTTCCATGGCACGTCCCGAAAGGTCGTGAGCGTGACCGATTCATACCCCGCGCGCGCGGCCCACTCGCAGACCGCGCGCACGAGCCGGGCGCCAACGCCGCGCCGCCCATGGTCGGGATGCACGTCGATTTCCTCGAGATGCGCCACACCGGGTTCGAGGACCTTGACGTGCGCGAACCCGACTGGCACGTCGTTCGCCCGCGCGACCCACAGGTGACCGTGCCGTCGCGCATCCTCGAATTCGTCGTGACTGGTCGTCTCGGCGAGCACGGAGTCCGGCGCGTGGCCGGCGAGGAGCCTCGCAGCAGCGAGCTCGATCGATGCCAGGAACGGCAGATCCTCCGGACGCGCCGTCGTGATCGGGTACTCCGGCGAGGACGAAGAACCGTCAGCGGCTCGACTGTCTGAGATGGAAATTGAAACAACTCCACGCGTGTGCACCCGTCCGGTGACTGGAGGCGCGCGGAGTGACGAGTGACGTGAACCGGATCGCGCTGCCCGATCACCCAAGCGCGGAGTGGTGTCGATTGGTTCCCGAACCAGTGAAGGCCGTGGCGCCGATTGCTCAGAACGAGAGCTGAATGCCGGAGGACAGAATGCGATCGGTCTTCTCGAGCGGGATCCCGGCCGCGTTCAGCGCCGGAAGATTGTCGAACCGTACCACGTACGAGAGCTTGAGGCCGAAATTGCCGTTCACTCCTTCGAGGTCGCGCTGCTGCGTCACCTGCAGGCCGCCTTCGAGATTGTGCTCCTTGATGTTGGTGGCGATGAGCTTGGCGACGACGCCCAATCCCTCCGCGAATCGCGAGTCGATCCTGCGAACTTGTCGCGATCGAGCGCCGTGAGCGCGTAGAGCGCCCAATGCGTGGCGAGAGAGTAGTCCAACGCCTCCGACGGCCGGCATGAGATTGATGCTCTTGAGGAGAATGGCCTGCAGCGCGTCACACTGTCCGGTGTCGCCCTCATCCTGCCGATCAGTCC
>DATJHY010000021.1:0-9121 GCA_035493635.1 Gemmatimonadaceae bacterium | reverse complement strand
TCTTGGAGCGGGACGCGCGCGGCTCATTCGACAATTGCTCACCGAGAGCATCCTGCTCTCGATTCCGTCGGCTGCCGCCGGCTACCTGGTGTCTCGCCTCGCCATCTCGCTCGGAATGATCGTGATGTTCGCCTCGGTGCCGCCGTCGTACCGCGCGTTCGTGCGGCCCATGCCGCTCGCGCCTGATTTGCGCATCGTAGCGTTCGCGATGGTCGGGGCGATCGCGGCGGCCGTGGCGTTCGGTCTCGCGCCAGCGATCCAGGCCACGCGGCCGAGCGTGGTACATGCAACGCGCGGCGATTTCGATTCCAACCTGCGGCCCTCGCGACTGCGGAGTGCGCTGCTGCTCGTGCAGATCACGATGAGCGTGCTGCTGCTCATCACGGCGGGGATCCTGCTGCGCGTGGCGCGCGAGACCGACCGTCTCTCGCCCGGAATTCGAACGAGCAACCTCGTTCAGATCGGGCTCAGCATACGGGGACGGGACGCGGCGATCCGCCACTTGCAGGCGATGCCGGGCGTCTCCCAACTCGCGAGCGCGGTCACGGCGCCACTCGACGGAATCTTCAAGGACCTCGAAGCCGGACGCTCCCCCAATTCCCTGGAGAGAATAAAATTCAACATCGTCTCGCCCGGCTACTTCGCTGCTCTCGATCTGCCAATCTCGAAGGGACGCAATTTCACGCTCGAAGAGGCCGAGGCGCGGGCGCCCGTCGCGATCGTGAGTGTCGCGACCGCGGCCCGATTATGGCCCGGCATCGATCCAATCGGCCGCCAGATCTTCCTCGGCGCCAATGCTGGCAGTGTGCTGCCGTCGACTGCACGCGTTGCGACCGTGATCGGCGTGGTGCCAAACGTCGCGGCGGGCTGGATCGGTCTCCCTCACGATCTGCCGGTGGCGTATTACCCGGCACCGCTGAGCGATGCCATCGGCAGTACCGTGATCGTTCGCGTAGCCGGCAGCGCCGAAGCGGCGCGCGAGGCGATCGATCGAATGCTCTCGGAATCGGACTCGGTCTCCGTCCGAGCGAATCACACGCTCGACGCATCGCTCGCCGTACAACGCTGGCCGTTCCACGTCGGGTACTGGATCGCGTCGTTGATCGGCGGCATCGCCCTGCTGCTGACGATCACAGGCGTCTACGGCGTGTTGTCGTACGTCGTTGCGCAGCGCACCCGCGAGTTCGGTGTGCGTATCGCGCTCGGCGCCAGCCCAGCCGGCCTCGTTGGAATGGTGCTCCGGCGGCTGTCGAAGTTGGCGCTGGCGGGGTCGATGCTCGGCGTCGTGCTGGCCACGGGCGCATCTCGGGTCCTGCAATCGGCACTCGAGGTGTTCGATGCCTACGATCCCGGAGGATACGCGATCGGACTGGCCGTGGTGCTCGGTTCGTGTCTGGTCGCGGCATACGTGCCGGCGAGGAGGGCAGGGAAGTCGGACCCGGTGATGGCGCTGAGGGCGGAGTGATACGAGAGCTGGTGGGGAGCCGCTTCGCGGCGGTGGGGAGCACGGCGCTCCGCGCCGTGCGGTCGGGAGCATCGGGCACCTGACGGTGCCCTCGCGTTGGGAGCGGGCCTGGCGGCCCGCGACCACAGCGTTCCGAGTCGCGCCGTTGACGCGCCGAAGGCGCTCCCTGAGCGAGGGGCGAAGCCCCGATGCTCCCCACCGCGCGGAGCGCTCCCCACCGATCAAAAAGCCCGCGCAATCGCGCGGGCTTTTTGATCTCCCAACCGCTTGCCCCTACAGCCCAGCCAGGAGCGCGTCGTTGGACACCGTCGCGGCGATTCGCTTGATCAGCCACTCCATGGCCGACTGCGGCGGCATCTGACTCAGGCCGCGACGCAACGTGTATACGCTGTCGATCTGATCGGGCCTGAAGAGCTTCTCCTCACGCCGCGTGCCGCTCGTGCCGATGTCGATCGCGGGATAGATGCGCTTCTCCGCGAGTCCGCGATCGAGCTTGATCTCGCAGTTGCCCGTGCCCTTGAACTCCTCGAAGATCACGTCGTCCATGCGCGAGCCTGTTTCGACGAGCGCGGTGGCGATGATCGTCAGGGAGCCGCCACCGGACGTGTCCGGGATGGAGCGAGCGGATCCAAAAAAGGCCTTGGGCTTGGCCATCGCCGTCGCATCGAGTCCGCCTGACAGCGTGCGTCCCGTTCCGCGTTCGGCGGTATTGTGCGCGCGCGCCATGCGCGTGAGCGAGTCGAGCACGATCACCACGTCCTTTCCGCTCTCGACGAGCCTGTGCGCACGGTTGAGGACGATGTCCGTCACCTCAACGTGCCGCTGTGCAGGCTGGTCGAAGCTCGACGATATCACCTCACCGACGCCCCACGAGATGGCCTCGCTCACTTCTTCCGGTCGTTCGTCGACGAGGAGAATGAGCAGCACGGCGTTGGGGTGGTTCACCGCCACGCCTTCGGTGATTGCGTGGAGGAGCGTCGTCTTTCCTGCCCGTGCCGGCGCCACGATGAGCGCGCGCTGGCCGTAGCCGATTGGCGCGATGAGATCGATCGCGCGCCGGATGAGCTCAGCGCCCGCCTTGGCCGGGCGACCCGTCTCCATGAACAGCTTTCGCTCTGGATACGACGCCGGCAGCGAGTTGAACTCCGGGCGCTTGGCGGCGAGCGTCGGGTCGGCGTCGTTGATCGTACGGATTTCCACCACGGTCGGCCGACCACGCTGGTCGAAGCCGACGGATGCGTCGACGAGATCGGCGCGCCGGATTTGGAACTGCCGCACGATGTGGGGCGGCACGTACGCATCACCCGGCTCGGCGAGGTAGCTGTTGGTCGCGCGGCGGATGAATCCGGCGTCGCGCGCCGGGTCGAACCAGCCCCGAATCTCGCCCGTCGCTGTGATCTGGATTGGCTGCTGCGGCTGTTGCGGCTGGTGCTCCCGTCGCGGGCCGCCCCGTCCGCGCCCGCGGCGATGGCGCCGTCCATTGCGGCGGTCGTGGAAGCCGCCCTCCTGGCGGTCGCCGCGATCGCCTCGATCGCCTCGATCGCCGCGATCCATGCGGTCGCGCGGCATGGTCGGATAGGCCGGCTGCTCGTACCGAGGCGTGCCATTGTTGGTGGGCCGCTCGGTGCCAACGTCCATTGGCAGATCGGTCGTCATGTCGACTGGCCGCGCGGTGATGCTTTCCACCGGTCGTTCCGCTGGCGGCTCAACGGATCGCTCCACCGGTCGTTCGACCGGCCGCTCGACGGGTGGGGGTGCCTGATTGGTGGTCACGCTTTCGGATCGCGTCTCCGCGACCGATTCGCGCTCCCCCTCTCCGGCGCCCGCATCCTCGCGATACGGGTTGTCGGTCGTCTCCGCGCCGGCTCGATTGGACGGACGTCGGCTACGGCCGCGACGGGGTGGGCGTCGACTTTCGCTCATGCGATTGTGTAGTGAAATGGTGATTCTTGCTTCGCCTGCCCGCGCTCACGCGGGACTTGCTTCAGTTCTCTCGAGCAATGGCTCTCGGAATGCCAGGAGAGCCGCTCTTCGGATCGCTCGCAGACGGATCGATGCGCGCGAATGACGCGATGTATGACGGGGTAACAACTCGACGCGACGCTGCCCTGTCGATGTCGCCGGGGCGCGGATACCTCACGCGATTCCGACGATGCTGGCGCTACGGCGCGGCGATCGGCGTCTCGCTCCGATGGCTCAGGTGCTGAGGCACCGGGAAGCGGTGACGCATTTGCCGGAGGGACGACTTCTTTGTCGTGCCGGCGGACGCCAAGAGTATCGCCAGTTCTCCGATTTGGCGCAACCCTACGTTATCCACCTCGTCCCCACTACGAGCCGCTGCGAAGTTCGTGCCGGGTCCGTAGGTTTCGCGAATGACGACCCCCACCCCGACCCCCACCCCTGGAACCGTCTCGGAAATCCGGCCAGGCCCGCCCGGCGATCCGTCTCGCGAACTGGCAACCTACGTGGATGCGTACCACCGCTCCCGTGACGTAGGACACCTGCTCGACCAACTGAAGGCGTTTGCGGCCCGTATTCCGGCTGAACAGCTGCGGACGGCCGCGCATGACTACAGGGAGATGCCGGAAGTCGTCATTCCGTTGTACGAGCGCATCACCGCGGAAGTTCCACAGGACGCCCAGGCTCTGGTGGTTCTGGCGAATGCCTACTGGCTCGTGGGTCGCGGACCGGCCGCGGTGTCGGAGCTCGCCTCACGAGCCAAGGAGATCGACCCGGGCAACCGCGGCGCGTGGCACCTCTGGGCGCTCGCCGAGTCGGACCTGCGCAAGCGGGTGGATCGATGGCTGGTGGTGACCCAGCGCTTCCCCGAGGACCAGCTGGCCCGCGCCGCGCTGGCCGACAATGCCACGAGCCTGGCCAATGACGAGCAGGACCCCGTGGCGCTGAAGCTGGCGATCGCCACCTACGAGGTCCTGCTGGCTGGTGCCACACAGACAGCCCAGCGGCTGGCGCTCGAGCAGAGCCTCAAGACTCTCCGGAGTTGGCGGCTGTGAGCGACGCACCGGCTCATGCGCACGGCGATGCCCTGGCCGAATTCAGGGCGTTTCGCGAGCGCATGAACGCGGAGATCCTGGGCGAGAACAACCTCGTGATCAACCGCTTCTTTGCGCTCGACGGACGTGCCTACGAGGCCGGCGCCCTCGACGTGCGAACGAAAGAGCTGCTCGGGCTGGTCGCGTCGCTGGTGCTGCGCTGCGACGACTGCGTGACGTACCACCTGATTCGCTGCGCCGAGGAAGGCGTGACGCGCGACGCCGTGTTCGAGACGATGTCGATCGGGCTGATCGTCGGCGGGTCGATCGTGATCCCGCACCTGCGGCGGGCGGTGGATCGCTGGGGCGAGTTGGAGCGGGCGCGGTAGCCAGGATTTCCGCAACGAAAAAGAAACGGCCCCGCGAACCGGGGCCGTCCTTTTTGATCGCAGTCGCCTTACGGCTTCTTCATCGTCGTGTCCTTGCTCATCGAGTCCTTCGGCTTTTTCGACTTCTTGGCCTTGGACTCACTCTTCATCCCCATTCCGTCACCCATCTTGCCGCTGTCCGACTTCATCATGCCGTCGCCCATCGCGTCGTGCGACTTCATGGCGTCGGAGCCTTTCATGCCTTTGTCCTTGGCGTCCATCTTGTCCTTGGCACCCATCTTGTCCTTGGACGCGCCGTCCTTCATCCCCGACATCTTGTGAGTCGTGTCGCTCATGCCCATCGATCCGCCAGACTGCGCGAACGCGGCGTTCGACGCGGCGCCGGCGAGCAGAGCGCAGAGGGCAAGAGCAAGACACTGCACGGTAGTGCGAAGCGAATACATCAACAGTCTCCGTCGTAAGAGTTCTTGGATGCCGGCGCGATCGGGCAGGAGCCGACCGGCGCGGCCATTCTACGCGCGATTGCGGAAAGACGAGCCGGCGCCAAAGAGTTCCAGCCGGCGGCTGGAACTTCCACCGGGGCTCGTGCCTTTTGCCACCAATGACCGCCAGCTCGACTGACTTATCGCGCGCATCGCGAGACGCGGCGTTCGCGGCGGAAGCATTGCCGTGCCTGCCTCAGGTCGCGCGCTTTGCGCGCACGCTGGCGCGCGATCCCGTCGACGCCGAGGATCTCGTGCAGGAGACCTTTCTGCGCGCGTACGACGCCTGGGCGACGTACACGCCGGGAACGGGTTGCAAGAGCTGGCTGTTCACCATCTGTCGGAACATCTACCTGCGCGAGCTGCGACGCGGCGCGAGGATGGTCGCGACCGACGACCCGGAGGGCGAGGCGATGGCATCGGCGGGTTTGTACCACTACGCGGCGGAGCGCGGTCTGGATACGATGTTCGACCGGGTAGACCTCGGCCCCGCGGTGCGTCAGGCGATCGCCGCGCTCCCGGATGAATACCGCGACGTGCTCGTGCTCGTCGACGTGCAGGACTGCGCCTACTCCGACGCCGCGTCGGTCCTTGGCGTCCCACTCGGAACCATTCGATCACGCTTGTTTCGCGCGCGCCGACTTCTACAGCAGTCGTTGCTCGCCTTCGCCGAAGACGCCGGGCTGGTCGCTCGTTCGCGCCAGACGGTCGGCGGTCCACCCACGGCTGAACTGGAGGGGCCGAGGACGTCATGATTCCCTGCATCGAAGTCATTCATCAACTCTGGGATTATCTCGACGGCGAGCTCTCGCCTGAGCGCGCCGACGCGATCAGGAACCATCTCGAAGTCTGCGCGGGATGCCGCGCTGTTTCGGAGTACGAGGAAGCCTTTCTCACGACAGTCCGCGGTCTGGTGGATGATCCTCCGCCCGACGAGGAGTTGCGTCATCAAGTGATCGCCGCGCTCGAGCGACACGGGTACCGCGGCCGTCCCGAATGACGAGGTTGGAGAAGGGCCTCGCGCTGTTGCCGCTGCGTCTGGCGGTCGGGTTCGGTTTTGCGGCCCATGGCTTCGCGAAGCTGACCCGCGGTCCCGATAGCTTCGCGACGATTCTCGCGGCGATCGGCGTTCCGCAGCCGCACATCACGGCGTGGATCACGTGCCTCATCGAGTTCGCGGGCGGCATCAGCGTGATGCTCGGCGCTTTCGTTCTGCCGCTCAGTCTTCCGTTGGCCGCCGTGATGCTCACGGCGATGTTCACCGTCCATTTCCAGTATGGCTATTCGTCGGTGAGGCTGCGGGCGGTGACCGCGTCCGGCGCGCAGTTCGGTCCGATCGGCTACGAGATGAACCTGCTGTACATCGCCGGCCTGGCGGCGCTCGCCTTTAGCGGGGCGGGCGCATTCTCGATCGACCGATACTTGGCGGCGAGGAAGCAAAGCGCGAGGCGCCGCGGCTGATCGCCTGTTGAACGGCGTCGTATGGAACAGGCCGATCCTCTCGCCAACGTGCTCGACGCGCTGCGTGTACGCGGAGCCGTACTGGCGAACGTGCGGGCGCGCGCGCCATGGGGCTTTCACCTGGGGCAGAAGACCGGCGCCGTCTTCCACGCGGTGACCGGCGGGAGCTGTTGGCTGCGCGTGTCCGGTGAAGAGCCGCGCCAGCTTCGTGAGGGCGACGTCGTGCTCCTGCCGAGCGGCGCGTCGCACACGATGGCGAGCGATCGTGGCGGGCCAGCCGAGCCCTGGGAACGCGCCGCGAAGGCGCGCACGCTCGACGACCGCTGCGACGTGGTGCTGCATGGCGCCGGCGAAGCGACGGAACTCGTGTGCGCCACCTACGAGTACGACCGCGACGTTGCGGCGCCGCTGCTGTCGCTCCTACCGTCCGTGTTGTTGGTAGCGGGACAGGACGCGATCCACGAGAGCGCCGTGCGAACGACACTGCGCCTCGTGCGGCAGGAGCTCGAGGCGCGCGCGCCGGGGTGGCGCACGTCGGTCGATCGGTTGTTCGACGTGCTGTTCGTGCACGTGCTGCGCGCCTGGGCGGAGCCGCAGGGCGATGGCGGCGCGTCCTGTCTCCTCGCGCTTCGCGATCCCGTCATCGCTCGCGCGCTCGCGGCGATGCACGGCAAGCCCGCAGCGCCGTGGACGACGGAGCGGCTCGCTCGCGAAGTGAATCTCTCGCGCGCCACGCTCATCCGGCGATTCACGGCACTGGTCGGCGTGCCGCCGCTCGCCTACCTGTCGCAATGGCGCATGGACCTGGCTGCGCGCGAGCTGCGGCTCACCGGCGACCCAGTCTCCGTGATCGCGCATCGAGTCGGCTACGAATCCGAGTTCGCGTTCTCGCGCGCCTTTTCGCGCTGGCGTGGCACAGCGCCGGGCCGGTACCGGGCGGAGTTTCGCCGAAACGAATAGGCGTCCGCCGGTGGACATATCCGACGGACGACCACTGCCACTACCAGTGCAACGGCAATTGCCACTGCAACTGCAACTGCTCAACGCAGAGGCGCAGAGGACGCGGAGGGCGCAGAGGAACTACTTGAACGCAGAGACGCGGAGACGCGGAGGCGCAGAGAGCCTCCGGTTTGCACTACGGCGCCTCGTCGCACGAGCCCGGACGGACTTTTCTTTGGCAGTGCCGCTCGGAACGCTATTCGTGGCATCCTGAGCGGCAGTGCAATCAAAGAATCCCGGCGCGTGGCGATTCGAACGCTCCCGGCCGGAGCAGTTCTCTGCGGCTCCGCGCCTCTGCGCCTCTGCGTTGAGTAGTTCAATCCGGGCTCGTTGCGGAACGAGCCCGCCCGGTGTCCCGTCCTCTGTGCCCTCCGCGCCCTCTGCGTCTCTGCGTTGGGCTGTCGCTGTTGCCCTTGCCGTTGACGTGTCTGCACGTGGACCCGGCGCGCAGAGGCGTCCCGGACTGCACCGGCGTCATTCGCGAGGATCAGCAGTGAAACGCGCGGGATTCGTTTGGAGCGGTTGGGGTCGCACAGCGCTCGTGTGTCATCCCTGGGCAGGTGACTTCGCTGCAGCGGCGCGCTAGCTCTCCTCATGGGTCTCCGGAGCGAATCCCGAACAATGGTCGACAATCTCTCACGCGACATCGCCTTCGCGTTGCGCTCGCTCCGGCGGTCACGCGGTTTCACGTTAGCTGCCGTGCTCATTCTCGGATTGGGCATTGGCATGTCGACGGCCATGTTCACGGTCTATCGCGCCGTCGTGGTCGATCGACTGCCGGTGCTCGACCAGGACCGGTTGATCGTCCTGCATCCGCTGGATCGCGGCGGCGCGCATCTCGACGTGCCGCTGCCATATCTGGACGAGATCCGGCGCGACAGCCGCACCCTCCGGCAGGTGGCCGGCGTGTATCATCTCGGTGCGGTCCCGGCGCCGCTACTCGATCGCGGCGTTCCGGTCGATCTCGCGGCGGCGTACGCGACGGCGAACGTGTTCGATGTGCTCGGCAGCCGGCCGGTACTCGGGCGGCTGCTTCGGCCGAGTGACGGCGCTGCCGGGGCACCCAAGGTGATGGTGCTCAGCTACGCTTCGTGGCGTCGGCAGTTCGGCGAGGATTCTCTGATTGTCGGACGCACGCTGATCGAGCCGTACGATCAGTCTCACGTTACGATCGTCGGCGTAGCTCCGCCCGGGCTCGAGTATCCGGCTGGCACGGAGGCCTGGCGGCCGCTGCCGCCGGAGTTCACCCTCCAAGTCGACATACTTGGCCGGCTCGCGCCCGGCGCGACGAGCGAGACGGCGCGATCGGACCTGTACGCATTGACGCAACGC
>DATJHY010000020.1:0-4785 GCA_035493635.1 Gemmatimonadaceae bacterium | reverse complement strand
CCGCGAGCGGCGAAGCAGCGCGCCGACGCGCGCCAGCAGCTCGAGCACACCGCAGGGCTTGGTGACGTAGTCGTCCGCGCCAAGACGGAAACCGAGCACCTTGTCGGCTTCCTCGCCGCGCGCAGTGAGGATCAGCACCGGGACTTCCGAACCGCCGTCGCGGAGCGCGCGCAGCACGCGATAGCCGTCCATCCCCGGCAGCATCAGGTCGAGCATCACGAGATCCGGCTTCCACGCTCGAGCACGCTCGAGCCCGCCTTCTCCGTCCTCAGCGACCTGCACCTCGTAGCCCTCGATCTCGAGGCCGGTTCTCAGTCCGTAGGCGAGATTCGCGTTGTCCTCGACGATCAGAATCCGACCCTTCACCTGCGGAGCGACGCCGCCGCTCGGGCTGCTCGCGTGCGTGGCACCGTGGTGCTGGGCGTGACTCATACCATTTGCCGGCGTCTGCCAGCTGTTCGCGGGGACCGTCATGGGACCGCCTTGAGTTGCACGTTGGCTTGCCGAGTATCGGGCTTGTCTTCGTGGCGATTCGAGTGGCTGCTGATGGGCAGCTCGATCACGATGCGCGCTCCGCCGCCCCGCGCGCTCTCGGCGCGCGTGCGGCCGCCGTGCAGCTCGACGAGCTCGCGTACGACCGAGAGCCCGATGCCGCTGCCGCCGGTCGTCGACTCGGCGTCGCGATTGAGCCGCACGTACGGCTCCCACACACGGCGGCGGTCCTCGTGCGGAATGCCGGGTCCCTGATCCTCGACCCAGATTCGCGCGTGGTCGCCGGCGATCTCCGAGCCGACGGTTATCGCCTGGCCCGGCGGGCCGTACTTGGCAGCGTTGTCGAGCAGGTTGAGCAAAATCTGACGCAGGGCGTCGCGGTCGAGCACGACGATCGCGTTGGCCGCCAGCTCGTCGTGCACGGTCATCTGCCGCGCGCGCGCGAGCGGCGCGAAGAGCTCGAGCGCGTCGCTGATCTCGTGGTCGAGCTCCACCGGCGCGGTCGAGATGCGGTTCGTACCCTTTTCGGTGCGAGAAAAGTTGAGAACGTTCTCGACCAGGTACGTGAGCCGGCGCGCTTCCTGGTCGATGATCCCCGCCGAGCGCGCGCGCTCCTCTTCCGTGCGCAGCTTGCCCATGTGCAGCAGCTCGGCGAACCAGCGGATCTGCGCGAGCGGCGTGCGGAGCTCGTGCGACACGCCCGATACAAACTCGGTGCGGAGCCGCGCGAGCTGCTGCTGGCGTCGAAGCTGTAGCAAGGCGAGCGAGAGCAACCCCGCGGCGACGATGAACAACGCGACCAGCGCCGGCACGCGCGAGCGCGGCAGCCCGCCGACGACGAGCGCGCCGGCGAAGTCGGGCCGGAGGCTCGTGCGCATGACGAGCCGGCCGAAGCTCGGCTCGATCGTGTCGACCGCGGTGTAGCGCGGCGCCGCCCAGCCGGACTTGTACACCTCGGCGCCGGGCAGTGTCGTCACGGAGATCGAGAGAATCGAATCAGGATGCAGTCCGCGGATCAGCGACTCGGGAAGGAGAGCGGTCTTGCCGCCTTCCACACCTCTGATGTTCTCGAACACCGGCGTGAGGAACGGCGTCGGATCGGTGGCGAATCCATAGAGGACGACCGGCATGCCGTGCTCGATGTCGCGCGCGACCACGAAGACGAGCAGCACGGGGCGCCGGGCGCGCTCGCCGAACAGCATCGCGTACGAATCGTTAGTGAGGATCACCGCGAGATTCTTGAGTGGCCCGAACCGGCCGTCGGGCGATCCAAAGGCGAGGATCGCTCGGTCCTTGAGCGGCGCCAACGCCTTGGTGTAGGCGACGATCGTGTCGCGAGCCCACGCGAGATCGGCGTCGGAGAGATCGGTCTCGGTAGTGCGAAGCGTCCCGTCGCGCCAGTCGTAGCGGAAGAAGTAGCGCACGCCCGACAGGCAGTTGCACCACGACACCATGCCCCGCGCGATGTCCTCCACCTGCTCGGGCGCGAGAACGGTCCGCTCGAGATGCGCCGGGTCCACCTGCGACGCCTGGGAGCTGAGGGCGGTGACGACCTGCGTCAGCAGGGCATTCTTGGCGTGCTGCGTGAGCTGCCAGTCGGCGATCTTCGCGTAGTCGTGGAGGGCGCTCTCCGCGGTCCGGCGCTGCGACTGCGCGGCATCCCAGGCCTGATAGGCCATCACCGCGCACACGACGAGCGCGAGGATGAGGAGGGCGACGGTGCCGACGAGGCGCGGGGAGCGGCGCATACACTTTATAGAAGTACGCCGAGCAGCGGGTGGCCAGAGGGGCTTACGGATTCCTTGCAGAGATTGGTGCCTGCCTGACGCGCCGATCCTTGCATAACGGGGATCCCAAGTTCGTAGTACCTTTTCCAGAGACCACATGCCGACCTTCTATGACGTCTCCCTGCCCATCGAGAATGGCGGGCTGGTGTATCCGGGGAATCCCGAAATCCGGATTACCCCGCAGCAGGAGATCGCCAAAGGCGGCAGCTCGAACGTGTCGTCGCTGGCGTTCGGTTCGCACACCGGCACGCACGTCGACGCGCCCAAGCACATGATCGACGACGGCATGACCATCGACCAGCTCGCGCTGGACGTGCTGATGGGCCCCGCGATGCTCGTCGCGGTCCCCGACAACGTCATGGCGGTCGGCGAGGAGCAGCTGCGCCTGCACGAGCTCAAAGGTCATTCACGAATACTCATCAAGACGCGGAACTCCGGCTTCATTCGCGACCGCGAGTTCGTGCGCGACTACACCTATCTCGCGCCGGACGGCGCGCGCTACCTCGCATCGCTCGGCGTCAAGCTCGTTGGGGTGGACTATTTCTCGATCGAGCAGTTTCACTCCGGGCATCACGCGACGCACCTCACGCTCCTCGAGCGTGGCATCGTGATCGTCGAAGGCCTGGATCTATCCGCGCCGCCCATGGGCCCGTACGAACTGCGCGTGCTGCCGCTACGGCTGCAGGGACTGGACGGCGCGCCGGCGCGGGCGGTCCTCGTCGGATGAGGGCCGCGCCTTCGGTCGACCTGGTGCTGTTCGACGTCGGCGGCGTGCTCGGCAGCAACGGGTGGGATCGCGAGCAGCGCGAGGCGGCGATCGAACGCTTTGGCCTCGACGCCGAGGACTTCCAGTATCGGCACGAAGAGACGGTGGGAGCGCTGGAGGCGGGACAGATCTCGCTCGACGAGTACCTCGACGTCACTGTGTTCTGCGAGCCGCGCGGCTGCAATCGCGCCGAGTTCAAGGCGTTCATGTTCGCGCAGAGCATCGCGTGGCCGGATTCGATCGCCATCGCTCGCGAGATCGCGCGGTCGCACGCCGTGCGCATGGCGACGCTCAACAACGAGGGCGCCGAGTTGAACGCGCATCGCATCCGCGAGTTCGGGATCGGCGACATCTTCCCGACGTTCTTCACGTCCTGCTGGCTCGGCGTGCGCAAGCCGACGCACGACATTTATCTCCGTGTGCTCGGCATGACGCAGGCCGACCCCGCGCGCACGCTGTTCATCGACGATCGATTGCAGAATCTCGCGCCCGCGGCGGGACTGGGAATGCGCACGATCCACTTTCGCACGGCGGACCAGCTGCGGGCCGACCTTCGGGCGCAGGGGTTGCTGGTTTAGACACGTCTCACTCTTCACGTACGGTCCGGGAACATGCAACTGGCGATGATCGGGTTGGGGCGCATGGGCGGCAACATGGTCGAGCGCCTCATGCGCAAGGGACACAAAGTCGTCGTGTACGATCGCAGCGCGGACGCGGTGTCGAAGTACGCGTCGCTCGGCGCCACGCCCGCCGCCGATCTCGCGGCGCTCGTGCGCGCGCTCGAGACGCCGCGCGTCGTCTGGATCATGGTGCCGGCGGGCGATCCGGTCGATCAGACGATCGCCGCGCTCAGGCCAGCGCTCGCCGCGGGCGACATCATCATCGACGGCGGCAACTCGAACTTCCACGACACGATGCGTCGCGGCACCGAGCTCGCCAAGGCGAAGATCGAGTTCGTCGACTCGGGAACGAGCGGCGGCATCTGGGGACTCGAGAACGGCTACTGTCTCATGGTGGGTGGGAGCGACGCCGCGGTGAAGCACTGCGAGCCGATCTTCACCACGCTCGCGCCGGAGGACGGCTACGCGCACGTCGGCCCGACCGGCGCGGGGCACTACGTGAAGATGATTCACAACGGCATCGAGTACGCGCTGCTGCAGGGATACGCCGAGGGCTACGAGATCCTCCATGCGTCCAAGCTCTTTCCCAAGCTCGACCTCGAGCAGATCGCCAACGTGTGGCAGCATGGCAGCGTCGTGCGTTCGTGGCTCAACGAGCTCGCCGCGATTGCGTTCTCCCGCGACGCATCGCTCGCCGACATCAAGGGCTGGGTCGCAGATTCGGGCGAAGGGCGCTGGACCGTACAGGAAGCGATCGACCTCGACGTGCCGGCGCCGACGATCACGCTCTCGCTGCTCACGCGCTTCCGCTCACGCCAGGCCGACTCGTTCGGCGCCAAGGTCATCGCGGCGCTTCGCAACGAGTTCGGCGGGCACGCGGTGAAGACGACATGAATCCGCGCGACGCCCGCGATCCTGTCATCTCGCCGCGGCCGATGCAGCACGAGCGCGCGCCGGAGCCCGGGCGCGATCGCGCCGATCCGTGCACGATGATCATCCTCGGCGCGCTCGGCGACTTGAGCCGGCGCAAGCTGCTGCCGGCGATCTATCAGTTGATGCACGAGCACCTCGTCGACGAGCGCTTCACGGTGCTCGGCGTCGCGCGCGACGGGGCGCAGAC